>JBDRDH010000213.1:0-75281 GCA_043820985.1 Planctomycetota bacterium
GTTGATGAGCGTCTACCGCACGTTGCGCCTGCGCGGCCACGACCCGCTGCACACGCTCGCCACCGCCCTGCGCATCTACCTGCAAACCACCCACCTCCCTCCATTACCCGCCGCCGACTCTGCAAGCGAGTGAACTGTTACCATTGACATATCCCCCTTTCGCGGACTTTCTCACTGGCGTTGGAAGGGCAGTACTTCCAGGTTTGGTCACTGTGTCTGGAAATCAACATCCAATACCACCTACGCTTGGTCTTCGCCGTCCTTTTCCTTTGCTTTGCTCGGGAGTTGATTCCACATGAACATACCCCAAACGTAGCCGCCAATTGCCCAAAGTGGCAGAAAGCGCAGGCCCAGGAGCATCTGGTTGATGTATCCGGATTGACCCTCCCAGATCAATGGATACATCGCTGCATAAATCACGCCCGCCGGCAAACCAAAGCCGATGACACCGCGAAACCAGATAAAACGCCTTCTCTGCCGTTGCCTGTCTTCTGTCATGACCAGAACTCCATGATCAGCCGGCACGTTCGAATACGCCCGTCATTCAACCATCCGGACGTATTTTTTCGAGCCTATCCACCCAGTGGCGAAGACTTGTGATGTAGTTCAGGCCGCAGCCGTCACCTAACCCGAGCGAACATCGCGATGTCAACATCCATGCGCGCAGTCGGCCCAATTCCTCATCTGTGTAAAGCGTTGGCCCACGCGGTGGCGCAAGCGCTGCCTCTGACGTTATTGCGATTGGAGGAGGCTGGCGCGGCTGGATGCGCTCATGCCACAACCACACCTCATCGAACCCGGTGAAGAATTCCGCATCCTCTTCGTGGATGCGTAGGAGGCCGGCGCCATCGAGAACGAAGCCGAATGGAAAACACGAACCCTCATCCAGGTAGCGAGAGAATACTCCGCGAACTTCTGGCACGGATTCAAACCACCAACTGTCCAGGCAGCGGATCAACACAGTTGCGAATCCGCGCACCTCATTCTCCAACGTCTCCAGCACGTCGGGAATGCTGGCATCCTCACGAAAGCCAAGCCACGCAGACTCCTCATTACCCATGTTATTTACCACGTCTCATTTCTGGTTAATGACGCCTGCGGTCCACGGCGTCTGCGGCACTTCGCCCGACATCTACTACTCAATATGATCACATGTATGCCCCACAATCATCAATTACCCCAAGGTAGCGATTGGGCCAGAGTGAACGTCCCGGGCGGGATTCGAACCCACAACCTTTGGCTCCGGAGGCCAACGCTCTATCCAGTTGAGCTACCGGGACATCGTACGTCCATCACTTGGGCGGATCCGGAATAGGCCGTTACCTCGGCTCGGCGGGAGCCTCGCCCTCCCTGGGACACGGCTGACACAGCCGTGCCACCCGTTGTGCGGCTCGGCGGGAGCCTCGCCCTCCCGTGGGAGCCTCGCCCTCCCATGAAAGCCTCGCCCTCTCGTTATCGCCGGATCGTATCTGAATCCGCTTTGGACAATTGGAAGTCTAACTGACCCCGGATGGGCGTCAAGGAGAGTTTGTGGTGGGGAAGTAATGGCGAATTGCGAATTTCAAATGGCGCATTAAAGGAGGGGCCGACAGCCTCACTCCTCAACCCTCAATCCCCAATCCTCCATCCCCAATCCTCACCCCTTATCCAGGACCGATTCCCAAATTCGAACTCAGCGGGTACACTTTTCAGGTTATGGTTCCCGAAGGTGAATTGCTATTGCGGTTGTTGGTGGCCGGTGTGGCGGGGGCGCTGATTGGCGTCGAGCGCGAGCTGCACGACAAACCCGCCGGCCTGCGGACAAATGTCATGATCTGCCTGGGGGCGGCGCTGTTCACGGTGATCTCGATACGCGTTTCGGAAGGGGCCAAAATTGGCGATCCGGCGCGGATTGCGGCTCAAATAGTCACCGGCGTCGGCTTCCTCGGTGCCGGAGCCATCATCCAGACGCGCGGTCATGTTATCGGGCTCACCACGGCGGCGACCATCTGGATCGTCGCCAGCGTCGGCATGGCCCTGGGCGCGGGCGAATACTTGCTTGGGAGTATTGCAACTGTCATGACCGTCGGTGTCCTCTTCGGGCTGTCGTTTGTCGAGGAGGCGATCGCCAACTGGCGTACAACCGCGAAGTTCCAGATCGTGATGGAGCCGTCACCTGAGTTGAACAGTGCCATCAAGCAACACGTGCGGAAGATGGGGCTCTACCGTAAAGCCTGGCGGATCAGCAAAGCGCCGGAGGGCTTCGTCGGCTTTTTGAAGGTGATCGGCCCGGAGCAAAAGCTGCTGGAATTGCAGAAGCAGTTGATACTCGAAGAGGGTGTCAAGTCGCTCCAGCGACTTTGATCGTCGGCTGGGGGACAGGCACCTCACGGGGTCTGCGTTTCTGAACCATCGAGGCGATTCACGCTCGGTGCCAGTCCCTTGTGCCGACCGCCGACTAGGGGCAAATACCCCCCAATGTCCCGGAATCGCCTGATTCTCCGTTTTCGCCTTGACAAACAATAGGGGGGCGCGCAATACTTCATATCGGACCCCTTGTCCCCTGTACCGGGGGGCCGCGCCGTGGGGTGGTCGCCGCACGGTGGGGCCCGTGTCAGGGACGGGGGCATGCGGGGAGTCACAACATGAAGGCAGGGCTGTCGCTCAAGCTGCTGGGTGTTGTCGGGCTGGTCGTGGGCTTGGCCGCTCTTTTCCTCATAGTGCTGCTCAAGGGGTTGGCGGCGGACGATTCACGAACAACGGAGACCGCCAGTGTGCTGGCGCCCTTCGCACCGGTCGGTGAGGACTTCGTTGGGTTTCTGGAGCCGGTGCTCGACCTGGGTGAAGTCCCCTGGGCGACCGAGCAGTTCGTATCGCTTCCTTTCGTGAACCAGACTGCGCAACCGGTGACTATTGACTCAATCACATCGACGTGCGGATGCGTGCTCGCACACGACGCGTCGGCGTACCAAGGTCGGGTTGTAACACCCGGGAGTGAACTGGCGATTGAAGTTGGGATGGAGACCGGCAAGAAATTAGGTCGGAAACGGGCGCATATTGAACTGGGAACGACGAGCGGTCGGTCCTTCGGCGTGCTGGTGCGAGCGTGGGTCGTGGGGAGTTGGGACCTGTCGGCGGACGAGGTCCATTTCGGCAAGGTCTTCTTCGACGACCCTGCCGACCCCGTGATGTCGGTCGTCTTCTCGTCGGAGTCAGATCGCGTGGCGGCCACCCCGGAAGCCGACGCCCCGTGGCTGGTGTGCTCAAGGCGGTCGGGCAAAGCGGGTGATGGCGGGCAGGAAATCGAGCTACGGATCGTGAAAGACAAGCTGTCGCCGGGCGTGAATTCGTGTACGGTTGAGGTGCGGACAACGAACCAGACTACCAACCCGTGCGACTACAGGATTACCGGGTACAGTACTGAATCCGGAAACCGTTATGAAGAGCACCAAGTAGCACCGGGTGGCTGCGTGAGGCCCACGTGATGTTCCATGGAGGCCACGCCGTGAGGACGTACGCTCTTCTTGTAGTGATCGCCTGTGCGCCAATTGGGGTACGCGGACAGGACAGATCGCCGGCGCTAATCGGCCTGGAAAACGCCCGGGAGCAGCTACGGACCGGGCACGTCATCTGGAGCACGCGCTGCAACCGGCCAAAGACCCCCGACGATGAGCTTATGATCCACCGCTGGCATTCCTTTGACGTCCCGCGGTACTTCACTTCCCAGTTCACCAGCGACGAGTACCTGGTCGAAGACAACGGCGACCCCGCTGGCGTGGTGTTTCCCACACGCGACGGCACGCCACATCCCGAACTGGGCTACCTACCCATGCGCTACCTGCGGTACGAGGGCGCCGTGTGGGAGCATCGTGACGGTGAGCCCCTCGCGACGGTGCGCCGGGGGCTTCGGTTCCTGCCGAATCCCCGGTTGCTGGGGATGACGGCGGTTATCGAATCAGGCGCCGACTGTCACCGGATCATCTGGGGCCATGGGGAAGAATACTCGTACGAAACGCGGATTGTCGACGGCCTGTACGAAGTGACACGTCATTCCGCGAACGGCGCGGGGGTGTATCTGTTCCTCCTGGACCCGGAGCGCGGCTGGAACCCGGTGCGCTACGCGTTCCTCAATAACGATCAGGTGGTGCGCGAAGTGCGCAGCACGCTGAAACAGTACGGCGACGTGTGGTTCCCTGAGCGCATCGAGCTGTACGACCGGGAGCACGAGGGCGGGGAGGAACCGACGTACGTGATCGACGTGCTGTCCGCATCGTTCAATGAGCCGGACCATCCCAAGCGGCTCACCCCGGAATCGATCGGCATCGAGGTTGGCACGAATATTACGGTGGAAGAGTGGGGCAGTAGCATCCGCCGCATCGGAATGTTCGGCTGGGACAAGAAGAAGCTGGTACCACTAAAGGAACTGTTCGAGCGCATACGCGCCGGCGAGCTGGAGACCGGACCGCAGACCAGAGCAGCGGCTGAACACGACCAGGCCAAGGGCGCGGGGATGGAACTGTTCGAGACCGAATGGGAGCGCTACGTACGCCGCTTCATCGATAAGTACCGGCTGAACGAGCAACAGGCCGAACAAGCCTACAAGATCCTGCGCCATTGTCAGGAGCGCGGGCAGCAGCACCTCAGCCGGCATCAGGACGAGATTGACAGGATCCGCGCGGAGCTACGCGACTTGTCCGACGTGTCGCAGCCCAAACAGATCAAACGCGCCGAGACGCTGGGCCGGCTCAAGGAGCAGATGCTGCGCATCCAGGCACCGGTTAACCAGATATTCTATGGCGAGTTGGTGCCCCGCTTGCAGAAACTGCCCACCCGCGCGCAGCGCCAAGCCGTGGCCGAACGCACGCCGTCCAACACGAAGTAACACTGGGCCGCGGTCCATCCCGGTTTATCGCCGCAATGGGCCGCTACGCGTCGACGAAGCGGCAGGGGAGTTGCGTCGCCTGCCGCAGACGTTCCAGGTACTCTTCGCGGGGGATTTCAACCGTCCCAAAGCGGGCCAGGTGCGGAGTATGCCATTGCGTATCAAGCAGGGTATAGCCGCGCTGCCGCAGGTGTTTGACCAACGCCACCAGCGCGACTTTGGATGCGTCCGTGACGGCATGGAACATGGACTCGCCGAAGAACGCGCCGCCGATCGCCAAGCCGTAAAGTCCGCCGACAAGCTGGTTGTCTTGCCAGGCTTCAACGCTATGGGTGTGGCCCTGGCGATGCAACTCACAATACACGGACATGATTAATGGTGATATCCAAGTCCCCTCGGGGCGGTCGGCACAAATGGCGATAACCCGGTCGAAAGCCGTATCAAAACGAATCTCAAAAAACGACCGGCGGACCGTCTTGCGGAGCGTATGTGGAATGTGGAAGTTCTCGAGATCGAAGATGCAGCGCGGATCCGGACTGAACCAGAATATCCGACCGTCGAAATCGGCCATGGGAAAGACACCAGCACGGTAGCCGGCGAGGACCAATTCGGGGCTCAATGGCTCACTCATCGGGTCTGGCTCGCGACAATAGCCGATAATAGGGGGACGCGCATGACGATATCTCGCGTGCTTCGCTCTGGCAAGTGAGCTAAGCGGCTCGTATGCTGTAGGAACAAGTAATGTCCGGCCAGGCCGCGGACACCGGAATGCGGATAGAATCGTGGATGTGAGTACTAAAAAGGAATTGTGTTTGGGCGGCCAGGGTGGGCGACCGGATTGGTATGTCGCCGTCCAACAACGGGTCGATAACGCGCTTTCAACTCATTTGAAAAAGCTGGAAGCTGGATTCGATTCGCACAGCCGGCTGGGTGACGCCGTACACTATTCAGTGGCGCTGCCCGGCAAGCGTGTGCGGCCGGTGTTGGTGCTGGAGTCCTGCCGGTTATGTGGCGGAGATGATGAAACCGCGCTGGCGGCCGGGATCGCCCTGGAATGCGTACACGTGTTTTCGCTGATCCACGACGACCTGCCGGCGATGGATGATGATGAGTTGCGTCGTGGCCAGCCGTGTAACCACAAGGTTTTCGGCGAGGCCCTGGCGATTCTGGCCGGCGATTGGTTGGCGGCTTATCCGTTCGCGCTGCTGGCGCGGGAGTATCCGCCCGAACTGGCGGCCCGCCTGACGGCCACCCTGGCCAATGGCATGCTGGGCATGGTCGAAGGTCAGAGCGCGGATGTGGTCAGCACCGAATTAGCGACCGATCCGGAGTTGGTAAAATATATTCACCTGCATAAAACAGCTCGGCTGCTCGAAGTTGCCTGTCGGATGGGCGGGCTGTGTGCGGGTGCTCATGATGAAGTGCTCGAGGCAGTGACCAGTTATGGGCGGCATCTGGGTCTGGCGTTTCAAATCGCCGACGACCTGCTGGACGTAACCGGTAATACCGCAACGCTTGGCAAACAGGTTGGTAAGGATGCCAACGCGGCCAAGCAGACTTATCCGGCGGCGTTCGGCGTGGAGCAGAGCCGGACGCGGGCCTGGCAGGAGATTACCACGGCACTGGACGCGTTGAAGCCGTTCGGCGAGTCGGCGCAGCGGCTCAGGCAATTAGCGCAGTACGTGGTAATACGAGATCGATAGGACCCATGGATGGGTAGCACGAGGGGGAAGATGAGGATAAACGCTCTTGAGTAAGAAGTTGCTCGACAACATTCGATCACCAGCAGACCTGCGGCCCTTGAGCATGGAGCAGCTCGATCAGTTGGCCGGCGAGATCCGCGAGCGGATCATCAACGTCGTGTGTCAGAATGGCGGGCACTTGGCCAGTAATCTGGGTGTGACCGAACTGACTTTAGCGCTGCACCGCGTGTACGATTTCCGACAGGATCGATTGCTCTGGGACGTGGGGCATCAATGCTACGTGCATAAGCTGGTGACCGGGCGCAATGCCAGGTTCGACACTTTGCGGCAGGCCGGGGGCATCAGCGGTTTTCCAAACACGTCCGAGAGCGAGTACGACCAGTTCGACGTGGGACACGCGGGTACGGCCATCGCGACCGCCGTCGGCATGGCACGTGGGGACTCGGCCACCGGTCGCGATTCGCGGGTGGTGGCATTGGTCGGTGACGCCAGCATCGTCAACGGCGTAGCCTTCGAGGGTCTGAATAAAGCCGGGACGCTCAAGCGGCAATTTCTGGTGGTGCTGAACGACAACTCGATGGGTATCGCCAAGACGCAGGGTGGCATGGCGCGCTATCTGGCGCGCATGCGCGTCAGTAGTACTTATGAAGGCTTCAAGGCCCATGTGCGTTCGGCTTTGCCCAAGGTGCCGCTGGTTGGCAAGAGTGTGTTCAGCGCGCTGGAACAGCTCAAGAACAGCATCAAGGTATCGGTCACGCCCCGGCAGATCTTCGAGCAGCTTGGATTTGTCTACGTGGGACCGATCGACGGGCACAACCTGCGGCAGCTCGTGGAGATCCTCGAAATTTTGAAGGACGTGCAGCACCCGGTGCTTCTGCACGCACATACAATCAAGGGGCGGGGTTGTGACTGGGCGATGAACGATCCCTGCGCTTTCCATAGTCCCGGGCGACTGGAAATCGTGGGCGACTCGGTGCGCGTCATCGAGGCCGAGCGCAAGAGCTGGACGCGCGCCCTGGCGGACGCGGCCACGCAGGTGATGCGCGAGGATGAACGCATCTGTGCATTGACGGCCGCCATGCCCGACGGTACCGGCGTGGCGAAAATCCGGGAGGAATTTCCGCAGCGCTGTCTGGACTGCGGTATCGCCGAGAGCTGCACGGTCGACGTCGCGGCCGGTTTGGCACGCAGTGGACTGCGCCCGCTGGCCTGTATTTACTCGACTTTCCTGCAACGGGCGTTCGATCAGGTATTTCAGGAGGTGGTCTTGCAGGGCTTGCCGGTGGGCTTCTGCATCGACCGGGCCGGGCTGGTGGGTGGCGATGGCGCGGTACATCACGGTTATCTGGATATCGCCTTCCTGCGCTGTTTCCAGAAAATGGTGTTGATGTCGCCGGCGGATGAGCCGGAGTTGCTGGCGGCCTTGCGCTTCGGGCTCAAGCTGAACGGCCCCTTCGCCATCCGTTACCCGCGCGATACGGTGCCGTCGCCGTTCGGCGAGGCGCCGCCGTTCCACCTGGGCAAGAGCCGCGTGATGCGTACGGGGCCGGACGCCACCATCCTGGCATATGGCACCGGTGTGCAATACGCCCTGGAGGCCGCGGAGAAACTGGCCGCTGATGATATATATGTCACGGTGGTCAATGCTCGTTTTGCCAAGCCGATCGACAAGGATATGGTCACGACGGCGATTACCCGCGGTCAGCCGGTAATTACAGTCGAGGAGCACTCGGTGGCGGGGGGCTTTGGTAGTGCCGTGCTGGAGACCGCCAACCGCCTGGGTCTGCCGACTGATTCGATCATCCTGCTCGGGATGGCGGAAGATCACTTCTACGCCCACGGCTCGCGCGCCGCGCAACTGGCGGAAGCCGGCCTCGACGCCGCCGGCATCAAGACGGTAGTACAGCGCGCGGTCAAGGCGGCACGCGCCGGTGCGGCGTCCCGGACCGGGCTGGGACGCACGGTCTGACGGGGCTTGTTGGATGGTGGATGCCAGCCCGGCAGGCCTGCTGAGTGGCGCGTTAAGGCGTGCCGGGCATGACCGACGGCCTACTCGCGGCGGGTTGCGAAGCGGCCCGCTGTCTCTGTGCAGGCGTCGGGATCCGCTCAAGGCGTGGCACTAGTTCCTTCTTGAAGATATCATCGATGGGCTGTCGCAGCGCAGCGCGCTTCTTCAGCAAGCCAGGGTCTGCGGGGTTCTGCCTAAGGTCTTTTTCGAGTCGGTCTATGATCTCGGTCTTTTTCCGCAAGTATTCGTCGGCTCGTTCCTTGCAGTGCCGGTGGATCTTCCACGCCTTTTCGGACTGTTCTTTGTTGAGGTTGTAGTTGCGGATGAAGTGCAGGACGTACCGTTCCCAATCGCTCAGATCGTCGAGACGCGGCCGCAGGTTCCCTTGTTGTGGAAAGATGTGATCGCTGCCCTCTCGCCAGAGGTACTCCATCGTTGGCCCCATCCGTTTACCCTTCTTCACCGCCGCCCACCATTCCTTGTAGCTCACCGGCTTCTGACCGTCCCAAACATGTCCGCCCGGGGGCGGCGCCGCCGGCAACGAGCCGTTCTGCGGGGAGACAAGTACGCCTGGTTCGAGGCCGATCACCGCGGGCAGCAGTTTCTTCATTCCAGGGTCGTTGAATGTGGCGCGCTCTATCTCGACGTGTCGTCTCAGCGTGCCCAGTCCGTACGTCGAGCAAGACCGTGGGAACCATACTTCACCGTACTGTTCGAGCACCACTTCGACTCTGACAAGTTCGTTGCCAAGGCTGTTTTCGACGAGCACCCGCTCGGGATTCCAGCCCTTCTCCGGATTGATGTACCAGATCATGCGCTGGCCGGTAGCGTTTTCCACGCGCGACACTCTGTGTATTCCGTCGGCCAGGACCTCCTCTTCAAAGAGGCTGTCGCCGCGCCCCAGCTTGAGCACGTCATCCGTTTCGAGCCGCTCGTACGACTTGAGGTGCGCGACCAGGCCGAGCGCACGGATATCCTTGAGCGGGCAGAAGTGTCGCCATTCTTCGACGTTCTTGTTCTTCCAGAAGCTTGCCGCAGCCGTGCCTCTCGCGTAGTCCCACACATCGCCGCTTTTCCCAACGAGACATCCTCGGCTCGTGACGCAGACTGGTAAACCCTGTTCGTCGTATTGATAGACGCCCTCGGAATCGCCCAGATCCTCATACGCGAAGTCTCCGTTCCAGGCCAGGCGAGAATGATGCAGCCTCTCGATCGGCCCGCTCAGCGAGGCCGCCCGCCAATCGCGCCTCGGGGGCTGGCCCTCGCGGTGCTCCAGCGACCGCCAGCGAATGTCCAGAGTGCCGATGTCGCGCCGGCACTGCAGGGCCATGCGCAGGGCGAAAGGCACTTCGGAGACTCCGGCTGGCGCTTGAACGACGAACAGATAGCAAACCAGTACGTTCAGCACGATCTCAAACCCTGCTTCGCTGAAATTGAGATGAGACGGCCACCCTGAGAACTGTCAGATACTGTCTCCTGGCGCCTCTACATCCGGATCGCCCATCGGGTCTGAACGGGTTGCGGACTACGCCTTACTCGATCCACGTGTCGTCGTGGCAGGGACCCTGTCCGAGGTCACCGACGGTAATGGTCGTCCAGTACGGCCCGAAGGATTCCAGATTGCAGTCATCACTCCACACAGCGCAATCACTAAGGCACACATTGGACACGCCGTACAGCCCCGACGACTGACAAGTCACGAGCTCGCCACACAGCACAATCTGCGATTTCCCATGCAAGCCGTCTTCGGCTGGGACCCAATTCGGGATGTCCTCGCAGAGCTGCCAGCCAATTCCGAGTGAGCAGTACATCAGAAGCTCGTATTGTTGCGTCCGTGCGCACCAGTCCTCTGCCCAGACATCACAGTCGCAGTCGGGGCAGTTGTTTACGCAACACGGCTTTTCGCCATCCTGTACGTAGCACTTATCAGCCCCCGCCTGGCCCGGCCATGCCAGAAGCGCGACCGTAAGCGATAGGGCGGCCAACACCACTTTCTTCATCGCAGTTCTCCCTGTGAACGAAACACACCGAAAACTATTGGGGCATATGCACCAACACACGAGCGCTCATACCCCGCGAGTCCACCACGCGGACGCATACCGCGCCTGACGCGTCGGACGATGCCCGCCTCCGGAGCACCAAGCTACCGTCCTCGGACAGTTGTGCATCCACGATGTCGCTGCTATCGATCGAAATGATCGTTACTGGTTCACCGTTGCCGTCGACGAATCGGATTCGCTTCTGTTCACCCGCCCGTAGGACCAGTTGGGATGGTATGGCCCGCAAGGGCTGGAATCCTACTGCTCTCACAGTGATTACGCGCAATGGGACCGCATCGTCCGACGTGCGGACTCGGATGGTGCCCGAGTTCAAGCCGTCGGCGAGTCTCTCCGTCCGCAGGTCGATGATGACCGCTGTCTGCCCGAGGCCCTCCTCGACGTATTTCGCGGTGAGCCACCCGGAACTCACCTCGGGCTCTCCAAGTAGGTGGAATGAGGTATCCCCGCTGAACAAGACCGAAGTGTGCTGTGCCGTGTCATCCACCAGGGAGACGCGCCCGAATCTACGAGCGACTCGCTTACGCGATACGTGGGGACGACCCGAATGAAGATATGTGCCGTGAACTCCCGTGCATCGGCGAATACAAGTGTTATATCGCGATCAAGCCTGCCCAGCTCCGTGCCGACCTCCAGCGTGCCGTTCAGCTCAAGGCTCTCTCGCGCCAGTATGGCAATCCGGCGGTGCTTTTCCAGGTCCAGGAGAGTACAGCCGCAAGATCGTACGATCTCTTTGACCGCCATCGGTTTCTCGGAGCCGTTAACAAACGTGAATCGAAATGGGAGTGTCTGGCCCCACTGCTGATCGCCAAAGTCAATGGCCTGCGGCACGAAACCGGTGTGGAGTGCTGTGTCTGGCTCTTTGGTTAAGATGACGGCTGGCTGACAATAACAATAAAGTACCCCCCCCACAACTACACCACCAATCACTCCGATGGCCCAGAGTCTCATGTCCTTCCCCGTCAATTATTGAAATGTTAACACGTATCTGCAGGATTGTCCACATGAAAGCGCAAGAAAGCGGGAGATTGCTTAACGCGGACGGTCTTGCCACGCAGGTGAGTCAGAGGTTAGGCAAATCCGACCGATGTCGTCCACTTCGCCATGCCTAGCCGTCAGGTGGACATAAGTTTCAGCGACTACCGGCGTGTCCGCCAGGTTGAGGCGTTGACGAACGGACTGGATCGCGTCGGTGGTGGGGCCCTCGATTTCGACAAACCAGCCCAGGCGCGGGAGTTCATCGAGTACCACTTCGCAGTCGCCGAGGCGCCAGGTCTCGCGGCGCTTCTCGTAACGAATGACTTCGTGGAAGCCGATCCGGTCGAGGATTGCCAGGGCGGTGTCGGCGTCGAGCAACTCGGTTTCATACTCCGTCCGCGATTTGAATTCGCCCGCGGCGCGCGGCCCCTTGAACGTCAATATCGCTCCATGACGCTCGGCATCGTCCAGCGACCGCCACGTTCGTATGCGTAAACCCCGTCCCGCCGACAGCAACCGCCGCTTGGGTGTATCGAGGATATGGTTGATCTCATGCACGAAATCAAGTCGCTCGGCGCCGCACTTAACCAGCAATTGCCGCAAATCGGCCGGATCGGCGAGCCGGAATTTTACCTCGATTTCCCTGTTCATCGGCCTGCTCACGATTGACACGGATGCCACCGTGACGCATCCTACCATTCACCGCCGTTGATGCCTATCATCGCGGCGGGCAGGTCGGGCCGCTGGATGGCGCTGATTGCGGCACGGTACTTTGGTTGGATCGCCACGGCCGGACTTGAAAACCTGTCATAGCGAGTGGATCTGATGCGATTGGGGCTTGCTATTTTAACGAGCGTGCTAATCTGGGGGGTGGTGGCCGTGGCGCCGGCACAAGACGCCGAACCACCACGCAGCTTTCTCCAGCAGCAGCGATTGATCGATGAAAAGCTCCAGGAGGAGCGTGCCGAAATGGCGCCGGTCAGTTCGCTGGTCGATTTCCAGTGGGGCGGCTGGCTCGAGTACTACCTCTTCCATTTCGATGACGGCCTGCAGAAATCCCGCCACGTGCAACGGCCCGGGCTGTCATTCTGGACGCGGTTGCAACTCGATGACGGCACGCACGAATTCTTCGCGCGCGTCAAGCTGCGGTATACCTACTTCGGTCACGGCGACGAGATCGATCGCCAGCAGGACTGGTGGGGGCCGAATTTCGACCGGGCCTGGTACCGCGTCGATATCGGCCGGGCGTTGCGGCTGACCGAGCCGTCCGATCCGTATCAACTGCAAGCCCGCATCGGCCGGCAGGCCACGCAGTTCGGTACCGGCTACGCCCTGGACATGCCGCTGGACGCCGTCACGGTGATCGGCCAGATCCATGATTTCCGCCTCAAGGGCCTCTTCGGCAAGACCATCGGTAGCTATCCCAACATCGACCGTAGCGATCCGGTCGACAGCCACAGCCACCGGTACCTCTTTGGCGCGCAGTTGAGCTATCACGGCTTTGAGCGGCATGAGCCGTTCATCTACACCTTCTGGAACAATGACAAGACCGACGAACGGCCCAGGGACCGTTTCCAGGGCTACGCTTACGATACGTGCTACGTCGGCCTAGGCTCGCATGGCGAACTCGCGCACAACCTGCGCTACTGGGCCGAAGCGGTCTACGAGTCCGGGCAGAGCTATGGCGATGGCGATTTCCTCCGGCGGGACACCGTCGCGGCTTACGGCTGGGACATCGGCCTGGAATACCTGTTCGATACGGCGATGCGGCCGCGCGTCTCAGCGGAATACATGTTCGCCAGCGGCGATCCGAATCGGCTGTTCAGCCCGACCAACGCGCAGGGCGGCAACTACCCCGACCGGAAGGATAGTAGTTTCGTGGCGTTCGGTTACCGGGATACGGGTATCGCCACCGGATTCACGCCGAGCAATATGCACATCTGGCGGGCGGGAGCGTCGCTGGCGCCGCTGGAAAAGATCGAGTTGTTCCGCAATCTGGAAATTGGCACGAACTGGTTCCTGTATCACAAAAATCGCACGCGCGCCGCGATCAGTGACTTCACCGCCCAGCAATTCGACGGGCACGTCGGCTGGGAAATGGACTATTTTGTCAACTGGCGGCTGGCTTCGGACGTGTCGTGGACGGCCCGCTGGGGGACCTTCTTCCCCGGCGACGCGTATCAGGATCGCGACTCGCGGCACTTCATCTTCACCGGCCTGACTTGGAGCTTCTGATGATCCGGGTGCTATTGACCGCAATGATCGTCGTGGGATTGTGCGGCTGCCAGGCGGCTTCGCCGCGCTTGTCCAGCACCACGCAGCCGGCGGTGCCGACCGAGGGTAACGGGGCCCTGGCGGAATATATCGCCGACCAGCCGTACCTGACCGCCGAGCCGGCTTTTCGCGCCGTATACATCCTGTCTAATGGGACGGTCTTCGAGGGTGACTACGGGACTCTGGCCGGACAGCTCCAGGCCGACGGTCTGATCAAGTCGGCGGACATCCCGCCGGACGCGCTGCTGAGCCGGTCGACCGTTGGTTATTTGCTGTGCAAGGCGTGTGACGTGCAGACCGGCTTGAACTGGAAGCTCACCGGCCTGGGCCGCTACGCCTGGCGCGAGCTGAACTACCTGGGCATTGCCAGTCCGATCGGCGAATACGGCTACGTCCCCGGCGGCCAATTCATCGGCATGCTGGCCCGCTGCGAGGATTACATGCACCGCATCCAGAAAGACGGGGAAGAACGCGTCGAACTCGGCGCGGAACCGTAGGGCGGAACAGGGCCGCAATCGCACAAATCCGTAGCGTTCGGCCTCTGTGCCGGACGTTTTGGCTGAGCGCTCAATCTGAGCCCCAAGCGCGAGCGCTGGATTTTGACCGGTCGCTGGCGCTCGCGACTCGGATTCCCTGGCGACATGAATCGCCGATAGTAGCCTCAACCACTCGACCTCGCGCAATATGGCGGTACTCGCTAGTAGCAGGGACATGGAATCCCGGGTAGAGTCCATGGTCTCAATGTCGAAGCTTGTTCTCGCCGCCGGTGGGGCGTTCGGAATGCTACTGGCGGTGGTAGCACGGAGCAGCGGAACGGAGTGCACAGGATGACTGCACGACTGCATGAGCAACGAGGGCCACTACTCCTCCTAGCTGGTCCGGGAACAGGAAAGACGTATCAGCTTGCGCTCAGGATTAAGCACCTTATCGAAAAGAAGCGGGTCGATCCAGCGCAGATCACTGTTGTCACATTCACGGCGGCAGCCGCAGCGAATATGCGCGCGCGGATTTCAAATCCTCAGACGCGTGAGCTGTATGTCGAGCCAAGCTGCCAGCCTGAGACAATCCGGACGATGCACAGTCTCGGATACGCGATCATTCGAGAGAATGCAGCACAGATCGGTCTTCGCGAGCGCCCGCGCGTGGTCACGTCTGATGCGACGAAGGCGATTCTACTCGGCGATGCCGCCCAGATCGCCGACCTGGAGCGCGATGCCTGTGCGGAGACGTTACAGTGCCGTCAATGTGGCAAGTGTGAGCCGGAGGATTGTTCGAAATGCGCTATCTGCGCTCGGTACGAGTCCATTCTGCGGGCGTGCAACGCAATCGACTACGATGACCAGATACTCTTAGCAGGTAGGCTTCTACGTGCGCACCCAGAGCTGGCTTCGCAGTACCAGGCCAAAGCGGTGGAGCTGCTCGTTGATGAGTATCAGGATATCAACGCTGGCCAGTTTGAACTCATTAGGATACTATCTGACAGTCAACAGGACGGGTTGTTCGTCGTCGGCGATGACGACCAGAGTATTTACTCATGGCGCGGGGGATCGCCGGAGTACGTCCGCAACTTCCAGCAGCACTTCGGTACGAATGCGAGGGTGGAACCCCTGACACGATCGTACCGTTGTCACAGGCACATACTTGACGGGGCGCTCGGGGTGGTGCGTCAGTACGACGCGATCCGTATGGAGAAGGGGGCGCTGGAGTACGAGCATGGCGATGGGCCCAAGATCCAGATTCACAATGTCGCGAGCGATAAGCAGGAGGCGCGCATCGTTTTGAAGATCATCGACAAGGCACTTCCTTCGAAGAACGTATTGGTGCTCGTGCCAAACCGCAATTACGCATCACTAATCAGGGAGCAACTCAGGCGGGCAAGGATGCCGTACTTCGCGCCAGAGCCTCTGCCCGGCAAGGGGCTCCCCATTCTGGCGCGTCTCGCGACTTGGCTCGCAGCCGAGGAGGAGAGTTTGGCGCTGCGCGAGTGCATTCACGCGATGTTGGATAGACCGGGCTCGCCATTGCCATCAAGTCGCGCGTGGAGCGACGAGAACAAGGCAAGGAGGGAAGAAGGGTTGTCGCGTATAAGCCACCTTTGGGATACGGTCGTAGGAGAGGGCGTTTCGCTTTGGGACAGCCTGCAGAGAGCATCGCGCTCCAAAGATGATTTGCTGGTGTCCGTCAACAAAAGTTGTGCTAATCTCAGGGGACTCTACACCGACGACGAAGTTGACGCGTTACTTAAGGAGGCGTCGACCCTCCTCAGGCCCTGGAGTTCAGCCTCGGCCCTGACTGAGGAGCTCCAGGATTGGGTTAACAAGTGGCAGGCGGTCTCTGATTATAGCTCAGGGGCCAGCGTTCATGTCATGACATTGCAGGGCGCGAAGGGACTTGAGGCGGACGTAGTTTGTGTTGTAGGTCTTGAAGACAACGCTGTTCCCGGAAATGCAAGTGCGGGAGAGGATCTGGCAGAGAAAAGCCGACTAATGTATGTCTCAATGACGAGAGCGAAGAACGAACTACATTTGTTCCACGCACGCACGCGGTCCGGCGCTGTCTCATTTCAACAGATCCACCACACGGGAGGGCTACACAAGTTGATGCCCACGCGTTTCCTCAAGGCTATTCCAGGCACTTGCTACGAGAAGCGCTCGTACCCGGCGAAACGGTGATCGAACGAAGTGAGGGTAGGCCACTCGGGGGGCATAGCGTCATCCCAACGGGACCCGGGGTGGGTGGGGGTGATCGTCTCCCAGCGTTTCACTCTGGGCTACGTTCATCGCGTCCTTACAGGACGAGTTGGTCTGTCATTATTGCTCGGGATGCGGGGTGGGGTATGATTGTCCGGAGCCTGGAGGAACGTCGGCATGAACGTGATAAAGGGCATCGTCACGGTGATTGGTCGAATCTGCCTGGCGGCAATCTTTCTGATGAGTGCCGCGGGTAACAAGATTCCGAATTTCGCGGCCGTGACCGAATATATGGCCGATGAGCGCGTCCCGTTGCCCGGGATCGCGCTGGCCGGCGCGATCGTGTTTCTGATCGCTGGCGGACTTTCGCTCATTGTGGGATACCGGACCCGGCTGGGGGCGGCGTTACTACTGGTGTTTCTACTGTTGGCGACGTATTTCTTCCACGACTTCTGGACGTTCGCGGATGGACCGGCCAGGCAGCAGCAGATGATCCAGTTCATGAAAAACCTCGCACTAATGGGCGCGATGCTCTTCATCCTCGCGAACGGTCCCGGCCCGTGGAGCCTGGACGCCTGGACGGCGCGCCGGCGTCGAAAGCGACTCCCGCGGGAATGACCCACCACAGAGTACACAGAGACCACAGAGAAGAGCAGATAGGTACTTACAGCAAGACGCGTCTTACGCCGTTTACGCCTGGTGCGAGAATCCTTTCTCGCACCCACATTCGCGGGAATCCTCTCCCGCGAGCGGGGCAGGATGGGAATCCTGCCTCGTCGGGGCCGAGATGGGAATCTCGGCCCAGCGGTATGAGATTTCATTCGGCTGGCCGCCTTAAGCAGTTATACTGGAACTGGAATATAACTCGTTGAGATACGTGGATTGAAGCCCGCGGCTCGGGAGTGAGCTACCTGGCCGAATCAAGGGCATTGTTTAGCTGAGGGTAAGAATTATGTTACGTACTAACGCGTTCTGTGCTGGTCTGCTGGTGATTGGTATCGGCCTTGGTTTTAGCCACCCGGTCCTGGCCCAGCCAAGCGGCTACGAGGGTTACCAGGTGGTGCGGATTGCTGTTACCAATGAGGCGGATCTGTACACCGTGCATGATCTCGCCGCACTGGGTGACGATTTCCAGGTCTGGTCGGAGGTCATCCGCATCGGCCCGATCGACGCGCGCATCGCGCCGGCGGCACAGCCGTATCTAGCCATCAGCGGCTTGCGTTACGACGTGATCGTCGATGATCTACAAAAATACCTGGACGCGCGTTTTGGCGGAACGCGGGTACGCGGCTTCTTTGACTCGCTACGCACGTACAATGAACACGTGCAGTATATGAACGATCTGGTCGCCACATATCCCGACCTGGCGGAGATGGTCCAGGTCGGCACGTCGGTTGAGGGACGGGCGCTGTGGGCTCTGCGTATCAGTGGACCCGGCGACGTGAAACCCGCCGTGCTCTACCACGGTGCCGAGCATGGCAACGAAGCAGCGGGCTCGTCGGTTGTGGCCTACGTCGCCAACTACCTGCTGTCACATTACAGCCCAGGCTCGATCCCCAGCACTACAGATCTGGTCGACAATGTGGAGTGGTATCTGCTGCCGATCATGAATCCGGATGGCTATGTCGATTACAGCCGCTGGAACGCGAACGGCGTAGATTTGAACCGCAACTGGGACGGTCCCGGCAGCGGCGAGAGTCCCTGGGGCGGCCCGTACCCGTTCTCCGAGCCCGAGACGACCGCCATCAGGGACTTCCTGATCGCGCATCCCACCGTGCGGGTGCACGTCGACCTGCACGGCTACGTGCCCTGGATCATGTGGGTCTGGGGGCACATTCCCGATCATTGCCCCGAGCATGACCGGTATATGGCGGTAGGGGCAGAGTTCCGCGATCTGATCGCCGCGGCAGGGGGCGGGACGTACGATATCGGCTCGATCTACGATGTGGCCTATTTCGTATCCGGCTGTTCGACGAATTATTCGTATGCCGAGTTGGGCTTGTGGGCCTTCGGTATCGAAGTCGTTGATGATGACATGCCGGACATCTGCCAGGAGTTTTTGCAGAGCATGCTGTATCTCGGGCAGTGGATTCGGGAGATCGACTGCAACGGTAACGGCGTCGACGACTGGGACGACATCGCCGACGGAACCAGCTTGGACGTTAACGACAACGGCATCCCTGACGAGTGCGAGCTGACAGCGGGCGACATGAACTGTGACGGGGCCGTGAACTCCTACGACATCGACGGCTTCATCTGCGCCCTGAGCCCGCAGTGCGATTACGAAGGACTGTACCCGGACTGTGACCGCATGCTGGCCGACTGCAACGGCGACGGCGACGTGAATTCCTACGACATTGATGGTTTCATTGCCCTGGTGGGCGGCGGCTGATCCGGCGCGCCGTCGGGGATGAATGATGAGAGCGTGCGAGACACCTTGACAACGGAGGGATTGCGATGAAACGGCATATCGTCACGCTGGTATGCGGCTGCGCCACGGCGGGCCTGCTGGCTGTGGGGACCGCCCCGGCGCAGGACGGCCACGGCTCGATCGTCGGCTAAGGCTCGCAGGTTGTTGGTGGCGATCTCAGCAGAGATATCATCGCGATTGCGGGAGGCGAGTGGCACGGCCTTGGATTGAAGGCTGACGGTTCGATTGTGGCGTGGGGAGGAAACGTCGACGGCCAATGCGACGTGCCGGCACCGAACACGGACTTTGTGGCCGTCGCGGGAGGCGGGTACCACAGTCTGGGCCTTAGGACCGACGGCTCGATCGTGGCGTGGGGCGCCGGCCAGCCCGGCTGGTCCGGCTACCCGCACCACGGCCAATGCGACGTGCCGGAGCCGAACGTGGGTTTCGTGGCACTCGTTGCGGGCGCCCACCACAGCCTCGGCGTCAAGGGCTATCCCCACGGCGACATGAACTGTGACGCCGCGATCGATGTGTACGACATTGA
Organism: Planctomycetota bacterium; assembly: GCA_043820985.1. GTDB lineage: Bacteria > Planctomycetota > Phycisphaerae > UBA1845 > Fen-1342 > JAAYXS01. The sequence goes on from JBDRDH010000213.1 coordinate 19,529, forward strand.
CGGCTTCATCCTGGCCGTGTCCAGCTACCCGGAGTTCGAGGCATACTACGAGCAATACCCCGACTGCGAACCCACCGGGGCCGACTGCAACGCCGACGGCATCGTGAACGCGTACGATATCGATCCGTTCATCGCCCTGGTCGGCGGGGGATAATTCGCGGCGTTTGTTAGCTATCGGGTGTGTGACGCTATCGGCGGGGCTGATCAGAGCCCCAAGCGCCAGCGCGGGGTCTTCGTGGACAGACAGTTGGTCTTCGGACCCGCTCGCTTGCGCTCGGGGCTCGGATCATGTGCCCGACGCGGGCAATATCACGCTCCACTTCGCTGATTCGCGAGTCGCCGATAGTGTCAGGGACCCTTAGCTATCCGCTATTATCGACCGTGGTTGTTGCCGGAGCGGGGAGAAGCTAAACTACCGTGTTACAATAGAATAGTGAGATCTATTCATCAGCAGGCTTGTTAGGAAGGAGCCCACGTTGCAGAATTCAGCCAATCCGCATCGCCATTTGTTCACCTCCGAATCGGTCAGCATGGGGCATCCAGATAAAGTCGCGGACCAGATTTCCGACGCCGTGCTGGACGCCATGCTGGCGGAGGATAAATACTCGCGAGTGGCGTGCGAGACCCTGGTTTCGACCGGTATGGTAGTCGTCGCCGGCGAAGTGACGACCAAGGCGTACGTCGAGATCCCCGATATCGTCCGCCAGACCATCAAGGACATCGGCTATACGTCGGGTGACATGGCCTTTGATTATGAATCGTGCTGCGTCCTGACCTCCATCAAACGGCAATCGCCCGATATCGCCATGGGTGTTGACCGCGAGGGCGCCGGCGACCAGGGCATGATGTTCGGTTTTGCCTGCCGCGAGACGCCGGAACTGATGCCGCTGCCGATTCATTTGGCCCACCGTCTGGTTGAACAGCAAGTGCACGTTCGGCGTGAAAACCTGATCGCCGGTCTGCGTCCGGACGCCAAATCGCAGGTCACGGTCGAGTATGAAGGCCTGACGCCCGTGCGGGTCGATACAATCGTGCTCGCCACGCAGCACGACAAGTCCTGGAACGAACGCCAGGACGATCTCAAGCGCGAGGTTACCAACGAGATCCTGCGGCCCGTCCTCGGCGAATGGTGGCACGACGACATTACCATCCACGTCAACCCCACCGGGCGCTTCGAGATCGGCGGCCCGGCGGGTGATTGCGGCCTGACCGGACGCAAGATCATCGTGGATACCTACGGCGGTCGCGGGCGGCATGGCGGCGGGGCTTTTTCGGGCAAGGATCCGACCAAAGTCGACCGGTCGGCGACCTACATGGCGCGCTATATCGCCAAGAACATCGTCGCGGCCGAGTTGGCGGAGATCTGCGAAGTACAACTTGCGTACGCGATCGGCGTGGCCGAGCCCGTCAGTGTGTTGGTCAGCACCGAGGGCACCGGCAAAGCCAGCGAGGAGATCCTGAGCGAACTGGTCCGTGAGATTTTCCCGCTGACGCCCCGCGCCATTATTGATCATTTGGATCTCAGGCGTCCGATTTACACCGAGACCGCTCGTAATGGTCACTTCGGCCGGCCCTTGCCGAACTTCACGTGGGAAAAGTGTGACAAGGTCAAAGCTCTGAAGAAAGCGGCGCTCGCCACCGCTTGAAACTTCAGCGGATACACCGATAGAAAAGGCAGGCGGGTAGGGCGCGAGAGTCCAGGCCGACCATCGGCGTTGTGCCGCGGTCTTGAGGATGTAAGATGGTAGAATTGCAGTACGAAGATCCGAGTGCCACACTCACTGAACTCACCGCCCGAATCCATGCGATTCGGGACTCCCTTTGACCTGCCGACCAAGTCCGCCCGCATCGCTGTACTGGCCGCGCGCATGGAGAAGCCCGGCTTCTGGGACAACCAGGAGGCGGCCCAGGTGGTTGTGCGGGAGCTTAAGGAAGTGCGCGCGCAGGTCGAGCCGATCCAGACCTTGATCTCCCGATCCGCCGACGCCGCCATACTGCTCGAACTGGCTGAAGAACAGGCCGATGATGATTCGCGCGCCGAGGTACAGCGCGAACTGATCGAACTCGCCCGGCGAACCGACCAGGTCGAGTTGCTCACGCTGCTGTCGGGCGAGAACGACCAACGATCTTGTTTCCTGAGTATTCAAGCGGGCGCGGGTGGGGCCGATTCGTGCGACTTCGCGGCCATGCTCCTGCGCATGTACCTGATGTATTTCGAGCGCAACAAATATAAGGTTACCGAAGTTGATCGGAATCCCGGGGATGAAGCCGGCCTCCAGTCGGTTACGGTCCGCGTCGAGGGGCCATACGCCTACGGCTACCTGTCATGCGAGGCCGGCGTGCATCGGCTGGTGCGCATCAGCCCGTTCAATTTCCAGGGTAAGCGCCAGACGTCCTTCGTGGGCGTGGACGTCTTGCCGGAATTCGAGGATGCCAATATCGAGCTGGCCGGGGCCGATCTGGATATTGAGTTCTACTGTCGGGCGTCCGGGGCCGGCGGGCAGAACGTCAACAAGGTCGCCACGGCGGTACGCGTGCGCCACAAACCGAGTGGCATCGTGGTCGAGTGCGTCAACGAGCGCAGCCAGGTGCAGAACAAGCGCGTGGCGCTCAGCATCCTGAAGTCGAAGCTCGAACAGCTTGAGCAGGCCAAGCGCGACGCGGAACTGGCCAAGCTATACAGCGACAAGGGCGAAATCGCCTGGGGTAACCAGATCCGCAGCTACGTGCTGCACGGCTCGACTATTCATGTCAAGGATCACCGTACCGGCTTGGCGGTCGGCGACGTTCAACGCGTGCTCGACGGCGACCTGCAACCTTACCTGGACGCGCGTCTGCGGCAAAAGCTCAAAGCCGAGAAGTAGCCACCGCCGGGTGACTGCCATACCATGCACTCTGAATCCGACGCCGCGTTACCGCTGGCCGAGGCTCATCTTCGTCGTTCAGATATGGGAGACTTAAGTATGCGCATCATGACTACTATGTTCCTGTTAGCGTTCGTCGCCATTCCATCGTCAGGCTGCGCCGCCTCAAAGATTATCTCGACGCAAACGCTCTTGACGGACATGACTGACCTGGCCAACTTGGCCGAGTTTCCTGACCCGCCGTACACCTGCCGGCAGTTCTCGAGCTATGACCGCAAGTCCGTCTCGCCGGAGGAGGACTGGTTTGCGAACGCCGACTGCGGCCAGTACCTGCGCACGGAGGAGCGGGACGGGCGCACCGAGTACGTCATGATGGACGCCGACGGCCCCGGCGCAATCGTGCGTATCTGGTCGGCGAACCCGAAGGGCACGCTGCGCATCTACCTTGATCACAACGATACGCCGGTGCTGGAAGCGCCGATGACTGAGTTGCTGGGCGGCGAGTATCCGGGCATCCCCGAACCACTCGCCGGCGAGCGCAGCCGCGGTTGGAACCTCTACTTTCCGATTCCTTACGCCAGGCACTGCAAAGTGACCAGCGACGAGGGTGGGTTCTACTATCACGTCAACTATCGCACGTATCCAGGGTGGGCGAAGGTGGCCAGTTTCAATCCGGCAGACCTGGAGTCACTGGCGGGCGAGATCGGCGATGCGGCTTCCTGGATGGCCTCGCCGCGCCGAGGTGGCGTGACCAATCCCACTCTTCTCAACGACGAGATTCTGGAGATGCGCATGGGACAGGTGGACAGCGCGCCGGGCGCCCGACCCAAGGCGTTTGTGCCCACGAACCGACCGTTTGCCCTCAAACCGGGAGAGATTTACTACCCGTGGAAGGCGCGATGCGCTGTACCCGCAGCGATCATCGGCGTGCGCGCGAGGGTCGAGGCGGCTGACATGGAGCAGGCGCTGCGGCAACTCATGCTCGTTATGGAGTTTGACGGCGAACAGACTGTGTGCTGCCCGCTCGGCGACTTTTTCGGCGCGACACCGGGTGTCAACCCGTATGAGTCCCTCCCGCTCGGTCTCACAGCACCCGGGCAGGCGATTGACCTCGTGGAGGAGATAGTGGCCGCATACGTGAGGTCGGTGAAGGCCAGCGGGTGGCCGTGGACGGACGAGGATTCTGGCACGCTATTGAAGACCCTCCGGGAGAAGGAAGACAGCCCCAGGACGCGCGTCACCAAAGGCGGCGAAATGTGGTCTCACTGGATCATGCCGTTTCGGAAGTCAGCACGCGTAGAGGTTCATAACCTGGGCGGCGTGCCGGTGAATGTAAAGCTGGAGATCGCGACCGATAGTTATCGTTGGACACGCCGCTCCATGCACTTTCACGCCCAGTGGCGCAGTGAGTTCGACGTGCCGACACGCCCGATGCAGGACTGGAACTACGTGGATATCAAGGGCCGGGGCGTGTTCGTCGGGGCGGCGTTCGCGATCGCCAATCCGGTCAAGACCTGGTGGGGCGAAGGCGATGAAAAGATCTACGTGGACGGCGAGACGTTTCCCAGCCACTTCGGCACCGGTACGGAGGACTACTACGGCTACGCCTGGTGCTGCAACGAGCCGTTCATGCACGCCTACCACGGCCAGCCGCGTTGCGACGGACCGGGCAACTACGGCCACACGTCGGTCTACCGCTGGCACATCCTCGACCGTATCCCGTTCCAAAAGAGCTTCCGGTTCGACATGGAGCTGTGGCACTGGCACGACAAGGTGCGCGTGCCGCAGATGTCGGTCGTCACCTACTGGTACGCCCGACCCGGTGCGACGAGCAACCGCGAGCCGATCGAGCGGGACGACCTGCGCGTGGTGGAGCTGCCGCCGTACGTCGTACCGCGCGTCGCCGGTGCCTTGGAAGGCGAGGAAATGCGGATCGTCGCGGGTCCCGGCACACCCGAACCGCAGGGCATCGACAAATGCAGCAATGAAGCCCACATGTGGTGGCGTGATGCCCAGCCAGGCCAGCAACTGGTCCTGGCGTTCACGCCCGAGAAAGAAGGAAAACAGCACGTCTACGCCCGTTTTGTCAAAGCGGTCGACTATGGCCTCGTGCAACTGGCGATTAACGGCAAAAACGCCGGCGAACCACGAGATTTTTACAATGATGGCGTAATCGTCTCGGAAGAATTGTTGTTGGGTGATTTCGACTTGCGTGCTGGCGAAAACCAAATCAGCGTGCAAATAGTTGGCGCCCACGAAAAGGCGGTTAAGAAGTACATGTTTGGCCTGGACTATCTGCGGCTTGAGCCGGCACCGTAAGCGTCTACTCACAGGAATTGGACATATGCGATTATCTTCAAAACTGGCGGTTTCTGGCGGTATTTTTCTCGCCTTGTTGGCACTGGTGGGAACGGGAGCGCGGGGGATCGGCGAGCGCTTGCCGGTTAACGCCGGCACGCCCAGCGGGCAGCAGCTTCAAGCTCCGGAAGACAGTGAATCATTCGACTTCATGATCTTTGCCGACCACAAGGGTGGTCCGGTGGAAAGTGTCGAGGTGCTGGCGGACGCGGTCGAGATGGTCAACCGCTTGGATGTGGACTTCGTGATGACAGTCGGTGACCTGATTCAGGGCTACAACAAACCTGAGCAGTGGCGCGCGCAGATGCAGGAATTCAAGGCTGTAATGAGTGGATTGAACATGCCGTGGTATCCGGTCCCGGGTAACCATGACGTGTATGCTCGACCACAACGCGCCGGTGGTCACACGGGCTTGTACAAGGAACACTTCGGCCCGCTGTATTACTCGTTTGAATACAAGTGGGCACACTTCATTGTACTTTTTTCGGACGAATCCCAATCCTTTAACGAGCCGGCCAAGAACCAGAAATTCAGCACTGAACAACTGGACTGGTTGCGCCAGGATCTGGCGGCCAGCGACGCCGGCCAGGTGTTCGTTTTCCTGCACCATCCACGCTGGACACCGCGGTATGAGGGCTGCAACTGGCCCGAGGCCCACGCGCTGTTCGTCAACGATGGTCGCCCTACGACGATTTATGCCGGCCATATCCACATGTACCGCGACGACGGACTGGTCGATAACGTGCACTATTACGCCCTGGCCACCACGGGCGGACATCGGACGCGCTACCGGGACTCAGCTTCGATACATCACGTCACCTTCGTGCGTGTCCGACCGGATCGCATCACCACCGCCGTGTTGCCGATCGGCGGCGTCTATGCCAGCGATTTCGTGCTCGGTGCCGAGGTTGACGAGATGAACGGCCTGACGCACGGCGACTGGCTTGATATCCACGGGCAACCCGTCATTGGAGTGGATGCCGCCACGCGCTCGAGTTTCACTATCAATTTAGCCAATGCCGCCGGGCGATCCGCGCGTTGTGAATTGGCCGTCCGAGCCAATTCCGGCTGGAAGCTGGAATACGAGTCCGTCGATCGCATGTTCGACGCGGGTGAGAAAATGTCGGTGGCGGTCCACGCGACAGCCCCGGCCCTGGGTGCTGACGAACCGCACGTGAATGTAGTAGCCCGGCTATGGTATCCCTTACGCAGTGGTCTGATACAACCGATCGAGATCCAGACCGCCGTGCCGGTTGAGTTGCAAGGTGTCGAAGCACTGGCGGGCGCCGTGCCGCGGGAGAACGGAGTACTTCAGCTTGACGGCGGTAGCGCGGTACGCGTGTTACTGCCCCCGGCGCCGCCGGCTTATACATTGGAATGTTGGGTACGCGGCGCGGCACCGGAGGGGCGCGTGGCGCTGGTGGCCAAGACTCAGAGTTCCAGCTATGGCATTTTCTGGTCGGACGCCGGTGCCGGGGCGACCACCCCGATCGCTTACGTCGGAACCACCGCCGGCTATCTGAAGCTGCCCACCACAACTCCCTGGAAGTGGGATGAGTGGACGCATGTGGCCGTGGTCTTCGATGGACAGTGGGCAGCGTGGTATGTTAATGGGCAATTGCAAGCCTCGGAGACGACCGATGCCGAGCCCACTAGCAACCGTCACCCGTTGTATATCGGCGCCGATCCGGACGCGCGCAGCCGGCCCACCAGTTTCTTCACCGGCGCCGTGGATGAGGTGCGGCTGTCGCAAGTCGCGCGCTACGTTGGTCCCTTTACACCCGCGCGTATCTTCGAACGCGATGAAGAAACGCTGCTGTTAATGCATTGTGATCGTATGGTCGGCGGCGCGCTGCCGGACGATTCCGGCAAAAAACACCATGGCTGGCGGGTTGGCCAGGCGCGCGTGGTGCGCGAAGACCGCTGATCGGGTATTGCGCTGTTGCTATGGTGTTTTCAACTGCCGCCGGATGGGATCGTAACGATCGAGCTCGGTCCAGCGTTGCTCCACACGATTACTAACGGGGTGTAATAGCACCGCGCTGGCACTGTGTGTCTGGCGATATGAGAACGGGCCGCTATTTATTTGTGGCTGCCGCACGTATAATGGCTCTTCCGCGTTCAGGCTGAGCAGGATTACGCCGGTCGTGAAGTCGATCTGCTCGAATTGCGGTGTTTCGTGAATAGCTGAGCGGAACTTGACCTCGCACGGACCGCCGATCGTGTCCCCGGCGGCAACCTGGAAGCGCTGCCGCAGCCAAGCGCCACGGTGCCATTTCCAGACTTCCACACTGGCCCGTCCCAGACGCGGCTGAGCCCCGCACACGAAGATATAGCGATCTGGCGCGATGGTGAGCGGAGCGCTCGGCTCTGACCATGCTCCCGGCCGGCTGGTCTGTCGGGCTTGTTCGGGATGCTTCAGCAGCTTGGCGCGCCCCACATACCGGTTCCACAGATTGACGCGCAAGCGATAGCGATATGTATGTCCCGGAACGACGGATGTGTCATGAAACCAGACTGCCGCGCGGCCGGTCCCTGGTTCGGCGAGTAGACTGCTATGAGAGGGACCGGCCTGCACGGCGTCAGGCAGTGGCAACCGCCAGTCAGCGCCGGCTTGAACCTGGTAAAATGGTGGCTGCCTGCGTCGCAACTGGGCCTGGCATACATGCTGGTAAGCCTGATCGATATCGTCGCGGTTCAGGAGTGCCCCGTCGTGGTCATCGAAATCGGGCTCTGGTACTGGTAAGGCACAGAGCGCATCATCGGGATCTATCAACTCCCAGGCCGAGTAGCTGCCATCCGCTAGAAGCTCCTGGCGCTGGACATCGGTGCCGGTTACCACCACTGCCATGCGGAAGTTGGCATAGCCAGCGGTCTCCAGCGCTTTCTTCTGGGCGCTCAAATCAAAATAGCCGGCGACGGTTACCCAGGAGAGTGACCTGGTCTGTCGGGCAGGCGGCGCGTCCGTGGAGATGACATTGATGGCGGTGGCGGTTTGGTCTCGTGAGACAGTGACCACGCTCCGCCCGGAAGTCAGGAGGGGCCGCGTCGGCGACAAGGGAGTGACCAGAATGATGTCCCGGTCAGGATCCAGTGGCGCCAGCCTGGGTGTCTCCACGCCGAAGTTGACGCACAGTGGTAAGCACGCGGTTATGTGCGGCGCGATGTTGCTGGCGCCACCCAGGACACCTTCTGCCTGTCGCCGACGCAGCATGGTGTGGTAAGACGGTATTTCTTGTTTTGGTGGTTGCAGACTTTCCAGATGCGCCTGCAAATCCCGGGCATCCGCCAGGATCGCTCCGTTCAGCTCGCGCGGGCGCACCTCGCGGTTGTTGTAGATGATGTGGTTAGGTGAGCGCCAGCCATATAAAACCAACAACAGCGTGATGCCTGCCATGGCGATTGCCAACAGGCCGCGCTCGAAGTACAGCTCGATGAAGCTCAGTGTCTTCTGTGGCATGATCAGACTCCACAGTATTGACTTCATTAGTACCCCAGCGCGCATCATCCCTGGTCGATGTTCGGCCCTACTGAGTAATGGTCGCCGAACAATCCCGTGCAATCCGTGGCCAGCTCTGTTGGCATCCTGCCAGCCATATTCATTACCGCGCCAAGCTCCAGCTAGCGCGGAGAGTATTCGTTGACGGCCGCGGGCGCATAGGCTCCCCAGCTTCAGCCCGCGACCGTCGTATATCCTTTTTGTAGTGGGGTTTGGGATAAGTTGAATGATGCAATAATCCGCCGCGAATAACAGGATAGCGGCGATTTTCGCTGCTTGGCCGCGCTTGCCTCGTCGGTAGGATTAATATGAGGCTTTAGGATGCAGGCTCACGGCCAGGCTTCCGCGGCCGATATCTGGTTCGGCCTTCACTATAACAATTGTTCAAGATCCCTGTGTTGTCAAATCTACTCGCTATTTTTTCTGACGCCCTGGCGTCAATCTGTATTCAATCACAAGGGATTGATTAATTCTGGCTGATTCTCGTCAGTCATAACGCCTGTCGTTACTTGCCATTACTGTGATACACACGGCACTGCCCGCGGGTGCACGAGCGAAAGCCGGTCTGGCGTTTTTACAAAAGTGTTACAGGTTCGGGTTGAGATCCCGTGATACTCTTGATGAGAAGCAGTCATGGGCTATCTGCCGGGAATTTCGACGGACATCGTTGTCCCGTGCATGGCCGACAGACTACTTGTGGCTGGGATGTGGTTCGTTAAGCTGCGCTGAAGTCGTGAACTTACCAGAATGCCGGAGACAATTAGGAATGGCACGTCGCAAGATACTGGTGATCGAGGACGACCACGCCATTCGACGCGGGGTGGTCGATGCATTGCGGGTCGCCGGTTACGACACGCTGGAAGCCGAACGCGCGGACACTGGTCTCGATCTGGCCCTGCATCGTGAATATGACCTGCTGCTGTTGGATCTGGTGTTGCCGCGGGGTGATGGCCTGGAAATCCTGCGCATGGTGCGCGCCGCCCGCCCGACCACGCCGGTCATCATCCTGACCGCGCGCGGCGAGGAGCACGATCGACTGGCGGGCTTTCAACTTGGCGCGGATGATTACGTGATCAAACCCTTCAGTGTGAAGGAACTGCTTGCCCGAGTAACGGCCGTTTTGCGCCGTTCGCCGGAGCGCCCGCTGGACATGCCGGAAGTCAGCTTCGCTGGAGGGGTGGCGAACCTAAGCAGTGGCGAAATAAGTTTCGATGACGGCGAACAAACCACATTATCCGAGCGTGAAGGGGAATTGCTGCGGTATCTGGCGGTCAACTCCGGCCGGGCCGTATCACGCGATGAGATCCTCTCGCGCGTGTGGCGCGTGGATCCGCAAGGCATTGAGACGCGCACCATTGACATGCATGTAGCCCGCCTGCGCGAGAAACTACGCGATCACTCCGGCCAGCCGCGCATTGTCGTGACCGTTCGTGGCAAGGGCTATCGTTTCCTCGGCGCCGAGGATGGATCATGACTCGTCCCTGGCGCATCTGGATCACCTTCCTGGCCTGTCTGACTGTCCTGCTGGGGGTCATGGCCTGGCAAAGTTATACCGTGGTGCGTTTGGAACGTGATGCGGCCGCGGCCCGGCGCCAGGCCGAGATCGAGGAACCGGTGCGCCTGGCCCTGTGGCGCATGGAATCGTCTTTGGCGGCCCTGATCGCGCGTGAACGGGCGCGGCCCTATTTTGCCTACAGTTCGTTTTACCCCGCCGAACGGGCTTATACGCGCATGTTTCGTGAGGTCGAGTATGGCGAGATACTCGTGCCCTCACCATTACTGACACAGGTGTCACCGTATATCAGCCTGCATTTTCAGATATCCGCTGATGGGCACTGGTCGTCGCCCCAGGTTCCCACAGGGACCATGCGGGATCTGGCCGCGCCGCAATACACGTCGCTGGAATCCATCGATCGCGCCGTAGCGCGCCTTGACGAGTTGAGTCGCCTGATCGACCACGCGCGACTGGCGACACAATTACCATTGGAGCGTGTCGAGCCGATCAGCGTGGTGCGTGCTCCCATTGTGCCGGCTCAACAGGGACAGCTTCGAAGCCAGCAGGTTGAAGAGTCATTCCAGCAGCAGGTTATGCGGAACACCATGGAAGACCAGGCCCGTAGCCGGGCGGTCCAGCAACTTGACGAGCTGGATGGCAACATCTGGAATGAGCGCGCCTGGTCATTGGCGGTAACCAGTGGCATGTTACATCCCATCTGGTGTGAGCAGACGCTCCTATTGGCCCGGCGGGTTTCCGTTGATGGGTGGGAATACATCCAAGGCTGTCAACTTGACTGGCCGGCTCTGGATAGCTGGCTATGTGGCCAGATCAGCGATTTGTTCCCGCAGGCCCGTCTCGAACCAGTTAGCACGGGTGGGGCTGATTATGAAGCCCGTGTATTGGCGGCCTTACCGGTACGCTTGATCCCAGGTGAGCCGGCGCTGTCCAGCGTCCCGTTGGATTCTCCGCTGCGCCTATCACTGGTCGTGGCCTGGGGATGTGTGCTGCTGTCCGCTGTTGCCGTGGCGGTATTGTTGATCGGGACGGTATCCTTGAGCGAACGCCGGGGGGCGTTTGTTTCCGCCGTCACGCACGAGCTGCGCACCCCGCTGACGACCTTCAAGCTCTACACCGAGATGTTAGCGGAAGGGATGGTGACCGACGAGCACAAACGCCGGGAATACCTGGATACCTTGCAGGCCGAGGCCAATCGGCTCAGCCACCTGGTGGAAAACGTGCTGGCTTATGCCCGTCTCGAACGCGGTCGGGCGGGCGGTCAGTTAGGTGCGATCGGGCTAAGTGACTTGTTGGCGCGGGTCAGCGGTCGCCTGGCCGAGCGCGCTGACCAGGCCCGCATGCAACTGGTGGTCGCGGACGCTAGTACAGTGGCGGAATCAGTCACGGTTCGTACCGACGTCTCCGTGGTCGAGCAGATTCTGCTGAACCTGGTGGACAATGCCTGCAAGTACGCCGCCGACGCGGATCAGAAGCTGATTCACGTGTCGGCGGATGTAAGTGGACAATCTGGCGTGATCCGGATTCGCGATCATGGTCCGGGTATCTCGGCTAATGAAGCTCGGCGACTTTTCCAGCCGTTTCGCAAGTCTGCCCGCCAGGCCGCCAACTCGGCGCCGGGTATCGGCCTGGGGCTGGCGCTCAGTCGCCGCCTGGCCCGCGCGCTAGGTGGTGATCTGCGCCTGGTGGATACGGATGAAAGTGGTGCCTGCCTGGAACTGACCCTTCCACGTATCCCGCCGGCTCAATAGTGCCCCCTCTGAAACCGCTCAAATATTCACCTGGAAGCGGAGTGTTGTTGCAGCTCAATGATCCACTTGGGGGTTTCCTGCTTGTACGCGCGAATGTGGCGCTTGCGGCTGAAATAGTACCAGGCCGTGCCACCTTGAAACAGGATGCTACCTACAATCAGCCCGCCGTATACTGCTAGTGTAATTACCCTCTCCAGGCTCTTGATTGACCCGACCATCTGCAAAGCCTGGGCACTCGCCCCCAAGGCCTCGTCTAATGAGCTTGGGCTGGTGAATGAGGTATAAATGCACCAACTCGCGTAGATGACCAAGACGCCGCACAAGCCAAGCTGGTTCCAACCGAGGCGATATGTCCCACGTTCGTCGTATCGGCGTAGCAATCTGGCTCCGGCAAACTCGTTGTAAGCCACGACGGCCAGGGCCACGCCGATAACCAGCGACGTCAGGCTGAACAGTCCGATCAGTAGACTGAGGGCGGCGAAGATTGCCAAGGACCAGGCATTGAACAGCGCCACGTTAATTGCCCGGCGAATCTTCTTGGACCTGCCGCGGGCCAGCTCGAGTTCACGCAGGTGTGCGGCGGAAAGCGGGCCAGCGGCGGCTGCTGGTTGTTCTGGTGCGAGCGGGCGTGCCGTGGTGGATGCTGGTGCCCCGCGCGCCTCTGTCACAGAGGTATGTAATTGTGCTGTTTCTGTGTTGTTCTGGTTCACTATCGTGCTATCGGCTAAGTAAGTGTACCGGATTCGAAGTAGGTGGAATTCTACGAGTTAGATCAGATTCAATAAAGGTTGGATACCTGGTGAAAGCGATCCTCTCGGCGAGCCTCTGGTACGATCGCACCGGCAAGATGCCGGTGCCACATTTGGTATCGATTCGAGCTATCGCCGAATCGTGCGCAGGAACTCCTGCACTTCCGGGATTGCGCCCTGGAAGATCAGGTAGCCGTTGTATGGCTCGCGGTCGGGTGTCTCGTCGACTACCGGGGTTAACATGATCCGCTTGACCTCCTCCGGATCGTCGGACTGGCCCAGCGCCCAGCAGAGCTTGACGTACGCCACTTCGGGCAGCATGTTCGCCGCTGGCACGATACCCGCTTCCATTAACTCGCGGCCGGTCTCGTATACATACATCTGCACATAACCCCACAGCGTCTGCACGGTCATGTAGATGTGTACGCCTTTCTTGTGCGCCCGCCGGATCGCGGGGTAAAGTGGCTTGTTGACGTGGCCCAGGCCGGTGCCGGCGATCACGATGCCGCGATAACCCAGGTCGACCATAGCGTCGACGATGTCCGGGAGCATATTGGGATAATAGTAGAGAATCGTGACCTTCTCCTCGAAGGCCGTGTTGATCCTGACCTGCCGGCTGGGATCGCGTCGCCGGTAATCATCACGTAAGTGTGTAATCCCTTTGGGACTGACCATCGCCAGCGGCACGTCGCCGATGGTGCGGAAGGTCGAGCGATAGCTGGAGTGCATCTTGCGCACGCGCGTCCCGCGGTGCAGCAGGCAGTACTCGTCCGAAGTCGGGCCGAACATGCACACCTGCACCTCGGCGATATCACCCTCGGCGGCGGCCTTGACCGCGTTTATAAGGTTAATCGCGGCGTCCGATGAGGGCCGATCGCTCGAACGCTGCGAGCCGACCATGACGATCGGGACGGGTGAGTCCTGCACCATGAACGATAGGATCGCCGCCGTGTGGTGCATGGTGTCCGTGCCATGACCGATCATGATCCCGTCCACGCCGTTGCGGATCTCCTCGCCGATGCGCTCGGCCAGCCTGACGTACTGCTCGGGCCCCATGTTCTCACTGAACACGCCGTAGAGTTTCTCGGTGGTCAGGTTGCAGATGTCAGCCAGTTCGGGGACCGAGCCGTACAGTTCGCCTGGGCTGAATGCGGGAATGACCGCGCCGGTGCGGTAATCGAGCCGGCTGGCGATCGTCCCGCCGGTGCCAAACAGTATGACGTTCGGCTTTTTCGGGTCGTACGGGAACTCCTTCTCCGGAATCTTGTAATGGGCCTCGCGGCGACCGTGCTCGGTGATCTTTGTGATCGTATCGGCGGTCACGCCGATGTTATATCCACTGGCCAGTTTCAGCACGAGATGATACTCATCAGCGGTTTCCGAGCGTGGGAGAATCAGACCTTCAAAGCGGCCGTTGGTTGATTCAATCGTGACATCGCTCCAGACGCCCACGCCATGTTGCCGCAATACACTGGCGCCGATGCCGCGGTATCCTTTGAGGGCGTCATTACTCATGGCCGCGCCTCCTCGACCCGGGGCTGACTGGATTCCAGATTCAATTCCTCGGCGAGCAACTGAGCCATGCGTCGGCCGGCCATGCGGCCCACAAATTTGGACGTCAACTCACTCAACAGGTAGCCGTACTTCTTTTTGACGCTGACAAGCTGGGAAACATCTGGTTTTTCGAGCAGAGTGGCGCAGTGTGCGCGAATTTCAGAGTCAGTGGCGGGCTGTATCCGCATTTGTTCGAGTGCCGCCGTCACGCGGGTGCCCGGCGGGTTCGCGGTCGGCTGCTGTTTCAAGATGTAGTTCAGTACGGCGAGGATGCCTTCTCGGGCCAGCCGGCCGGCTGCGAAGTGCTCGAACACCTCGCCGATCTCGTCGTCGGTCAGTTCATCGGGATTGAGGCCCGCGCGTCGCAGGGCCTTGAATCGTTGTATCAATGTCACGGCGGCCAGGGTGGGATTAATGCCAAGTTCATCGACCAGCCGGTCAAACAACTGGTTTCGGCGGCCGACTAATAACGGCAGGATGGTGTCTTCCGGAATGCCCAGTTCGCGATAACGGGCTTCACGATCCCAGACGTAGCCGGGCAGGTTGGCCCGGATTTCCGCGATGCGTTCGGTGGTAATTGCCAGAGGGGGCAGATCGGTATCCGGGTACATGCGTTCGGCGCCCGGCAGCACCCGTTCGAAGCCCGTGGTTCCGTCTTTCAAGGCTTGACGGGTGTCATTGGGGATGCCCTCTGTGGCCTCACGGGCGCGCAGGGCAATTTCCTCGCAGGCCGTGTGAGTGTCCTTCTCGTCGCCCCAGACCAGGACCAGCGCATCGTTGTGATCGGACCTGGTCTTTTTCCGCAGGGCTTTCCAGTCGCGGGCCGCCAGCGCCTCGGCGGCGGTGTCGGAATAGACCATGTTCGGGAGCCGCGTCAGACAGGCGACCACGCGGACACGGTCCGAGAACTCCCGGGCGAACGTAGTGTGTTCCTGCGTGTCACAGTTCAGAATACCGGCGAAGCCCTTGAGAACCACGCACTTGACGCACTGGCCGCTAGTCAGCGCCGCGTGCACCGGCTCGTACTGCGCCTTGGCGACCACCCGAGTCACATCGTGCGTGCTGTACACGAACGTCTCGGGAGTCACGCCGCGCTTCTTCAGCTCAGCGCGAATCTGGAGTAGCGACCACTGCCGGCGGGCCTCGCTGTACACCAGCCGCGGGATGCGCCAGATTTGTGGCACGCCCTTGATCTCGACCCGCGTGCCACCCTGGATGCTGACATTGACATCTTCGCGGGCGGCGCCGTAGCCGGTGCGTACCTTGCCGGTGCTGCGACACAGTTTTCTGATGATTTGGCAGACGTCGGCGGCCTCGGTCGGCGTGCGCATGTCCGGCTCGGTGACGACCTCGATCAGCGGTATTCCCAGCCGGTCGGTCAGGTACACGCGCTCGTGGCCGATGTCCGAAACTTCGCGGCAGGCGTCCTCCTCGATGGAGAGTTGCCGAATGCCGATTTTGCGGTCGCCGTGAGGCAGCCAGCCGGTGACGCCCACGATGCCGGTGCGTTGAAATCCGGTGGGAATCGAGCCATCGAGGTATTGTTTGCGGGCGATGTGTAGTTCGCCAACGATGTTCAGTCGCAGCAGTAGCGCGATTTCGAGCGTGATGTCGAGGGCTTCATCGTCGATGAAGAACGGCGGCGTGTCGTCAAATTCATAGGTGCAGACGGTGCTGTGATGGATGCGGTAGTGGATGTTCTTGCGTGTTTTTTTCTCCATCAGGGCCGTGCCGTCGTACTCGCCCAGCTCGGACAGCGTCGGCCGCATGTGCCGCAGAATCTCGGCGTCATACTCGTCGCTGTACCGTCCCGCCGGGCAACGGCAGAACAGCTTGGTGCGCGTCAGCAACTGCTGGTGCACTTCGAGACCGCACTTGAACCCGAGTTCGGCGTAGTCCTCGGGCGTCATCTCCTCGAACGACTTGAATGGTGACGTCATACGTGGCACTCTCCTGCACGTGCGCCACAAGCAATTCATATTCCAGTCGGCCACCCCCGCCGCCGGCCGGCCCATGGCGCTAATCCTGTATAATACGCGGAGATCATCCCTCTGGCACCGGCCGGCACCGCGAAAAATGGCGCACGTCAGTAGCGCCGGACCGGGTGGCCCATGGCTTTAGCCGGGGGGACGCAAATCTGGCTGCCGATCTCGTCCGGGACGGAGCCCGGGCGCTACTTTGGGGGACCGACATCCTGCCGGTCAATCCTCGGCCAGCGGGGCGCCGGCCGCTACATTTTCCGGCCCGATCGTCTTACAATACCACTACTATCAAGGAGGTGTTGGGTGAAAGTGATTCACCAGCCACATGTATATCTGATCGGTCGCCAGCAACTGGACGCCGCCGCCGTGGAGCGCTTCTTCGAGGATCATGGGATCACCTGGTCGACGGATACGGCGATCGGAGCCGAGACGCTGTGCGAGATGGCCGGCCGGGTGTGCTATATGTCCTTCGGCCAGGGGCGCAAGACCAACGCCGAGTACCTCGGCAACATTCTGGAAATGGCGCATGGCTCAGTGCTCGAACACGCCGTCTGGAATGTGATCATCACGGGCGTGTCGCGCACTTTCACGCATGAACTGGTGCGGCACCGGGCCGGCTTTGCCTACTCGCAACTGTCGCAGCGTTACGTGGACGAGAGCACGGCGGACTTCATCGAGCCGGACTGTATCGCCGGCGATCCGGAACTTCATACAATCTGGCTCGAGAGTATCCAGCAGGCCCATGAGGCTTACGGCCGGCTCGTGGAAGGCTTGGAGCATAAGTTCCGCGAGGAATCCGATCGAACCTTGCGGCGGAAGCTGGCCCGCCAAGCCGCGCGCAGCGTCCTACCGAATGCGACCGAGACGAAGATCTTCGTATCAGGCAATGGTCGTGCCTGGCGCCATTTCATCGAGATGCGCGCCAATGAGCACGCCGAGATCGAAATTCGCCGGGTTGCCATCCAGGTCCTGCGACTCCTCCAGCGGGAAGCGCCAAATCTGTTTGGTGACTATGAAATTGTCGCGTTGCCGGACGGTAGCGAGGTGGCTCGTACGCAGTATCGTAAAGTGTAGGCCCGGCGTGATTCCTGGCGCGGGTGCGCCAGTCCGGCCAGCGGTGCCGATAGGATCAGCACTCATGGATGAGCCACGGCTGGGCGGTCAAATTGGCCCGAACTCACTCACCATGTGGCAAGGGAGTTGCCAGTGGCCAGGACACAGAATCGTTGGTACCTGCTGATCGCGGTGGCAGCTCTATGGCTGCCCGTGGTCGTGGCCGACCTGGCTGACGTGTACCTCAAGAGCGGATTGAAGCTGCGTGGCGACGTCAAGCTGACCGATGATGAAGTCATCGTGCGTAATGAAATGGGGACCGTGCGCTTCCCATTGGCTGACGTTGAAAGAGTAGTCCCGGTACGGGACATCGATGCGACTCAACCCGGCACCCCCGCTTCGCAGCCGGCGGAAGTTATTGTCGCGGATGCCGCTGAAGTGGCCGAGAATCTCGCCGCTCCACCACTACTATCCCCGCTTGATATCCAACGCCTGAAGATGTCTGAGCTGTGCCTGGATGGGCGCGCGGAGAAAGTCCGCATGCGTTTTCTCGACAAGGCCGATCAGCGCGAGATTCCCCGGCAGGTCTTGCGGGATTTGCGCCAGCGGCCGGATTTCCAGCTGCGGTGGCAGGAAGTGCTGACATATGGACAGCCGCACGAAAAGTTACAGTTGATTGTGGCCGAGACGGGTACCAAATACGCCGGGAAAATACTGATCAACAGTGATCCGGAAGTATTCGCGACCTTCCGGTCAAAGGTTTTGCCCATTGTCGCGCGCGGCTGTGCGCGCAGTGGCTGTCACGGTGGCCCGGAAGCCGCCGTATTCCGCTTTCCGGAAGGATCGCCCCAGAGCGAAGCCTACGCTTATACGACATTTCTTCTGCTCGATCGACTGGATACCCGCGATGGACCATTAATTGACCGCGATAATCCACGCGGCAGTGTGTTGCTCAGTTACATGTTGCCACCCAAGGAAACCATGCGTTCCCACCCGCCGGTTACCGGCCGGCGCCGCTTTACCGCCACCCTGCGCAGCGAGCGCAACACAGCCTATGAACGTATCGTGGATTGGATCGATACGCTCCGGGTGCCACACCTGAACTACCAGTTGGATTACGTGCCGCCTGATGCGGAAACGCCGGCCGAGCAGCCGGAGGCTCCCGCCGGGCCCGAGACACCGGCTGAGCCATAAAAAACCCTGAAGCTGACATTTGCCAGCCGCCGGCATTTTTGCGGCACTTTGATCTGAGATCCAGGATAGCGCGTAAAATGCGCTCGGTTTGTCACAACACACTGAAAATTCGCCAGCTATGCCCTATAAACGAGGCTACTCGCCTGTCACCGGCGGTCCTTCATCTTCGGACCTCTGACCAGTTCCCGTAGCCGATTGTCCTGGCCCGCGCACCCGTGCTATTGTTGTAATAGAAGCGGTTTCGAAATGACCACCCGGGAGTGGCGCTGAACTCCAGTAGTGCATCCCGGGGAGGTGTCGAAACTGGAGGGTAAGTCAGCGTGGTCAAGGACTATTTTGCCATTCTGGGACTAGCACCGGGTTGCTATGCACCGGCGGAAGTCACCCGGCGGTTCCACACCGAACGGCAAAGCCTGTTGGGACAACTCAATAATCCCGCCACGCACGGGGTGGCGCGTCAGAAACTGGACGAGCTGCATATCGCCTATATGGCCTTGCGCGATCCACAGGCACAGGCTGAATGTCTCCGGATTAGCCGTGATGACCGCGACGATCTTGCCCGCCTGCGACACCTGATCGCGGCCTCACTCGAAGACGGCTTGCTGCGTTACTCACGCCGGCAAGAGATCCTGGCGTGTGCCGAGGAGATCGGATTGTCCGAGTTTCAGACGCAGTTGCTGATCGCTCAGGTGCAGTTCGGCGACGACCAGATTGAAACCTATCTGCCGCGGCCACAACTACGCCGGAAGACCGAGATACCCCGCGCCTGGGCTCGTCTGGCCGCCATAGGTGTGTTGGCAGTGGCCATGTTTCTGGCGCTGGTCCGCTGGCTGGGCGTTTGAATACAGGGCCGACACACCAGACAGCGATTACCAGTCCGGTAGCAGGCGAATGAGCTGAAACTGCATCAGATTGAACAGGAAATGTGCCACAATCACCGCCATCAGGCTGCGAGACAGCACAAAGAAGACCGCGAAGACCGTTCCGATCCCCATGACCTGCAAGACACCCAGCCAACCCTGATCCAGATGTAACACGGCAAAGACGCCGCAGGACAACAATATCGCCACCGTCCAATTGCCACACAGACGGCGTAGATACGGCAGTAACAACGCCCGAAAAAGTATTTCTTCGTGTATGGCCACGGGTATCAACAGCAGAACCGTCAAACCCAGATTCTCGGTCGGCATCGCTTCCAGTACCTTGCTTCGCTGCATGATGTCTTCTTCAAGCGGCGGATACACCACAATTATGGACAGGATGCCAACCAGCGAGAGCAGGAGCCAACCGTAAGTACACACCAGGCTGCCGAGTGCCCACAGCCCTTGGATATGCGGGCGACGGAGGTGGAGTCCGAATGAGGTCGGCGGCAGCCGATGACGCAGCAGCAGGTATGCCAGCAGGCCACCGACCAGTAAGGCATCAGACCATTTTCCCAGCGCTTCCAAGTACGTGAGGCTCCCCTCAAAGGCTGGAGGTTCCATCAAAAGCAGCGCGATGAAGTTCAGGCCGAACGGCAGCAATAGGGTTACCAGTAGTACCAGGCCTAAATCCAGCACTGCGTCGCGACGCGACACCGTGGATAGTTCCATTGGCGAGACGCGGCGTCGCGGCGGCGGAAAATGTATCTGCACCGGCCGCGCCTGGATGACGTTGTCCGAAGTTTGATCAATGGGAGTCAGGTCGGTCACATCCTACCTCACAAGACCATGCGGGTAACGCCGTA
Organism: Planctomycetota bacterium; assembly: GCA_043820985.1. Taxonomy (GTDB): domain Bacteria; phylum Planctomycetota; class Phycisphaerae; order UBA1845; family Fen-1342; genus JAAYXS01. The sequence goes on from JBDRDH010000213.1 coordinate 39,772, forward strand.
TGTCTGTTCGGCGGATTTTCACACCCGCGATATTTGGCGCCGCACAATTCGTAAGGATAATGGCGATCGGGGCCGCGTTGGGTACCCTGGGTGAAAACTCCTGGGAAATCTTGCGGCGGACACGCGGCGGTGCTGAAACGCAGCTACATTATGCAATAGGAGTATGCTGCCAGTATGAGTAAGGTAAAGAGCCAGGATATTGGTCCGCGGGGTGGTTTACGGGCAGGAACATCGGTAATCCGCGGATGGCGTTGGCTGCCCGGCCGTGCGGTGATATCGCACCCGGTACGATGCAGACGTGAACAGTGGTACCTGGCACGCGGCAAGCTTGCCAGCACTGCCAGCCATGAACAGGCCGGCTTGTCATTGCGCTTCCGGCATAGCGACGAATCCGTCAGCGAACGTATGCTGAATCTGCATGCCATCGCGAACGGCGGGATGCGCGGCGAATTGTTCGGCTGGGTACTGACGCCGGAGGATGCCACCCATCTGCAACTCTGTCTGTCGGCCAGGCAGAATCCCGACTTGTTTCACGAACTGGTCTTCCACCCGGTTGCGGAGCGCGATTCCAAGTGCCACCCACTGGCGGCGGTACCACGTTGGAGCAGCTACCAGCCACCTTTCAAGATCGAGCGGGTTTATCTGCCGGAATCGCTGGAGGTATTGACGCCGCTAATACCTCATGATGTTCAGTTGCTGCGCCCACACTCCGGGAAGAGCCTGGCTAAGTCGATTCGGGGCGCGGCCTGTGTGTTGGATCCGAACTGGATTCGTGCTCTGGATCTGCGCTGGAAAGACATTCAGCGCCTGGCCGCCGAAGCCTGGCTGATCGTTGACCTGGCGACCCTGGCTGAATTACTGCGCGCGGCGCGACTGGGCCACCCCCGCGTGCAGACTTTTCATGCCGAACATGAGATCATGTCGGCGCGTGTCGAGTATGCCGACGTGCCCACGCGGGGCTTTGCGCTCCAGGATGTCTTTCCCTATGGGGCCATTAACGACGATGGGCATTTCAGTATCCGTGTGCTGCGGGCTGACCGGGCCTGGAAACGTTATGCGGATGAAGTGGGCTTCGCTACGCTCCTGGCTAGTGAAACACCCTGGCCCGAGCAGTGCGGTGATGTGCTCTCGGCGGCCTGCCCGGTTGGCCGCGGCGAGTTGATCGCCACCGATTTGCCCTGGTTGGTCGCGGGTCAATTCGGTGCCCTGTTGGCGCCGCGCCTGACCGCGCACACATTACAGATGCACCTGGCCGGTCCGGTCGCCGAGGATGTGCAATACTGGAATCGTTGGGATGATAGTCAAATCGTCGTGCGGGACATTTCCGACCTGGCCCGGCGTTATCCGCCGCTGTGTGCCCTGCGCTGGGCTGCTACTGACAGCCGGACGGCTCCTCTGGGTGTGTGTCTGCCGGCACTTGATCCCGATACGGCCGGGCGGGCCCTGTTGGTTCGTACCGGGCGGATAGACAACCTCGCGGCCCATGTGGGTTTGCCCCCGGAACCTCTGATCGTCTTTATGAAAATGCTGGTTCGTGAAGCGCGCCAGCGTAGTGCCTGGGCACGCCGCTATCTGAGCGACCTGACGTTCGTGTGGCAGTTCGATACGGCGGCGGGTCTGCGCTATGTGGCGAACTATCTCTCGGCGGCGACAGTGCTCCCGAAACGGCAAAATCAGATCGAGTTGACCACTATGTGGAATGAGGCCTTGGCGTCCAGCGAGGGTCTGTTTGGTGACGGCTCGTTCGAGTACCAGACGCGGCTGAACACGGATTTGCGGGCTCTGATTGAGCAACATTCGACTTAGCGATCGTGGCACGCCACAAACGGCCGGCGGTGTTTGCCAGCGGCATCAGAAGATGCTACAAAGCGCATGAACGCCTGGGATGACGTTTTCCTGGTCGCGAAGCGTAACCCGGCAAACTTTATCCGGAAAGATGAGTGGCAATGAAGCTTGGCGATTTAGGGAATGCGTGCGTCGTGGGGCTGCAATGGGGCGATGAGGGCAAGGGCAAAGTCGTTGACCTGCTCGTTGAGGACTTTGACGTCGTCGTACGCTATGCCGGGGGCGCCAACGCCGGTCATACGGTTGTAATTGGCGAAGAGAAGTTCGCCCTGCATCAACTACCCAGTGGAATATTGCGCCCGGGTGTGATCAACATTATCACGGGGGGCACCGTCATCGATCCCGCCGGATTATTGGGCGAGATCGAATCCCTGCGAGCGCGGAAAATAACCGTCGGCGACAACCTGCGCCTCAGCAATCGCGCCCATCTGGTCTTTCCTTATCATCGCCACGAGGATGCCCTGGCCGAGCGTGCCATGTGCTCTGACAGCCGCTTGGGCACGACCGGTCGTGGCATTGGCCCGTGCTACGCCGACAAGGTTAATCGCCGCTGGGGTGTGCGCATCTGCGAACTGTACCGACCGGAGGCACTCCGCGAACGATTGAGTGCGATTGTGGCGTATAAGGAGGCGTATTTCTCGGCGGTCTACGAAAGCCGCGAACCGCTGGATGTCGCCGCCATCACCGAGGAATATCTGGTTTTTGCCCAACAGCTAAAACCTTACGTGTGTGACACAACCGTCCTGCTGCACGAACTGTTGGGGGCTGGCCGGCGCGTACTGTTTGAGGGTGCCCAGGGTGGCTTGCTGGATGTCGACCATGGCACCTACCCTTATGTAACCAGTTCGAGCACCGTGGGTTTTGCCAGTGGCGCCGGCGTGCCGGCCAGCACGGTGCGTTCGGTCGTGGGTGTGCTGAAGTCTTATACAACGCGGGTCGGTGGTGGTCCTTTCCCAACCGAGCTAATGGACGCGATCGGCGATACAATCCGCGACCGTGGCGGAGAATACGGCACGACCACCGGGCGCCCCCGGCGTTGTGGGTGGTTCGACGCCGTCGCCGCCAATCATAGTGTGCGCTTCACTGGCCCACGTTGCCTGGCGGTCATGCATCTCGATACGCTCTCTGGTATGGAGGAGCTCAAGGTCTGCGTGGCCTACCGCCGGGGTGACGCGTTGCTCAACCATTTTCCCGCGGACGCCGGTATTCTGGCGGAAGTTGAGCCGGTCTACGAGACGTTACCAGGCTGGGAGGCTGAGATCGGTGACTGTCGGCGGATGAATGACCTGCCGCCGAATGCGCGCCGCTACCTGGAATTCATCAGTGACCGGCTGGGCGTGCCAGTCGGTTTAGTTGGAGTTGGCCCGGGGCGCGAACAGACGATCTTCGCCGAGGACGAGGCTTGACCATGAGCGAGCAATCACCAGCCGAGCACCTGGCGGAACTTGGCTTGAGTGCCGACACTCTGCCACGCCACATTGCCTTCATCATGGACGGCAATGGCCGCTGGGCTCGGCGGCGGGATCTACCACGTGCGGCTGGCCACGAGCAGGGCGCCGCGGCGGTGGGACCCATTCTCGAGGAGTGTGGCCGCCTGGGAATCGAGTGCGTGACCCTCTACAGCTTCAGCCATGAAAACTGGAGGCGGCCACCCGAGGAAGTCCAGGCTCTGATGACCTTGTATGCCAAGTACCTGGTCATCAAGCGTGACGAACTAATGGAAAACGACGTGCGATTGGTGCAGATCGGTCGCCGGGACGAGTTGCCGGATGATGTGCGCCGCGAACTCGAAGCCACTATGGAGATAACTAGTCAGAACCGTCGGATGACCATCTGTGTGGCGATGAACTATGGCTCGCGCACTGAAATCGTGGATGCTGTCCGGCACATCGCCGAGCGCGTCGCCCGCGGTGAGCTGCGCCCGGCGGACATTGATGAAGACACGATCTCCGGACAACTCGACACGGCCGGCCTGCCCGATCCGGATTTGATGATTCGCTCGGCCGGCGAGATGCGGCTAAGCAATTTTTTACTCTGGCAGCTCAGCTACGCGGAACTATATGTAACCCCCGTACTGTGGCCAGACTTCAGCCCCTCTGAGTTGCACGAAGCCCTGCGTAGCTATGCTCGTCGCGAGCGGCGTTTCGGCGCCCTGGGCCCGGCAAATCACGCACCACCCGTCGCGCCTTGAACTTACTTGGAGTACATTAGCCCGGTGCTCAAGCTACGACTGATTTTCGGTGTTTCGCTGGCTGTCCTGCTCATTGGTCTGCTGCTGATCGATGGCTGGCTGGCGACGCTTAGCCCGCCCGAGTGGGATATACCCGGCACCAGCTTCAACCTCGGACACTGGATCTATAACGGAGCCATCTGTACCGCGGTCATCGTGGTTTTTGCCTGGCTGGCAGCGCGTGAGTTGATTGGTTTTGCACGTGCCTTGGGATATCAGCCACAACGCGGATTGGCAATACTCGGAGCGGTCGGGCTGGTTTCGATTCCTTTTATCACAAGTAACTGGTCTCTTGAAGGTGGGCGCCCGGGTGACACCTGGGTCATGGCACTGTTGGTTCTCGTCCTCATCCTGGCTTTTCTGTTCCAGGCCGCGCGCTACCGCACCGAGCAGGTCATGGCCAATATCGCCAGCACGTTGTTCATCGTGTTGTACGTCGGCGGTCTGGGATATTTCATGAGCCGGCTGCGCATGGACGTCGCGGGACGTGAAAGTATTACGTTGCTGCTGTATTCACTTTTCATCGTGAAGATGACTGATACCGGCGCGTACGTCACCGGGCGGCTGTGGGGCCGGCACAAGCTGATCGAATGGCTCAGTCCCAAGAAAACCCGCGAGGGATTTATTGGCGGCGTGCTTGTCGCCGTCCTGTGTGCCCTGGGCATTGGCCACTGGCTGCACAGCAGCGGACTCGCCCACATCGATGCCACGCCAATCCCATACCCCTGGATCCTGGTCGTCTTCGGCTTGCTGATGGCGGGCTTTTCCGCCGCCGGCGACCTATGTGCCTCACTGCTGAAGCGTGAAGCGGCAATCAAGGATTCCGGAAAGGCGCTGCCCGGTCTGGGTGGGATCATCGACGTGCTCGACTCACCCCTGCTCGCCGCACCGGCGGCGTGGTTTTTCTGGACGCATGTTGTCCAGATACAGGCGGTTTGACCGGCAGGATGTCGGTCCCCCAAATGTAGCGCCCGGGCTCTGTCCCGGACGAGACCGGCAGGATGTCGGTCAACCTGTGTGCCGAACCAGCCCGCCATGTATAGCACCAGCACGATCACCCCGAGCAGCACGCGATAGACGGCAAAAGGCGTGAAGCGATATCGCTTGACGTAGTCCATGAAGCCCACGACCACGAGCAATGCCACTACGAAGCTCACCGCCGTCCCCAACAGCACAATGCCGACGCCCGCGGTGCCAAGCTCATCACGCTTGTCGATCAGCGTCTTGGCTGCCGCCCCGAGCATCGTCGGTATTGCCAGGTAAAACGAGAACTGCGTCGCGACCCGTGGCGTGAGGCCCAGTGCCATGCCGCCCATGATCGTCGCCCCGGCGCGCGAGACACCCGGCCACATGCTCAGGCATTGAATGATGCCGATTGCGAACGCCTGCCGTAGCGTGATGTCTTCGAGATCCTGCCGCTCGACACGCCGATATTTGCGATCGATGAACTCCATGGCCACGGCGCCAACGATCAGCGCCGCCGCCACCGCGACCGGCATGCTCTCGAGCGGGTCGAGGTAGTGCTTGAAGGCCAGCGCCAGCACGGTCGTCGGCACCATCGCGACGACGAGCTTGGTGATAATGTTGCGATGTAAGCCGGCGACGGTCGGGTGTAGCGTCCGCCGCCACAGGTCACGCCAGAAATAAACGATAACCGCCAGAATCGCGCCGAACTGGCTGACCCATAGCAGGATGCTCCACGGTGAGACTGTGGCGTCCACCCCCAACAGCGGCATGGCAATGACCATGTGCCCGGTGCTGGATATCGGGAGGAACTCGGTGAGCCCTTCGATGATGCCGAGGATGATTGCCTGAACGAATTCCAACGCCTGACCCGCCGCTGCTCAGTTGCCACCAAGTTCCACGCCGAGCCACGCGGCCATGGGCGTCAACCGCCATGCCAATTGCCCGACGAGGTTTGCGTACACCCCCGCCATCAAATCATCCGTCAGAATCCCCCAACCGGCCGGTAGACGCTCGAGTTGCCGCGCCGGGGGTGGTTTGATGATGTCCATGATACGGAAGAGCACGAACTGGCCCCCGACCACGCACGCAAACGTCCACCAATCGCACTGCAAGCTCAGTGGTAGCCAGAGCAATGCCACCCACTGGCCGGCGAATTCGTCCAGCACAAAGTCCTTGGGATCCCCGCTGGCAAACCGCGCGATCGCCCACTCGCCCCAACGCACCGCCGCCGTTGAACTCAACACAATCCCGACCAGGATGACCGCCTCGATGCTCCAGCGCGCCGCGACTGTGTTCGCCAGCAGCCACCAGCCGGCCGCGAAGATCGCCACGGCAACCAACGAACCCCACGTCCCCGGAGCGGGGCGCAGGTGGCCACTGCCCAGGACCGTGATGCACGCGGCCTTCAACCTGTCACTACTGGTGCCAGTCAGTGTGAATCCCCCTCGCCCTGCGAATCATCGTTGCTCGTCCGCGCTGAATTCACCGCGGTATCATCCGGGACTGGCTCCTCGCCGTGCAGCGCCGCACTGGTCAGCAGAAATGATTGTGCCCGGCGGAGGTATGCGATGATCGACAGCGCGGTCACGATCACGGTCAGCCAGACGCAGGCGGTGCGCAAAGGTGCCAGATATGCCAGGCTTTTCCAGCCAAGCTGCCCAAGGATCACACAAACGGTTGCCGACTGCACGAACATCTTGAGTTTGCCAGCCCAGGTGGCGGCAAACTCACGCCCGGTCGACTCCGCGTGCGCGCGAATTCCTGATACCAGAAATTCACGCATCAGAATCACGATCACCATCCAGGGCACCACGCCGGTGATATTGTGCCCATCATCCACAAAATTCGGGCCGGCAAAGAGCACAAAGGCCCCACACACCATGACCTTGTCCACAATCGGATCGAGGACACGGCCGAAGGTGGTAACCTGCTTGAGCGTCCGGGCCAGTAGCCCGTCCAGGATGTCACTCAGGGCCGCTATCAGAAACACCCAGAAGCATACCAACAGGAGCCAGCGAGGATTATTGGCCGCATCGAACAGTGACAATAAAACAAAGAAAATCAGCGCCAGCACTAACCGGCCGAGTGTGATCTGGTTGGGAATGTTGATCTTCATCGCGACAGCTTCAGGCCACTCCCCCGGCGACCAGCAGTGTAACCGGCCCGGGTGCCGGGCGGAAGCCATCAAGGTGGCACGTAAAATGCGAGCTTGGAAGGGGATATGGCTGCCCGAGGCGGATTTATAACGGTGCGTTGAGAATTGATATAGCTCAGGCATTCCCAGATGATGGGCTGAGGATGGTATAATGTGCATAGCTCTGTCACCATACAGTATGGGGTATAGGTATTGCGGCCCGGAATGAGCGTATAATCCGTCAGAGTTCATAGCGCCAGAAGACTCTTCAGAACGGCTTCGCTGGCATCCCCGGATTGGCGACGTGGTGAGTCAATCTTCTGGGCTGATTCATTCCACGCTGGCTTAAGTGGCGCGAAATCCAGGATGTATAACCTGATCAACAGATTGCGGCACATTGGGAGTATGGTCTTAATGCGCCCGGAAGGACTGATGGCCGCGTCGTTTGCCCTGCTTATTTTCGTGGGCACAGTCCTGCTGGTCTTGCCCATGGCTCATGTCAGCGGCAGGGTGAACCTGCTCGACGCGCTGTTTACGGCGACCTCAGCGGTTTGCGTGACAGGCCTGATCGTCGTCGACACCGGGCAGGATTTCACGCGTTTCGGACAAGTTGTGATCCTGGTGCTGATCCAGTTCGGTGGCCTCGGCATAATGACCTTTGCGGCTCTGGCCGCCCAGATGTTCGGGCGGCGAGTCTCGTTTCGATCGCAGGCCGTGCTGGCTGATACGTTCTACCAGCGCGAGGCCGCGGGAGCGCTGAAGAAGAACTTGAAACGAATAGTGGCATTGACACTCGTGTTGGAGCTCGCGGGGGCATGGCTGCTTTACCTGGACTTCCGACATACTGCCAATGGACATCCACCGCTGTTTTCGGCGGTGTTTCACTCAATTTCGGCGTTTTGCAATGCCGGATTCTCATTGAACTCCGAGAGCTTCACGCTCTACCGTGGACACTTCCTGACGATGTTTACCGTCATAGCGCTCATCGTCTTTGGTGGTTTGGGACACACTGTGGTGTTGGAAACCATACGTCGGATTGGAGGAAGACTGTGGCGGCGAAGTAGACTTCCAGTTCAATGGAGCCTGAACACTCGCGTGGTGCTGGTCAGTTCCGCGGCCCTGATCGCGGTCGGCACGGTCTTCCTCTTGGTCCTCGGACTCGGGGAAGACGAGCCAGGCTGGTCAGAGCTATTGCCCAACGCTCTGTTTCAGTCAGTTACGGCGCGGACCGCCGGCTTCAACACGATCGAGATCAGCGCGTTACCGACGGCGTCGCTGCTCGTGCTGATCGGTCTGATGTTCGTCGGTGGCTCACCGGGCTCCTGCGCCGGCGGAATTAAAACTACCTCGATTGCTGTTGGGTATGCGTATCTTCGCTCTAAAATCAGGTCGACACCGGATGTAGCTCTGTTTGGTAGACGTTTGCCACGTAGCATTGTGGCCCGCGCCGTGGTGATCGGCGGACTGGCAATAATCTGGAACGCGCTGGGCTGCGTAATCCTGGCGGCGACGGAATTACCCCAGTGTGGTTTCCCGTTTGAGAGCGTGCTGTTTGAACAGATTTCAGCCTTCGCGACCGTTGGCTTATCGACAGGTATCACGAGCCAACTGACCGTAATCGGCAAGCTCTGGATCGTGCTGACAATGTTCGTCGGGCGGTTAGGGCCACTAGCCATGGCCCTGGCGGTAACTCCGCCACGAACAGCGGATGTCCGGCATCCGGAAGAACGCCTGATGATTGGATAAGGTGATCCATGATGAAACAGATGGTGGTGATAGGACTGGGGCAATTCGGGGCGCATCTGGCTCGACAACTGACTGCCCAACACTGCGAAGTGTTGGCGGTGGACATCGACGATTCCCGCGTGGCTGAGTTGCGCGATGAAGTGCATCGCGGACTGATCGGGGACGCCCGAAACATGAAGACGTTGGAGATGGCCATTATGTCGACCGTCGACGAGGTCGCGGTGTGCCTGGGCGACCACATGGAACCAAGTATCTTATGCACGCTGCATTTGACTGAGCTTGGTGTGAAGAGAATTTTGGCCACGGCGATTAACCAGGACCACGCCAACATCCTGCAACGTGTAGGCGCTCACGAGGTAATCTTCCCTGACCTGGAAACCGCCGAGCGCACGGCCCGCCGCATGGCCAATCCGCATCTGCTGGATTACTTCCCCTTCGCCGAAGAGTATCGGATCATGGAGATCATGGTACCGAGATCGCTCACGGGGAAGGCGTTGCACGACTCGGGCATGCGCCACGCATACAAGCTGCTCCTACTCGCGATCAAGGACGGCGGGACGGGCGAGTATCATTTCATGCCTGACGCGGAATGTGTGCTTGGAGATGGTGATCTTCTATTCCTGCTGGGCCGCGAGATGGACCTGGCCCGCTTCTCGGTGTTGAAGTAGCCGATCCGCGACTCAGACGGTTGGGAGCGGTGATGTGATCGACCCCGACTATCATGGCTGATGTTTGCCGAGGCTACTCCTGAGGCCTACATGCGGTAATTATGCCCCAATCGTCGACTGCCGGACCCATATCCATTAAAGGCATTGTTGCGATTGGCGAATTTCCAGCAAATGGCCGACCGGGTCACTCAGCAGCAACCATTCATCAGTCAGTCCCAGCCCGCGATGGCGCGCATACGACCAGCCGTATTCACTCAAGCGTTTCTCCAGGGTGGCCAGCGACGGTACCACCAGCGTCAGTCGGCGACGCATCGGATCGACATAGGGATCGTGCCGGTATTGAAAGTACAGACCGGCCCGCGGATTACCCACGCCCCGCCCCCCGGGGATCTGGTCGCGCGGCGGCCAGGGCGGCAGGCCGAGCAACTGGCAATAAAAGTGCATCACGCGCGCCTGTAGCTCGTAGGGTATCTCCACGTGCAGCTCGCGCACGCAGTGCACTTCCGGGGTGTTGGCGCGCGTCCGGATCAATATCGTCATTAGTGGCAATTTAGCGGAATTCAACCGAGGATTGAAGAGTAAATATTGCCGGGAGGGCGAGCCTCCCGGCGAGCCGCGGCTCGGCAGGAGCCGCGCCCTCCCATGGTTCGTGCCAGACCATACGACGTTGTAAAGACGGATTCGATGCTACAGAAGAACGTGAAATGCTCTATTGAGCCAGGGTGGATGCCAGCGCCTGACGAACGGATGCCGTGCGCGTGGCGCCGCGTTGGCCGACCGCCGGCATCAGCAGGTCCACGGCGTCGTCGGGAATTTGTCCGAGGTGCCGATTGAGTGCCATGTCGTCCAGTTCCTCGTCTTCGCTGGGCAACTCGTCGCCATCGAATGAGCCAAATAGGGTCAGTGACCCCAGCGGACGGAATTGCCCGAATACCCGGGCGATGGTGCGGTCCCATTGATCCATGGTCAATATCCCCGAGCGCAGCGCGTCCTGCAAATCCAGATACTCCTGGGCCAATGTGGGAGCCTTGACGGAGGTGCCCCCGAAAAACGTGATGAAAAACGGACCGGTGGTCGTGGAGTTGGTCTGGCCGTGTTGTTGAGCTTCGACAAGCTGTCGGGCCACGGTTGGCCGCCGCACCTCGCAACCACCAAATAGTGTCATATACACTTTGCGGCCGTCGCCGATCTGGCCGCCTTGTCCGCCAAAAAGGCACAAATGTATCATCGCGCACCTCGTATGCCACCGAGAAGTGCCGTTCGCACAAGAGGGAATTCGGTGGCGAATGTGCAATATTCTAACCCCGGGCCTGTGATCTGGTAACTATTTGTGAATTCTTCGGTTGGCGGCGGGGACTGACGGTCTGGGTGGAACGGCTCAGAGCCGCAGAAGGGTGTATGTATCGTTCGTGTAAGTGACCTGAGCTTCCGGAATCGCGGTGGGATCCAGATCGGAGTTTTTCAGCAGCATGTATTCGGCCCCCAGACCGCGTGACAACTCCAGCCGGGCCCTGGTGCGCTCCTGTTTGGAGTTGAGGTTATCGATCACCCACATCCGCTGCTCGGTCTCGTGCCATGCCAGCAGAGCGGGATAATCGGTGTAGGCTAGCAGTCCGCCGTCCTTCTCGCACCAGACCACCGGTCGCCGGGCGTAGTAACGCAAGGCCAGTACACGCCGAAAGTCGAAGGGCATGATCCGCTCGCCGGGCTTGGTCTCGGCGCGGATATGCTGGAGCATATCGAAGGCGGCGGCGCGCTCGAGCTGTCCCTGTGACACGTGACCCTCCAGCCAGCAACGGGCGGCGTGCACGGGCTGCATGGCGGGCGCCCGCCAGGCCACCCAGATACCCACCAGCACCACGCCAATCACAGCCGGATAAAAAGCACCGGGTATCCGTCCCAGCCGGCGATTGGTCAATAAGTGATCCAGCTCCACCAATGGCCAGAGGCTGAAGATCAGCATAAACGGCACAAAGAAGCGCAGATTGCGTGTCAGATCAACCTGGAGCGGCATGGAATGCATGGCCCGCGCCACCTGCTGTTCCGTGAATGGGATCAGGATGGCGGTAATAGCGACACCGGCCAGCCATGCATCCAGCAGCAGCAACTCGCGGAGCTTCTGCCGCCGCCGCCAATGCATCAGCAGCCAGCCGACCAGACCCAGCGGGCCGATGAAATACTTGCCCGACAGGCGGAGGAATTCCATTACCGCGGCGGGAACATTCAAAAAGCCGGTGGAAAAGCGGTGTTCGGCAATGCGGTGGACCTGCTCATAATCAGCGGTCGGGCCGTGAGCGTGGTGCAGCGTGTAATGCACGGCGAACGGGGCGGCGATGGCCAGGAAGACCAGTCCCAGCGCAAACATGATCACAAACCGTTTCTTCCATGACCAGGCCGCCGGATGATACAGCCACATGCCCAACCATAATGCCAGGGCCCAGGCTGGTGCTCCGGGCGGATGCACGTATATCAACAGACCGGCCAGGATCATGGCGATGGGGCTAAAAGCCGGAGCCCGGCGCCAGTAGTATGCCCCGGCCAGCAGGTATGGCAGCAATGCCTGAAACAGAACCCGCGATATCGGATCGCGATAGATACCCCAGAACGTGCCCAAATTCAGCGGTACCAGCATCAGCCCGGCGATAGCCAACAGGACAGCCCACAGTCGCCGCCGATATAGCATGCGCGCGAAGATGTAGAATCCCACGGCCTGCACCAACACCAGTGGCCCCAGCAGGCCGGTAAAGGCGATAGCATAATCGCCGGTTATCCACCCCAGCCAACGTATTAAGGGTACGTGGATTGAAGCGTAAAACCGGAAATGTTCCGGATTCCCCAGCAGGTTGTCGTTGCTGAACAGTTCCGGATGATCCCAGGCCGCCGCAAAGCTGGCCACATTGCCAGCGTCTCCATACAGAAAGGGATATTGCTCCGCCCAGCGACCGAATTGCACGCCGGCCGCGACCAGTACGAAGACGAGTATGGCGGCGAAATCAGCACGTGTCACGATGCGATTGCTGCCGGGGTCTCGCAGGCAGGGCACTCTGGTATCTCCGTTGCAATATCGCGTGTCATGGTGGCGACCTGTGGCTGTGTACCGAAGCCGCGCCAACTGTTCCCCAGCCGCGCGGTGATCGTGACGCCTTCGAGCTCATTTGCGGAGTACCATTCGGCGAATTCATCACGCGGGATGTACTCGGCGATGGCCGGTACGAGGTGGTCGAATATCTCGAGAAATTGCTCGCGGATGCCGAAAGCCCCGAAGAAGTACAGATAGTCAAAGTAGAACAGCCGCTTCCGCAGGCCGCGCAACAGGTTCCATCGGCCGACAGGGCGATATATGCCTTTCGTGACTGCGTACAACGGCACAGTCAGCAACAGCGTGACCACTCGCAGCAGGCAGCGCGGCAGGCGGCTGGTCACATGCTTACGGACCGGGTTGACGTAGCGAATAATCCAATCGTTGTTCTCCCGCCCGTATACCCAGGCGCTCACGCCGCCGCCCGGTTTGACGCGTCGCACCATCGAATCGAAAGATCGCCGCGGGTCCGCCGTATGGTGCAGGACTCCCACGCTGAAGGCGTAGTCGAACGCCGACTTGAACGGCAGTGCCAGCAGGTCGGCTTGCAGGATCAGCACGTTGGGGAACATGCGGGTGTTGTGGAAGGCGGCCTCCACCGAATCGCTCAGGTCGACGCCAACCACCGTTTTGGCGCCGAACCGCTGCGACCAGTAGCTAAACCGGCCGTTGCCACAGCCCGCGTCGAGCACGACCCGTCCCTGGAAGTATTCCGGTTGCACGGGCTGGAGGAAGTCGAGAAACGTCCCGGTCGCGTTGAACAGGTTGTCCTCGATCTGCGCGTTTACGTGGCACCACTCGTAGCCGAATCCCGTCACCGTCGCCGACACCTCCCGCTCCTGCACATCGGGGACGAAGCGCGGGATGCCCCGCCGGATCGGATACGCCGCCCCGCAGCTTCGGCAGCGCAGCTCGCCTGTCATGGCGTGCCCGTCAGGATCCATCTCGGGCGTTCCTGCCAGGCCCAGGTCGCCGCCGCAGCTTGGGCAGCACAGGAGGTTCAGCAGGTCACTGTCCAGTCGCATCCGTTGCTCCTGCGCGTTGCCCCTGTTGATCTGGGCTATCGGGCGTTTCTGCCCGGTCGTCGGTACGCGGCTGAGCTAGGACGACGTCTTCAAAACGTTCCTTGCGCAGCTCCACGACCTGGTCGGCGATGATGCCCATGAAGAAAGTCAGCACGCTGGCGACCACCACCGTGCCAGCCAGGGTTGGAAAGCCTTCGCCGCAGATGAACGCCAGCACCGTGCCATAGATCATCGCGGGTATGAAGAGCAACGCCGACAAGGTAGTGAAAACCCGAAATGCCTCGAATAACACGATGATACGCACAATCAGTTGCAGCGAGCGAATGCCATCGCTGAATATCTTCACGGTCGAGGTGCCGATGCGGGGCTGGGCGACGATGGGGGCATAACCCAGGCGATATCCCCGCTTGAGTGTCACCAGGGTGGAGGTGGTCGAGGCGGAGAAGCCATCCGGTAGCAGGTGCAGATAAGCGGCGAGGGCCTCGCGCCGAAAACAGCGTAAACCGGAGTTCAGGTCGGGAAGCTTTTCCCCACTGACCAGCCGTGCCACCCAATTCAACACCACCTTGCCGGTGGCCCGATCACGCTGCCTGGCGGAATCCGGCCCGCGTACGCCAATGACTACATCCCGCTGTTGTTCTATTACCGGCCGGGCCACCGCGGCCAGGTCTTGTGGGCGGTGTTGGCCGTCGGCGTCATACCAGGCGATGCATGGCCGCGTAGTATTGTGCACCCCCGTCTTGAGGGCGGCTCCGTATCCGCGGTTCCGGCCGTGAGAAAGCACGCGCACGCCCGCGAAGCTCCGAGCAATCGCCGCCGTGTCATCACTCGAACCATCATCCACCACGACGATCTCGGCGTCGGGAAAAGCGGGTAGCAATTTTTTGAGTGTGGATCGAAGAGCGGTGGCTTCGTTGAAAGCCGGGATGATGATTGTAAGCTTGGCCCAGTCAGTAGGTTTGAAACGCGATTGATTGAGGCTGGCAGCGCTGACCGGTTGTGGGGCGGCAACTGCCTCGGGCTCGTATTCGATCGTCGGCGTGACGGGCATGTATTCCTCGTGACAGTGTGACTTTCTGGTTGTTACGCCAAGTTCTATCGGTCTGTTATGGGGGCGTTTTCAGATTATGGGATGATCGGATTGTGGTGGCATATCGCCCGTCCGATAACGACGGCTACAAGGCCTGACCGATCCGTGGTTCAAGGTGCCTAAAGACCTGACCCGAAAGTGGATGTATAGAGCCGCTGGTGCGACCTGATCGAAGTTACATCTGGTTGACGCCTGCGGAAATCCGCCGGGACACGCCGTGACCAGCGATACACAACAGCAGGTTTACTGGGAGCGGGAACATGACTTCCGGGGCTACCAGCACCCGGTAGTTGAGTTCTTCGCCCGGCAGCGCATTAACTGTGTCATGGCCAACTGGCTTGATCTGGAGCAGGTCGATAGCGCCCTGGACGTCGGGTGCGGCGACGGCTTCTCCACCTTCTATGTCAGCCAGCGTATTCCCGAGATTTCCGCGGTGGATCGCTCGACGCATATGCTGGATCGGCATCCCTTGCGCCACACCCGGCGTTTGTACCAGGCCGATGCCCGCCAGTTGCCTTTCGAGGATAACCACTTCGACCTGGTCTATGGCTGGGAAATCCTGCACCACATCGCCGACCCGTGTGACGTGCTGCGTGAGATGATGCGCGTCAGCCGGCGTTATGTGCTAGTGGCCGAACCCAACCGTAATAATCCGGCCCAGTTTGCCTTCGCCCTGGCTGATTCCGAGCACCGCTGGGTTTTGCGTTACAGCCTGGCTTTTATGCGCCGCATCTTCGAGCGCGCGGGATTGTCCGTGCTCCAGGCGCGTACTGGCGGCTGGATCTTCCCAAACAAGACGCCACGACTGTTATTACCGGTCCTGCGCCGACTGCCATACTTCTGGCCACTGGGTATTACCAACTGGGTTCTCGGGCGCAAAGATACGCTCGTGAAGAACAATTCGCCGGAGGCCCCATGAATCCCGTCCGCCCCGCCACTCCCGGCGTGGATATCGTCCTGATCAATCCCCCCTCCACGACTGAACAGGAATTTGGCCTGCTGAGTGGCGGCGGCGCGCCGCGGCCGCCTTTGAACCTGCTGAATCTCGGAGCCCTGTTGATCCAACATGGCTATCGGGTGGCGATCGTGGACGGTCCGGTGCTGACGACCGGCCTGGATGGTGTCGTGGAACACGTGGTCGCGTCGGCGCCACGCTTCATTGGCATAACGTCCATGACGGCCTTTATTCATGCCAGTGGGGCGCTGGCGGCTAGGCTTAAACACCGACTGCCTGACGTGCCGATCATCATCGGGGGCATCCATGTCAGCACCCTGCCGGAGGAAACACTCGAACTATTCCCGGCGTTCGACGTGGGCGTGGTGGGGGAAGGTGACGTTACCCTGGTGGAACTGCTCCAGGCAATTGAGCAAGGACAGACGCTGACCGGCGTGCCTGGCCTGGTGGTACGCGCTCCCTCCGGCCCCCGGCGTACGTTGCCCCGGCAACTGATTGCCGATCTGGATGTGCTGCCGCTGCCAGCGTGGGAGCTGTTGCCGGACTACGTCACGACCTACCAGCCCACGGTCTCGCGCCGCACCCGGCTGCCATCGGCCTATGTCGTGACCTCGCGCGGTTGTCCGTTTCGTTGCACTTTCTGCAACAACGTTGTGCATGGTCGGCGCTTCCGCAGCTACAGCGTGTCCTACATCATGCGCATGATCGATCACCTCGTGGAACATTACGGTATCCGCGATGTGACGATCTATGATGAAAACCTGGCATTGCGCCGTAGTCGCATAGTCGAGTTGTGTCAGCGCATGCGGGCATCGGGTTATGACCTGACCTGGTCGTGTGATGCCCGGGCCGACTCAGTGGATGAAGAAGTGTTGGCCATGATGCACGCGGCCGGTTGTCGCTCGATCTGGTACGGCATGGAAAGTGGTAATCCCGCGATACTCAAACGTTACGACAAGAGTATTACCCTGGAAAAGCTGGAAACCGCGGCACGGCTCACTCACCAGCATGGCATCAAGGCCTGTGGCTCGTTCATCATCGCCGGTCCGAGTGAAACACCCCAGACTATCAAGGACACGATACGCTTTGCCCGCCGCCTGCCCCTGGCTCATTTTGTCCCTTTTTTCTATACCCCCGTGCCCGGCACGCCAGACTATTCGGACATCGAACAGTATGGCACCGCCGACCTCGATTACCGCTCGGCAACCATGACCCGTCCCACTTTCGCGCCCCATGGGATGACCTTCGCGGATGTGCGCTACTGGTACATGCGCGCTACCTTGTCCTGGTACGCGCGGCCGTCGGCGGTCTGGCGCATGTTGCGCGAGATGGGACCGCGGAGTCTGTTGAAAACCGGGTTTTTATTCATCTGGCGCGGGGCCGCGGCATGGCTGCCTCATCGGGAGCGGCGGTCCGTGTCCACACAGGTCGAACAAGCCGAGTTGAATTACACGCGGTTGCCGGCACCGCTGCTGATGCAACCAGGTGAGTCACCTCCGTCGGCCGATCAAATGTTTGCCGAAGCGACTTTATCCAGCACGGCGGGCAGCACTTCGAACAGCCGCTGAACATCCGCGCCGGTATTGAAGCGTCCGAATGAAAACCGGATCTCGCCCTGGGCTGTGTGTGGATCGGTGCCCATCGCCAGCAGTACGTGTGAAGGTTCGACCGAGCCACTACTACACGCGGATCCGCTCGAGACGCAGATACCCGACTCACTGAGCAGTAGCAGAATCGCCTCGGAGCTCAAGCCCGGAAAACACACGCAACAGGTATTCGGCAAGCGCTCGGTACCTTCACCGAGCACATATATGTCTGGGTAGCGCCGCTTCAACTCCACCTCGAACTCATTTCGCATTGTTTTGATCTTGTCATTCGTCTCGTTCATCGACTCGGCGAGTAGCGCGCAGGCCGCTCCCAACCCGATGATGCCGGGCGCGTTTAACGTGCCGCCACGCCGGCCACGCTCCTGTCCGCCGCCAATCATCAGCGGCCGTAGTGGCGTGCCACGACGGACATATAACGCCCCGACGCCCTTGGGGCCATAGATCTTGTGGCTGCTGAGTGAGAGCAGATTGACGCCCAGATCATCGACGTTGACGGGCATCTTGCCCAGCGCGTTCACCGCATCAGTGTGTACGGGGACTTTATGTTCCTTCGCGATCGCGCATACCTGCCGCACGGGCAGCACCACTCCGGTTTCGTTGTTGGCGAGCATGATCGAGATCAGGGCGGTATCGGCGCGCAGGCTGTCAGCCAGTTGGGTCAGGTCGAGCCGGCCCTGCTCGTCAACTCCGATCTTGGTCACTGCGTAGCCCTGACGTTCGAAATATTCGCATGGCTCGAAAATAGCATGATGTTCGACAGCGGAGATGACTACGTGCTTCTTGCTGGGCCGTGCCGCCAGCACTCCGCGCAGGGCCGCATTGTCCGCCTCGGTGCCACCGCTCGTGAAGATTATTTCGCTGTCCCGGGCGCCGATCAGTTTGGCCACGCAGGCGCGAGCTTCTTCGATCTTCCCGGCCACTTGAGCGCCGAAATGGTGCACGCTGGAGGGATTGCCGTAGAGTTCGCCAAGCAGCGGTGTCATGGCCTCCACCACGCGTGGATCCACGCGCGTGGTGGCATTATTATCAAGGTAGGTAACCGGTGAACTCATTACACCTTCCTGTCGGGAATCGTCAATTATGGCTGGCGATGCCGTCTCGTAACGGTTGTACGATCAGTGGCATAATCCGGCTGGCGACCAGGTCCTGGCCGATTGAGAGCAACTCGTCATGTACGCTAACCAGGCCCTGGGGGGGCTCCTGTCGGAAATCGCGACTGATATTCAGGCATACACTTAACAATTGGGGCTCATATTCACTCGAACGCACTTCGCTCATCGACGTGCGACTGCGGATTTCCAGGTAGGCCTGTGTGCGGCAGTCGTCGGTCAACGCCACCCCGACGCACGGTCGGCAATCAATCACACGCCGGTGGTTGCCGAGGAGGGCCGTATGCAACGGTCCGTCGCCCAATAATGTTTCGGCGACCAACTCGTCGTGGTTGCCCGAGTACTCCAGATCAAAATTGTAAACCACTTCGAGATTATCGTAGTCAAGATCACTCAGAGACAGGTGGCAGGGGGCCTGGATCAGAATCAGTTCGGCGAATTCCGCGACTATTACGGGTTCCGCCGGATTAAAGCAGCCAAATCTCAGGCTGTTATTATCCAATCGCAGGAATCGCCGTTGCCCATCCTCGAGCGGTGTTTCGTCGAATAGCAGGGAATCATCGTCCCGTCGGCGCAGGCGTACCAGACGCGGGTATTTCACTCGTAACCGCTCAAAAAAGTGCAGCAGGGTCTCCCGGGCGGGTGCCAGCTCAAGCTTAAAGCTGACGCGCGCCATGACATTGAATTCATCGCATAGCGTGGCAAAGGCCCACATGATGCCAAACCTCCGTATTCCCTGGGTTGTGCACTACCGGCACCACCAGATATTATCCCCCCAGATCAGCATGGGGTAAACGTGGCGCCGAAAGTCGTTGGCGTGGCACCTAGACGGGAAATGGTGGTAACCTATGTCCAATACAGTGTTTGATGATGCCCGCTTGATTACGCGACACATCTCGGCCTGGCGAAGGTATCTGCATGCCAATCCGGAACTTAGCGGGCAGGAGCGGATGACCGCGGGCTTCCTGGCAGGTGAGCTGCGCAAGATCGATCTGAAACCCGAGGAAAATATCGGCGACACCTGGGGCTTATCCGCCACCCTGCGGATTGACGATCGGCCAGCGGTGGCCCTGAGGGCCGACATGGATGCTCTGCCGGTGAGCGAGCAGACGGGGCTCGAGTTTGCCTCCACAAAGAATGGGGTGATGCATGCCTGCGGGCACGATGCGCATATGGCCATGCTGTTGGGGGCGGCGGTCCTGCTGCGGCAACGCGCGCGGGAACTGAAACGCTCGGTCAAACTCATCTTCCAACCACACGAAGAACTGTATCCCGGTGGGGCGTCGGCGATGATTGCGGGGGGCGTCCTGGCCGATGTCGAGTCCATCCTGGGATTGCATATCTGGTCGCAACTGCCTACCGGCACAATAGGTACGCGTATTGGCCCCTTCATGTCCAGCGTCAACGATATTGAGATGGAGATCGAAGGTAAGGGGGGCCACGCGGCTATGCCGCATGAGTGCATCGACCCGATCGTCGTGGCGGCCCAGATCATCAATGCCTTGCAGACCGCCGTCAGCCGGTCGATTTCCATGACTGATAATGCGATTGTCTCGATTACCACAATGAAGGCCGGGAGTGCGTACAACATTATCCCGCCGACGGCCCATCTGAGTGGGACTATTCGTACTTTGAACGAGGCGGTCCGCGCACGCGTCTGTACACGTGTTTGTGAGATCGCCGAGGGTATCGCGGGGGCTAACAGAGCCACCGCGCGGGTTGAGATCAAGCCGGGCTACCCGGTGACCGTTAACGACGAAAACGTGGTCAAGCGTGTCCGGGTTGCGGCTAGGAAATTAGGAGTCTCTGAGGAGGGTCTACTTGACCTGGACGCCCAGGGTGGCGGAGAAGACTTCGCCTATTACGGCCAGCAGATTCCAGCGGCACTTGTGTTCCTCGGTGGCGGTAGCGTCCAGGAAGGTGGATCCTATCCTCATCATCATCCGCGCTTCGATATAAACGAAGCCGCTTTACCACTCGGCGCGGCTTTGCTGGCGCAGTACGCTTTGCAAACGGAGTAAGGCGATGATAGCGAAACGTAGCAATGGCCAGGACCAGGATGATCCACGCCAGCCGGAGAAGCCCGCCGATGGTGAGCCGGCTTCAGCGGAAGGAGGTCAGCAGCGCACAGAGCATTGTCCTTTATGTGGCGCGGTTCTGGATTGTGTCCATTGTGAACTGATCTGCCCGAATTGCGGCTACCGCGAAGATTGCTCGGACATCTTCCCGGCATCGTGAGCGCCGCCGGCTTTGTTGAGCGGTTCTTTGGGGGATAACAATACAGTTAAGTTTGGTTATTGTAAGGGCGCAGTGGAAGCCGGGGGCACAAACCATATAAAAACCCCCATATATAGTGCATAACTTTTTTTCAGTCACAATCCAAGGTATGTACACGACTTGAAGCGAAGTTCCTGATTCACTTTGACGACCACTATATATTGGGTTATATTCAAGGTTGCCCCCCCAGATATGGCCACCAACATTCCGGCCCTCTCAGGTGGTTGATGGAGTGGGTTAAAGATCGATTTCTCGTCGCGCTCTATGGTCCTTCTGGGGAGAGGAAGATCGCATATGACAGCAAAAAACATGGATGGTCTGCTGCCGAGTGAGCGGTTCAAGGACGAGCCAGAGTTAACGGAAAACGGCCACAAAGTACTCGCGGCTCGCTATCTCAAAAAGAACGAAGCCGGAGAGTGCATTGAAACTCCAGGTGTACTATTTCATCGCGTGGCCGACACGATTGCGAATGTTGAGCTGGAATACGGCGCCTCGGAGAATGAGCGGCAGGAATGGGGGCACCGCTTTTATACCCTCATGACCAGCGGCAAGTTCATGCCCAACTCACCGACCTTGATGAACGCCGGTCGTGAGATGGGCATGCTCTCGGCCTGCTTTGTGTTGCCGGTGCGCGACTCGGTAGTCGATATCTTCAACAGCATCAAGCATACCGCGCTGATTCAGAAGGCTGGCGGCGGTACCGGTTTTGCTTTTGATGAGCTGCGCCCCACGGGTGACTATATCAAGTCCAGTGGCGGCACTACCAGCGGTCCGATCAGTTTCTGGCGCGCCTTTAGCGAAGCCACGAACGCCATTCAACAGGGCGCGTTCCGCCGGGGTGCCAACATGGGGATGATGTACATTCATCATCCGGATATCCTGAAGTTCCTGCATGCCAAACAGGATTTGAAACAGTTCAATAATTACAACATCTCGGTGAAGGTCACCGACACCTGGATGGAGGAATTTCGGGCCGATCCGGATTCGCCCCACGTCGTGCGCAATCCTCGTAATGGCATGGCTTTCGTCATCCCGCGCGACGTCGATATCTGGGAATCCAACACGCGCGATCTGATTGAAGTGGACTGTGTGGAACCAATCCCGGAGTCCTCAAAGGAAACTTACTATACCACGCCACGTCTGACAGGCACGCTCTCAAAAGAGCTTATGGAACAGGTTTACTCCAAGCAGCACGTCTGGGACATCGTGGTTCGCAATGCGTGGCAGACCGGCGAACCCGGCGTAGTCTTCATGGATCGCATTAACCGCTACAATCCCACCCCGAAGGTAGGACGCATCGAGGCCACTAATCCCTGTGGGGAGCAGCCCTTACTGCCATACGAAGCCTGTAATCTGGGCAGTATTAATCTCGGCAGGTTCGTCCGGAACGCCTGTACGGCGGCGGCGGATGTCGATTGGGAAGCACTCCGCGAGACAGTCGAGGTGGCCACGCGTTTTCTGGACAACGTGATCGACGCGAACAACTACCCACTGCCCGAGATCGAGAGTATCTGCCACGCCAACCGCAAAATTGGCCTGGGCATCATGGGCTTTGCCGACGCGCTCTACCAACTTGGGATCGCGTACAACAGCGAGGGGGGTGTCGCCTGGGGTGAGCGCTTCATGAAGTTCATTAACGATGAAGGCCACCGCTGTAGTGAGGAGCTGGCCCGTGAACGGGGATGTTTCCCCAATTGGAAGGGCAGCATCTGGCAAAGCCAGCATAAGCGCCTGATGCGTAATGCGGCGGTCACCACGGTGGCTCCCACGGGCACAATCAGCATTATCGCCAACTGTTCGGGTGGGGTGGAACCGCTGTTCGCCCTGGCTTTCCAGCGGAATGTGTTGCGCGATCAGTCCGCGGGCGACAAGCCCCTGGTGGAAGTCAACGCGACTTTCCGCCGGGTAGCCGATCGCCTGGGCGTCTTGAGCGACGAATTACTGGAGGACCTGATCGAGAAGGGTTCGCTGCATGACATCGAGGGCATCCCGGAGGATCTGCGCCGGGTATTTGTTTGTGCCCACGACATTGCGCCGGTATGGCACATGCGGATGCAGGCCGCGTTTCAACGGCATTGCGACTCTTCCATCAGCAAAACCATCAATTTCGCGCAGGATGCCACCCCGGAAGACGTCCAGAAGATCTACGACCTGGCGTACGAATTGGGCTGTAAGGGCGTGACGGTCTACCGTGATGGATGTCGCGCGATGCAGCCCATGGCGTTGAAAAAGGAGGATGGTGTCGAGGAAACCACCAAAGAATTGCTGGCTACTGTGAATACTCCCAGCCAGCCAGCGCCGCCTGCTCGGGATGCGCCAGTGCAGCAACGCATTGAGCCGGCCGACTTACCCGAGATCGTCAGCGGTCTGCGTATCCGCCAGATGACGCCCTTCGGCAACATGCACGTCAAGATCACGGTTGACTTGCGATCGGACCGGGAATTGGAGGTGTTCGCCCAGTTGGGCAAGGGCGGAGACGTCGCCACCAGTGACCTGGAGGCCATTTGCCGCATGATCTCATTGTGGCTGCGGGCTGGGGGCGCGCTGCGCTTGGTTATCAAGCAGCTCGAGGGCATTGGCTCGTCCTTGCAGATCCCCACCCGTTCCGGACGAATCATGTCACTGGGTGATGGTCTGGCGTGTGCCCTGAAGAAATACACACGGGCCAAGGATCGCTTCGGCCTGCGCTCGTTGCTGCTAGGGGAAATCGATCTTGGCGAGTTGGATAATCCCCACCCCGCGCCTCATACGCGCGCGGCAGCCGCCGTCGATCGCACAATTGGCTCCATACAGGCACCTTCCGTAACTCCAGAGCCAGCCAAGCCCACGACTCAGGGCGGTAATGGTGGCAATGGCGGCGGCAATCCGTCAATGATGAAGCGCATGGACGACGCCCTGGATGAAGGGATTGATAAACGGCAGATTGGCCGCTCGTCCACGCGTATCGCGGAATCGTTCGAACGCCAGGCTCAAGAGCGCGCCGCGACCACCATGCGCGCCGATCATGCCGGCAATAAAGCCAATAGCATTGACAGCGCGTTCACCAGCGAGGTTGGCCGTGTGACAGCGCTGGCAGAGCTGCATGACAACTTACAGACGGCGGTGGAGACTATCGAAATTACCACCGAGACCGAGATAATCGAGCCCATCACCGAGGTGAAAGGCACTGTCAGGGAAGCCCATACGCGGGATCTGAAGGAAGTGCTGGGTACGGTTCGACACCATCATGATGCCGCCTCGCATTATGTGCTGAAGTGCCCGCAATGTGGCGGCCTGATCGCCCGTCAGGAAGGCTGCCTGAAGTGCGCCAGCGAGTGCGGCTGGGCAGCCTGCTGACTAACGATCTGGAGCGAGGGAGTTTCAAGCGCGAACAAGACCTGTGCCGACTATTCCGGCCCAGGTCTTGTATTATGGCTCCTGATTATTGAACGCTGTGTTGCTCGCGCTAACCTCAGTGGGCTACATGGGGCCGAACACCTGAAGTGAGCGGAGCATCGCGAACAAGACGCCGATAAAAGCTACCCAAAACATTCCCTGAACCTCGCTACTGGTCTGAATGGTCAAATGTCCCGCTCTACTGGTCGCACCAGCATTCGGGCTATCTACTTTCTATCGGCAGGTGTACCGGGTGTTTCTGTAGTCCGGGACCGATCACGGCCGGTTCTGATTAACGATTGACCATATATTTAGAGCGACGAAACCGACCGTGGTCGGAATCGCCGCTCAAACGTGATGTCAAATTCGCTTACTTGTCGGTTTCCTGAATGCCCATCCCACTGCGGTCGGGATCAGCCGGACGTATAGCGGGGACTCGTGGATGGCGTTTGATCTCTTCGAGCATGTGCTTGATGGCGGTATCAAGTTGGGGATCGCCGCCAGCGGTCATCAGGGCCGGATCGTCAATCACCGTGATATCGGGATCAACACCATGGCCTTCGATGCCCCAGGTGCCGTCCAGTTCGTAATATCCGAAAGTTGGCACGGTTACCGCCGCGCCGTCGATCAAGCGCGGCTGACCGGACATACCTACCAGCCCGCCCCAGGTGCGGCGACCAATCAATTTACCTAGACCGGTTTGTCGGAAGAGGGCTGGGAACATATCGCCACCCGAGCCCGCCGAGCCATTGATCAGCATGCACTTGGGGCCGTAATGAGCATCCGGCGGCGTGCGGTTATCTCGTCCGTCGCGTACCGCCCAGTAATTTAGTAATGGGCGATTGAGCAGTTCGATGAAGCGGGTCGGGATCTGTCCACCGCCATTCCAGCGTTCGTCAATGATCAGGGCGTCCTTGTCACGCTGGCCGTAGAATTGGCGGAAAAGATTGTTCTGCCCATTTATCGAGGTATCGGGGACATGGATGTAACCCACGCGTCCGGCGGTCTGCTGCTCGACGTACCGGCGATTGTCCTCGACCCAGGAGCGATAGCGTAATCCATTCTCCGAGTTCAAGGGCTTCACGATGATTTCACGGGCATCATCGTCAAGCGTCGGTTTTTCACTGACGGTCAGCGTGGTGACCTTGCCAGCCAGCCCAATGAAAGCCGCCCAGGGATCCTTGCTGGTGTCCAGGGGGATCCCGTTGACGGCTAGCAGGTAGTCACCTTCCTTGACGTCCACGCCCGGCTGGCTGAGCGGTCCCCGCGCGTCAAGATCCCAGGGGGCACCCTGGCGAATCCGTGCGAGGCGATAGGCGCCCTCGTGCAACTCAAAATCAACTCCCAGCATGCCCACGGAAACACTTGGCCCCCGGTCACCTGGACCGGAGCGATAATAGGCATGACCGATGTTCAACTCGGAGATCATCTCCGCCATCACATAAGCCACGTCCTCGCGCGAGATACAGTCGTCCAGCATCCGGGCGTATTGTTTACGCGCCGCCGGCCAGTCGACGCCGTGCATGTTCTCGACGTAGAAGAAATCGCGCTCGATGCGCCAGACATCATTGAAGAGTTGTTGCCACTCGGCACGCGGCTCGATGACGCTGGTCATCCCATCCATCGGCACTTTCTGGCTGAGCTTCTGGCCGGGCTTGGCGTCGATAATGGCGAAGCTGCGGCCGGTGCGTACCATCAGCTTCTTGCCGTCGGCGGTGATATCAAATGATCCCGCGCCGGAGACGACGGTCTTGACCTCTTTTTTGTCGTCGGTGATATCGAATAGCTTGATCTCGGTCGGCTTACCGGAGCCGCGTAATCCGGCGTGGGCAAAGATGAGCTGGTTCTTGTTGTTGACCGCCAGACTGTAGATACGGCCCTGTTCCACGGGTAATTGCAACGCCCGTTGCTCAAAGCCTTCGATATCAATCTGGACCTGCTTATCTTCTTTCTCCTCGTCTTCCTCGTCTTCCTCTTCGAGCCCGGAAGTATCCGTGCTGGTGCGCGTGCCCTTGAAGGTGGCGCTGAAACCTTCACCGGTGACGCTGCCCTCGATTGACTCATCCGTAATACGGGCGGTGAGTCCGAAGGTCTCTATGCCTTCGTCCGTGGTAACCTCCAGGCTGGCGGTCAATTCGCCGGTCTGACGATCAAAGGTCCCATCGCTGAGATGACCGGCATACGGACCGGCGTCGATACTGCCACTTACGGCACCATCCGGTGCCAGACGCAGAATCATGGTGAATGGCAAACCCGTTGGCGGTAACGGCTCATCACCACTCAAGGTGCCCTCCCAGGTGCCACTGACGCCATCATCCTCGACGGCTTTGTCGTTGTTGTCCTCGTCCCCATTTTCGTCCTGATCCTCCTCTTCAGGTTCAGCGTCTTCCTTGCGGTCCTTTTTGGACTTCTTGTCCTTTTCCTTGTCGCCATCCTCATCATCTTCGCCTTGCTCGTCGTCCCAGGTTTCCTGGTCGTTGTCAGGCGTCCAGGGATAGTC
Organism: Planctomycetota bacterium; assembly: GCA_043820985.1. Lineage (GTDB taxonomy): Bacteria > Planctomycetota > Phycisphaerae > UBA1845 > Fen-1342 > JAAYXS01. The sequence continues at coordinate 66,378 of JBDRDH010000213.1, forward strand.
CAGATCGGCCCGTAGCGGTATTGCGATCAGCACCTGTGTCCCGGTGTAGACGAACGACTTGCCGACGTCCTCGTAGATCGGGGAGTTGAAATTGCGGCTGCTGACGAAGTACAGGTAGTCGCCCTGACGGTCGAACGTCGGCGACGAGTCGTGGAACATCCCGCTGGTGAGCTGATGCTTCTCGCCGCTCTCAACCTCATATACCCAAATTGACGACTGAAGGTTGTCCGCGGAGCGCGTGTACACGATCCAGCGCGAATCGTGTGACCAGCGCATCGGTGGCTCGCCGCCACTCGGCTCCACATCGACTTCGGTCAGCTCGCCGGTTTCCATTTCACAGATGTACATCGCCCCGGATTTCTCAACGAAGGCGATGTACTTCGAGTCCGGCGACCAGCCGCGCATATAACGCCAGCCGGGCCCCAAGGTGGCCACCTTGCGTGTTTCACCCTTGCCGTCCGACTGCGTAACGTAGAGGTCATACTCATCATCCGCATCCGAGAAATATGCCACCCAGCGGCCATCCGGGCTCCAGACCGGGTTGCGCTCGGCGATACCACCGGTATGCGTCAAGTTGTACGGCACACCTTCTTTCGCCGGGAGGGTCCAGATGTCGCCGCGCGCTTCCAGGACGGCACGCTTGCCGGTGGCCGATACATCTGAGCTCTGCAATGAGCTGCTGACATCCACGCGTTGTGGCCGGATAGTGGGCCGGTCGCCGGGGATAATGATTTCAACCAGATGACTTTTCTCCGCGCTCAGATCCAGCAGGTACAGCTTGGAGCCGCACTGGAAGACGATCTCGCCTTTTCCCTGTCCACCGGGACCGATCGAAGGCCATTTAATGTCATACTCGGTGAATTTCGTGATCTGGCGTTGCCGGCCGGTGCGCGTGTTGTATTCCCAGATATTCAAGCGATGGGCCGGGCCGGCGTCCGACAGATAATAGATTCGATCGCCGAACCACATCGGCTGCGAATCAGTTCCCTCCCATTCGGTGATCTGTTTGGAGATGTTGTTCGTGAGATTGAACAACCAGACATCCGCCGCGCGGCCACCCCGATAGCGTTTCCAGGTGCGGCTGTCGCGCACCTCGGGGGTATATGCCAGCCAGGTTCCATCCGGGCTGATCGCCCCGTTGCCGCCATACGGCACGGGCAACTGTTGTGGCAAACCGCCAGCCGGGTCCACGGTAAATAATTGTAATGTGTTGATACCAGCCAGACCGGCGGCCTGGAAGATGAGCTGGCCGTCTGGTGACCAGTCGCAGAGATGTTCTCCCGTGGGATGGTGGGTGACACGGATCGGTATACCACCCGCCATGGGAATGGTGTACAGATCGGTGTTGCCGTCATAATTGCCCACGAAGGCAATGGTTTGCCCGTCGGCGCTGAAGCGCGGAAAGCTTTCCACGCCGGCCGGATTTGCCAGGGGCGCGGCCAGTCCACCTGCGCGTGGTGCGATCCAGATGTCGTTGGCGTAGACGAAGACAATGTGTGTCGCACTGACATCCGGATAGCGCAACATACCAGCGTGGGGGCGCACTTCCGCCCGCGCCACATCAGTAAATGGCATGAAGGTCATTACTGCCGCGAGTAGACCAAGCACACACGAGCTCGCTCGGTGAGAGAACATATTAACTCCTTCCGTTTGTATGGGCTCGGGCTCCAGGGTGGATAAACGCCCGCGGCACTGGGTGAATCGTTAACCGTCACCCGTGCCGCGGACTTTGAACCCTGGCAGTAATAGCCTAAGCCAGTCTGCCTCGGGACGGCACCGGGGCTTACAAATCTGGACATATCTGCCACATCTACTCTTACTGAACCTGTACGGGATTTGCTCTTCAGTTGCTTGCCCGCTCCCGCCGATCAATTTACAGGGCTTCGTTGTAAGCTCATGATCATCATGTAATAACAGACTGGCAGGATGACTTATGACTCGCTGGCTTTCTCTGGGATTGGGTGCGACTCTGCTCTTGACGCTGACTCTGATAATGTGCCCGGGTGGCTGTCCACCTTCGGAACCCGCCAGTACCGGCGGCTCCGGGACGGGGGCTACTAGTGGTGGCACGACTACTGGCACGATTGCATTGGCGGCCACCGGCCAGACCACCAGTTATGCCAGTGGGGACGATGGCGAAACACAGGAAGGGCAGTGGCTGACCAGCGCGACGCGGTTCGTGGATAACGGCGACGGCACCATCACCGACCAGCTTACCGGCCTGATGTGGCTGCAAGATGCCAGTTGCCTGGCCACTCACGGAGCCCAATGGGAAAACGATGGCTGGGATGATGGCTGGGTACCCTGGCTCCCCGCGTTGGCTTTCATTGGCCAAATCAACAGCGGCACGGCGGCGGCGTGTGGGGCCGGATACACCGATTGGCGCGTCCCCAATGTCGTCGAGCTGGAGAGCCTGGTCAATGCCGGTGAGGCCGAGCCATATAACTGGTTGATAGCCGCCGGTTTCCTGAACGTGGAAAACAACGACTACTGGACAGCCACTACCGATCCAGCGGCCACGGCGACTTTTGCGTATGTGGTGAACTTTGAGGATGGCAGTGTCTCGCGGCTGGGCAACAAGGCCACCACGCCGGGCATTACCAGTGTCTGGCCGGTACGTGGTACCACCAGCGGGAATGCCGAGCTATGGCAAACCGGGCAGATAGTCAGGTATGCCCTGGAAGATGATGGTGATCTGGAGACCGGTACCGCTTGGCCTTCGCCGCGCTTCACGGATAATGGCGATGGCACCATTACGGATAACCTGACCGGGCTAATGTGGTTGCAGGATGCCGAAACCATTGGCGTATCCTCCTGGCTGGAGGCTTTACAGGCCGCTACCCGGTTGAACGCTGGTACCGCCGCGTTTGTGTGCACGAACTACACTGCCAGCTACACTGACTGGCGTGTGCCGAACCGCAAGGAGCTCTTCAGCCTGGCAAATTTCGCCGAACATGATCCAGCTCTGGCCGGTGATCATCCCTTTGTTGGTGTCAGCGTCAATGGCTCGTATTGGACCTCCACCACAAGTGCCGCTGATACCACCCGCGCCTGGCAGGCGGATATGCGTACCGGTGAACTCGGCACCGCTCTAAAAGTCAACGGCTATCGCGTGATGCTGGTCAGATAGCATCCTCGGCTTGATCGCTACCTCTACCATTGCCCACCTGATGTCAGGTCGGCAACCACGTCCGCAAACTGGCCGCGGACCCTCGGGGGAGGGGGGCGCCTCATTGGGCTGTTCTCGCAGCCGCTACGCCGCGCTTGCGGCCTTCCGCATTCACGCGTACGCTGCCATCTGGGTGATCGGCGAGCGCGGACAACGCATGTCCCATAGGAGGCACGGTGTGATATTTGAAATAAGTAAAGTAGACATCTGGGTGGCGCAGCTTTCAGACCGGCCACGGGTTCTGATGAAGACACTGGCCCTGTTGACGCAGGCCGGGGCGAATCTCGAGTTCGTCATCGCCCGCCCGGACAAGCGTGGCAAGGCCATGGTTTTCCTGGCCCCGCTCAAAGGCGTGGCCCAGCTTCAGGCGGCTGAAGAGGCTGAGTTGTCGAAGGCCACGCGCATGCACACGCTGCGCATCGTGGGGCCGAACCAGGTCGGCCTTGGTGAGCGGATCACCCGCGCCCTGGCGGACGATAAGCTCAACATACGCGGCCTGTCGGCCGCCGTCATCGGCATTAAGTCGGTGACATACATCCGCTTCGCCAATGCGGATGACCTCCGAAAAGCGGTGCAGGTTTTGCGCAGGGTGCTGCGCTAGGTGAGTGGCTCCGGGGCGGTGGATATGAAAACGACGATCGTGATTTTGGCAACGCTGCAGGTGTTTATGGGTGGTGGATGTCCATTTGTGCCCACGGACAACTGTCCCTGCGCCGACACCGGCAGTGAAAATGAACCAGCCACGGTCCAGTGCCCAGAGGTGCCCAATTGCCAGGGCTGCCTCCCGTACGAACCGGGACGTGTAACCTGCGATGGCTGGTGCCGGGATGTGCTCTTCATCGATCTGTTTCATCCGGGAGCGGAGACTTGTTACCGTGGCTACGGCGAACAGGACGGCGCACAGTGCTGCTACGACGCCGAAGGTTGTCCGATCGGCGACGACGTTCTGCTGGCCGCCGGCACGCCCGACTACGTTGGACCAGTCACCGCGGAGTTGCCAGATGGCAGTTGCGATTGGCTGAGCGATCCGTGGCGCTTGCTCACGCACTGGTACTACGACGTGTTCCTGTGGTCACAGGGGATCGTCTTGGGAACGTGCCCGGCGGAGGACGGGGATTGATCCCGGCACCGTCCGCTACCCGCCCGAGTTCGATGTGGCGATGTAGTCGGCGGTAGCGGTGACACTATCGCCGTCAGGGGGTATCGTATGTCGAACGCTATTGTCACTTACCGTGTGAGTGAGGAGGACACCATGAGATGCTCACTGATTCGTGCGGGCCAGGTTGTAATCGCCGCGACGCTGATCGCGTTATCCATCGCCGGCTGTACGTGTTTGTTTCCCACGAGCACGTGTACCGCGGCCACCGGCGTGACGATCAGGCTGATCAACGACAGCGCGACACAGCACGTCGTACCCAATCTCGGCATTTGCCCCAACGGCATGGCGTATACGCCGCACTACTTCGTCAATCCAACACCCACACTGGCCCCCGGCGCGGAGGTCGTGTACACAAGCTGTGAAATCGCGGATTCTGACGGCAACTGCGTGAATTTCGCCACCGATTTCATGATTGGCATGTGCGGGTGGCAATACGGGGCCGATGCCAATGCCCTGACCAGCACCGCGCGACGTCTGGGCGGCGCGATCGGCGTGCAGTTCAACTGCGGCGACACGATCATCCTGCGCTGGACCGAAGCTGGTGACAATGGCGGCACCTGGACCTCGGAAGTGCAACCCGCCACCGGCAACCCCGCGCCGATGGAGCAGTTTCAGGAGATTACATAGTCTCGCTGGTGTTGGTAACCACAGAGACGCGCATAGAGCACAGAGGTCGCTTGGAACAGGTGATACTCCATTGGGTCACCGTTACGGGGTGTTACCTTGGGTGCAGGATCGGCTATAATAGAGTGAGCCGGGGATAACTCCGGATTCGCGTCAAGCGAGGACCTCGACCGTGATCCCGATGATTACTGAGAATCTCGACGGGTTAGCTGAGATCTGCCGCCGATTCCATGTGGAACGTCTGGAGGTCTTCGGTTCGGCTGTGGATGGCGGGTTCGATCCGCGACGCAGTGATCTCGATTTCATCGTCACCTTTGGTGATGTACCGCCCAAGGGACGCTTCGATGCATTCTTTGGTTTGCAAAGCGCGCTCGCTGAGCTGTTCGGACGCGCGGTCGATCTGGTGGAGGCCGGCGCGCCGCGGAACCCATACTTCATCCGTCGGCTGAACGAAAGCCGGAGGCTCGTCTATGCCGCATGATCCGGAGAAATACCTCTCCGACGTTCTGGACTCGTGCGAGTTTCTCGCCGAATTTACGTCGGGGCATACGGCGGAAGACTACGCGCGGGACCGCGCGTGCGCACGTTTCCAGAGTGGGGGGAGTCGCCTCGGGACTAGCGCGAGCAACGTCCGTCAGCGTCTTGCCAGGGGGGGTGAGATGATAGGCGCCGCCGATCCTACAACGCTGGCTCCGTTTTTTCAAAGAGGTCAGGATGAGCACGGCCACACAAGCATCATCGAAGATGGGTGAGCTCGGCACGCTTACCAAAGTCGACCTCCGGGACGCATGGCAGCATGAAGCCAGCGCGTTCACACCCTGGCTCGCACAGGAGGAAAACCTCGCCGAGCTCGCCAAGGAACTCGGGCTGGAACTCGAACTTGAGGGCGTGGAGATCTCCGTCGGACCCTATTCTGCGGACATCCTGGCAAAGGACGTCGGCACCGGTGATTACGTGGTCATCGAGAACCAGTTGGAGAAGACGAACCACGACCATCTGGGCAAGATCATCACCTACTCATCCGTGCTGGACGCCGGCACCGTCGTCTGGATTGCGAGCGCGTTTACCGACGAGCATCGCAAGGCGCTCGACTGGCTCAACAACCACACGGATGACGAGTTGCAGTTCTTCGGGATCTGTATCGAACTGTGGCGCATCGGGGATTCGCCCCCGGCGCCACGGTTCAACGTCGTTAGCCGACCAGCGAAGATCGTCAAGCCGCCGCCCCCCGAACTCAGCGACACGCGTAAGAGCCAATTGCAGTTCTGGACCGCAGTGCGCGAAGCACTACAGGAAGCAAAAGCGGCGCCTTTGCTCCAAACGCCCCGTCCGCAGTACTGGTATGACGTCGCCATCGGACGTATGTACTTCACGCTGTCACTGATTGCCAACACGACCGAGAACCGCATTGGCGTCCGGCTGTACATGAACCACCGCGTGGCCGACCAGGCTCTCGTCCAGCTCGGGAAGGAACGCGAACAGATCGAGGAGGAGATCGGAGCGGAACTGCTCTGGAATCCAAATCCCGACAACCAGGACAAGACCATCGCGCTGCATCATCCGTCTGACCTCGCTCAGAAGGACAAGTGGCCCCAGTACGTCGACTGGATGACCAAGAACGTGATCGCCTTCCGCAAGACGTTTCAATACCGGATCAAGAAACTGAACCTCACTGTGGTGCCCGACGATGAGCGAGAGGCGTGATGGACTAGGCTACGTCAAGCTGAAGCCAAGTAGCGTGCGTCCCTGACGCACCATATCCTCACCGTCGCTTGATCTGGTGCGGCCGGGCCGCACGCTGCGAATGCTCACATAAGCGTGGGGCCTGCCACGCACGGACGTTGGAATGTGGCCTTGGCTTAGGAAGATCATCAACTGTTCGTCGGCCGAGGAGCTGCGCGGTGCGTCGATCTCGGAGGCGCCGTTCTGGGAAGTGACGGCGCCGAAAGACCACGCGGGCTTTGTCCGGGTGCTAAGCGGCTTTCTCCCAGATAGCTCGGTCCTGTACCTAGAAGGCGGCAGCCCGAGTCATCAGATCACGGACTGGCTGGAAACACGCGTCATCGAGCCGAGTTTGAAGATCGCGCTTGGCACAATCTGGCCGCGGCCGAAAGCCTTTCACGTGCCTGCCACAGCCGAGAACGTCCTGGGGTTGGCGGAGCTGTTCGAGCACCATGCAACTCCCGAGATCGCCATTCACTTCCACGCTTACCGGGCCGAGGAAGTGCTTCTACAATGGCACGACGCTTTCTTCAGTGATCCGCTATTGCTGTCGCCGACAATTCCGGAAAAGCAGGTCGCGGCCTTCTGTGCCAGGTGTGGCTGTGCATACAAGTGGACAGACAAGTAAGGCAAACGCGGCAGTAATCCCAAAACGGGAGGTAAAGATGAAATTGCGGTACATCTACATCATTCTAGCACTCACCATGACTTGCCCGGCCCTCGGCCAGCAAACACAACCGGCCACGTCTCAGCCCATCAAGGACGCCATCTGGAGCGTCGCGACCAAGGCTCCATCGTACGGCTCGGCGGCCGCCGGCGATATCGACGGCGACGGGCGGCCCGAAATCGTGTTCGGCACCTATTTCAACGACGAGCACGCCTACGCCCTGAACGCCGAGGATGGTTCCATCCTCTGGAAGCACAAGTCCAACGGTGGACCGATCGACACGTCCGTGCTGATCCACGACGTCAACGGCGACGGCGCACTGGAGATCATCTTCGGCGACTCGGCCTACGGCACGCTCTATTGTCTGAATGGCCGCGGCGAGAGCGTCTGGCAGTTCAAAGGCCAAAGCGGCACCGACTCCCCCGCCGCCGCGGCCGACCTCGACGGTGATGGCGATGTCGAAGTCGTCTACGGCACGATGATCAGCTCCAAAGCGGGGCAGGGGTACGTCAACGTGCTCGACGGCAAAACCGGACAGCCGGTCTGGTCGCAAACCGTACCCGGACACGTGCAGTCCGAGCCCTGCTTGCTTGACGTCAACAGCGACCGCACGCTGGATGTGCTGGTCACAAATTGGCACGGCGACGACCACCTGCGCGCCCTCGACGGACGCGACGGTCACGAGCTATGGAAGTTCAACACCAGCGACAGCGTCTACCACGGCGTCAGTGCCTACGACTTTGACCGTGATGGTAAGCCGGAAATTATCGTCGCCGATCGCAAGGGCAGCGTCTGGATGCTCGCGGCGACCGGTGAGCCGCGGTGGCAGGCAGCGCTGGAGGGCGAACGTGACGGCAGCGTGTTCGCCCCGACCAGCCTGGTCGACGCCGACCGCGACGGCACGCCCGAGATCGTCGTCTGCGGCCAGCATCTGCATCTGCTGGATGCCGCGGGCAAGCTGCGCTGGCGGCGCGAATACGGCGGATACTCCATCGCGCGCGGCGTTGCGGTCGCCGACGTGGATGGCGACGGCGGCGATGATCTGGTCTTCGGCCAGGGCACGACATTGCGGGCGGTTCGAGCCGATACCGGTGAACTGCTCTGGCAACGCGAGTTGCGCGTGGGCAGCGATCCCTACGAGCGCATCGACCATGCTCCACTGTTGCTGGATGTCGACGGCGACGGTCGGCTGGATGTATTTGTCGTTCTGGGGCGGGGGCTATCCGGCGAGACGCAGCCAAAAAACTACGGTCAGGCCATCGCCCTCCGCGCCGGCGACGGCCAACCGCTCCCCGGCAACACCTGGCTCACGTTTCGCGGCGACCCCCGCCACACCGGCGCCCATGCTTGCCAGCCCCCTCCCACCTCACAACCCAAGTAGCACTCTGTGGGACTGGTTTCTAACCAGTCAGTAACGTAGCGGCCGCCCTCCGTGGTGGCCGTTAGGGCAGGGCGAAGATCCTCTTCGCCCGGTAGATCCTCTTCGCCCAGCGGCCGCCGGCCTCCGGCCGGTTCCCCAGCACCCGCCCTGGAGGGGCGCAGGCGCCTGGCCACGGGTGCAGC
>JBDRDH010000214.1:0-19007 GCA_043820985.1 Planctomycetota bacterium
CAACAGCTCGGGTTTGAAGGGAACACCACCGGCGACGCGCGACAGTTGGTTCAAGTCCAGCGCTCGGAAGTCATCTCCCGTACTCATCGATGCAATGCCAGCGAAAATGTCCGGTTGCTTCTCGCGGAACGTCTCGAGCTGGCTCCGGAGTTGCTCAGCCCAGTCCTCCAACTGCTTTCTCTTGAGATAGACCGCGATCGTTACGTCTTTGCCGACGCTGGGCTGGAACCAGCCGGTCTGGATAAGCTCCTTCCGCATTTCAGCTAGACTGGCGGGGTCTATGTTAATAGCCTTGAAGAACTCGATGTCCTTGTCCTTCAACTCGGAGAGGGCGACCCGCCCTTCCGCTACAGCCTCAACCTTGGCCAACCCCGCGTCGTGCTCGGCACGGGTTGTGTCGAGCTCCTTCTCCAGGCCCCGGATGAAAGAGGAAGCGTCCGTCAAATCCAAAAAACGCTCGGGCTCGTTGGCCAACTGCTTAAACGCCTTCGCCGTGTCCTCATATCCCGCGACGCTGATGGGGAAGAAGACAATGCGTTGCTTTGCCATTTGTGCCTTTATCACGTCGGCGCTTGCGTCGAAGGACTTTCCGAAGAAAGCAGACTCCGGAGCCGCACCGGAGCTTCTCAGGGTCCTGATGTCGTCATCATCGGCCGTGTGAGGTGGCGCATCACCGACAAGGCAGATTACCCGAAAGGCGTGCTCGCCCCAGGGCAGCTGACAGGCCTCAAAAAGCGCATCGCAAACGGCTTCATTGCGGCCGGCACCACCGCCCGGCTGAAAATCGGCGCTGTTTAAGAACGCTTTGACCGCCGCCATATCGCTCGTGAGGTCCATTTTCTTGCTGAGAAAGGTCGAGTCGCGATCGGCGTAGTCGCGGTACGCCACGACGCCGACATAGGCCGTTATCTGGGGGCCTTCTTTCGTCATTCTCTCCAGAGACTCGACGATTTCGACGAGCTTGCTCCGGACCTGCGACATGTAATCGCCCATACTGCCCGTGACGTCGATGACGAGCACGACGTCCATTCGCCGCGCCTTTTCGACGATCTGTTGGGCGGCCTCTTGACCTTCCGGCACCTTCTTGCCGTGCGTCCCTTGCGACACTTTTTTGCCCTGCAACAGCTCCGCCTCGGTCTGATCACCGCCGCCTTCCGCGAGGTCCTGCTGAAGAGACGGGATTGGCCCCTCTGCGTCCCACAGAAACGCAACTTGAACAAAGGGGGTGTCATTCTCAAGGATGGGGAACGGCTCAGTGGTGAAGTCGCGGTCGAGGTTCTCCTCGAAGTGGGGTCTTCCCGACTTGCCAATATCGGCCTTTTCCCGCCACGCTCGCACAGGCACACGATCCTCGCCCTTCTTGTTGATAAAGAACAAAGCCTGCTGGTTGTCCCAAGCCAGACAGTTCTCGTTGCGGACCCATCCCAACGTGGATGCTTCACGCGTGGCCTCTCCGATCAAGAAGCCCTGGCCGGACTCTTTGAAGACGAAGTACTTGCGGAAGAACTTGAGAGGCTGTTCACGGCCCGTGAAATCCTGATTTTCGTAGGCCACGACGCCTTGTTTTTTGATTATCACCTTCCGCGGAATGCCGTTTGGCGTCGTCAAGCACTCGTACTCTTCTGCTGCTCCGGTCCCTTGAGAAAAGCCTGTTCGGACGCCGAGAAAGAGGGCAAACAGACTTAGCAACATCGCTGACAGGAATCCCCTTGACCACGCCGTGCGAATAGACATTACGGTTCTCCGATCATGCAGGTTTGCCACGCTTCATGCCGTTGCCTGGAATGTGGCGCGCGCACGAAATTTCGCAGGCTCGCTTGTACTCCGCCGACAGGCGGAGCTTCGTCAGACGTACCCGGTATCCAGACGTTTCGAGCGTCTGCGGACCTCATGCCTACGGCCCCAGGCGACGCACCGTCATACGGCAATTCTCAGTGGTTCGATCAGGACATGGTGGCCCCGGGGCTGATCCGGACGCGTCATCATTCGGCGCGACCCGTGCTTCCCCAGGAACCGCCGCGGCCGCCGAAAGCCAATAACAATCAGATCTTACTCCCGGGCCCGTTCCTGCACAATCGAACTGCACCTCGATTCTCGCGATTGTCTCACCGCTCCGCTGGCGGGTTGGCTTGCTGCACCACCCGATTTCCGCCCCGGCAAGCCCGTGGTGCCAAAGCCTCCGAGCTGGGCGGAAAACAAAAACAGGGGTAACGTCTTTATGAGCAATACTTTAGGCGCCGCACTGGTGGTGCGACAGACGGCAGGTCCGCTCGTGCTGTTCTCTGCGGGCATCGTCCTCCTCGTGGGATCCTTAAGCTGAAGTGCTTCAGAGCAAGTGAGACATCTGGCTGTTTCGCGGCAAGGACGGTTTGCCGGGCGGCCTGAGGGGGAACCACCGGGCCCCAAGGTTCCCCCTCCGGCTCCCCCTCCCCCCATCCAACGCAGGGGGGGAGCTGGCACCCGGCCCCCAGCGGCGGGTATCGTGGTCGCCGGAGGAACCGCCAGACATACGGCGCGCAGGCAACCACTCACGGGAAACGAATAGTGATGGTGCGAAGATCCGTGCTGCAAAGCTTGACACGTTGGCTAAGCCGACTTGGCGGGCGCGGCTTGGGCATTGCGTTCGGTGGAGATTCGTGCCGATATGCAGTTTCTGACCATCCCGACCGACTGTTTCAGGAACCCTCGCTGATCGTGCGTTGCCGCAGCGATGGTTCGATCATCCTGAATGAGACATCGATCGGAGATGTTGCCCGTGACACGCTCGTTTGCAAAAACGTCGACCAGTACGAGTACAAGCAGATCTTCGCCGACGATGCAGCCGCCGATGAGTACGTCGTATCACGCATGCTCCGCTACTTTCGTAGGCGCGCGGCCGAACGTTGCAGTTGCAGCGGGCCAACCCGAGTGGTCGTTACCGCGCGGCCACGGCTCTTGCAGGTGATCCGGCCCGACTTCGCTCGGATCGTGGGTGACGCCGGCTTCCGAGAAGGCCAGATCGTAGATGAACGCCTTTGCCTCGCTGTGGCTGTAGCCGTTGGAAGGGCGGGCGTCACGCTGGTCGTGAATATCGGGCACAGCGCCACGCGATTATATGGATGGGCCAGCGGAGAGTTCGCTACTGGCGCGACGATCACCGACGTATCCGGAGCACGCATGGCCGCAGCGACCGTCGACTTCGTGCGGGGGCATGAGCTGTTGCGGATTTCGCCGGTGACGGCAAGGCAACTGGTTAGGGCGATCGGCAGCCCCAAACTGTGGCCGCATGCGGTGCGCGGAAGCGACCTGATCACAGGGTACGCGCGGGCCGCGCAGGTTCACCGAGAGTCGATGGTCGCGATACTGGAACCGCGCTTTGAACGAATTGCGGGCCTGTGCACCGAGATGCTGGGTGAGCTTGTGGGCCGTGCGGGGCCGAAGGTGCGAATCGTGCTTACTGGAGCCGCCGCCGCAGTGGGTGGGCTGGCTGATTACCTGGCGCAGGCACTCGATGAGACCGCCGAGGTTGCTGAAAGTCCGGGAGAAGCACGCGTGCGCGGCCTGACACTTGCGTTCATGAAGGAGTGATTGTAAGTACTCATTGCCTTCGGGCAGACGGGAAGCGGCGCAGAATGCGGTGAGGCGCCGAGCGCGAACAACGGTTCCCAATTGGGCATGGGCCGAGGTATGTCAAAGACGTTTTACGGGTTCGTGTGGTTGGCGAGGTCTCCAGCTTGGGACGATCGGAGTGCCGTGTGTTGGCGCCGCTGAACGCGATCGGTGCGGTCTTGGGCATCCTCGGTGGTCTGGCCCTGGCCGGCTGGGCATTATTCAGCGACCGATCTCACGGAATACCACGCTGTCCGAAATGCTGGTACCTGATGATCGGCGCCACTGGCTTGCGGTGCCCTGAATGTGGCCACGTGGTTGCGGAAACTGGCGAGTTTTACCACACGCGGCGGCGCTGGCGCTGGGCCTGCCTGGGTGTGGCCTCTGCCTTAGCAGCCCCTGCTTACACATGGGGCGTACCCCATTGGGACGAGTTGCTGCTGGCCATTTTGCCTCGATGGCACTCTTTGGGGCGCCTGCCTTTTGAACCGTTTACCGTTGAAGTCTACAACGATCGGCGCTCAGCGCGGCCGATGCAGGTTCGCATCCAGCGTAACGGCGAACGTGAGTTCACCCTGACCGCCTGGGACCTCGATGTTGGGGCAGACACGGAGGATGACTCTCGGGCCGCCGGCGTCGGAGAAGACATCACCGGCGACGGGATTCCCAACCTGATCCTCTCCGAGTGGACCGGCGGCTCACATTGCTGCTGGACATATCATATCCTCTCCCTGGATCCGAATGACGGCGCCAGGGTCGTTGCGACGATTTGGGCGGGTCACTACCCGGCGACGTTTGAGGACTTGGACGGCGATGGCCGGCTAGAGTGCATCCTGAGCGATTGGACATTTGCCTGGTGGAACGGCTCCTCTGCCTCGCCCAGTCCGGAAGTGATTCTGTGCTGTCGCGGGGGACAATACGTGGTGGCCGCCCATCTGATGGGCAGTCCGGGACCGTCGGAAACGACACTCATTGAACAGGCCCGGCGGCTTCGCGATGAAACCGGGAAGCATGAGTGGAACCGCGGCGGCGTGCCGGTGGAATATTGGGCCGAGATGCTGGAGCTGATCTTCATTGGCCACGAGGCGCTGGCCTGGAGATTCGCTGAAGAAGCCTGGCCGAAGAATCAACCTGGGAAAGAGGAGTTCCTGGAGCGGTTCCGGCGACAGTTGGCGGAAAGCCCCTATTGGCCAGCGATTCGCACGGTCAGTCTACCCTGATATGTAGCTGACCCGAGCTGCGTGGTAGTGGCGGTTGAAAGGCGCGGTTTTCCGGCGGTCAAGGGGGTTGGTTTTGGTTCTCCCCGGGCGCGAAAGTGGAAGCCTCAGATGCCGTTCTCAATAAGCTCAATGGTTGTGCTGACGGTCGCTTCTGGCGGCTTGGCACTGGCTGGCTGGGCACTCTTCGGCGACCGTTCGCGGGCGACGCCGCGCTGTCCCCAGTGCTGGTATCTGATGATCGGTGCCACCGGCATGCGATGTCCCGAGTGTGGCCACACGGTTGCGGAAACCGGCGACTTCTACCGCACCCAGCGTCGGTGGCGGTGGGCTGCTCTTGGCACGTTGATTGCGCTTGGCACGCCGGGATACACTGTGGGGGTCCGCTGCTGGGACGACTTGCTGCTCGCGATCCTGCCTCGGTGGGAGGTCGTGGTAAGACAACGGCTTGGGTCGTATACACTCGAGATCTCTGACGATCGCCGTGTACATCGGCCGATGCGGGCGCGCATTATCCGTGACGGGGAAATCGAGTTTGCGTTGACGGCATGGGGTATAAGGATCGGGGCCGAAGTTCTGGAGGTGGACCGCGGTTACCGTGGCGGCGTTGGACAGGACATCACCGGAGACGGCATCCCCGACCTTGTCCTTGAAGTGTGGAATGGGGGCTCGCACTGCTGTTGGGCATACTATGTTCTGTCCCTCGGCCCGGAGGACGGTCCCCAGATATCGGCGCCTATACTTGCGGGCCACGACGTCGCAACCTGGAGAGACATGGACGCCGACGGACGGCTCGAATGTATTGTCAGGGACTGGACATTTGCGTGGTGGAGCGAATCCGCCATTGCGCCGGCACCGGAAGTGATCCTCTGCTGCCGAGGAGGACAGTACGTGGCGGCGGCGCATCTCATGAGCTGGCCAGCACCTTCAGAGGTTGAGCTGATACAGTTTGCCCGTCGAGTTCGAGAGGACCCGCCCATAACTGGGTGGGGTCCGGGTACGGTTCCAGAGGAGTACTGGGCCGAGATGCTGGAGCTCATCTACACCGGGCACGAGGAGCTGGCGTGGTGGTTCGCCGAAGAAGCGTGGCCGAAAACCTGCCCTGGAAAAGAGGAGTTCTTGGCTAGCTTTCGGCGACAGCTCAATGAAAGCCCCTACTGGCCGGCAATTCGAGCGGTGGGCTTGCCATGATGTGTCGCGAAGACCAGGCCGCGCAGCGAAACCGTCGAGAAACCGGACGCGGCAACACGCACATCGTGGACGCAACCGTGTCAGGTGAAACGGCGAAACGGGCGTATTCGTTGGCCGCCAAGCTGGCCGATCGTGACGATTGGTTGGCGACGGCGATGGCGCATTTGTACACACCGGCTTGGCAACCCGTCCTACGTACACTGGGCGGCGTACTGGGTGGACGGGCTCGAGGCTACGTGGCGGCCCTTTTGAGGATGAACCGCGAAGACCTGTGTTGCCGCCCGCTCGCAGCGGCTATCTTCGCCGCAAACGCGGCTGGTGAGAACTTTTTACCAAAGCCGTTTTTCGGTGGGCTCTCAGAGATCGTGATCGAGCTGTACTTTGATCGAACGATATGGCCGCCGCGCAGCTATTCCCTGGCACTGCTCACGGCGTGTGGCGCACAAGCGCGGCCAGCCTTCATTGCTCGGCTTTCTCACCAGGATCGGGTCGTGCGGGCCAGAGCCGCCCTGGGACTGGGGCGTCTACGAGCAAATCAGGACGTACCAGAGCTTACAGCTCTACTCGATGATGAAGACCGACTCGTACGCCAGTGGGGCGCGATGGCGCTCGGCGTGATTGGCACCGATACGGCAATCGAACCGGCGTTACAGCGAGCGGAACACGACGAGTTGGTGGCGCAAGGTCTTGGTCAGGGGACACTACGGTGTCCAACACCAAGTGAGCGTGGGGCCCGCGTGGCTACGATCCTCGAGGGCCTGGGCTGTCGTATGGTGATGCTTGCATGCCGCGTTCGTCTGCACCTCGGCGTCGACTTACCTGTACGCTACCTGCTTGAGCTCCTGGATACGAGCGACTGGGATTCGAAGGTCTTTGCAGCCGAGGCGCTGGGTTACAGCGAGTCGTCGGACGTGCTTCCGGAACTCGTCGCGCGGTCAACCCACGCGTCTGCGTTGATGCGCTGGAGTGCGGCAATGGCGCTGGGGCGTATCGGCGTTGCCGAAGGCGTTGCTTATCTCGAACGTCTTGCCCAGGACGAAGACTACCATGTACGTACTGCGGCAAATGACGCGCTGGAGTGGAACAGGGCCGGCAAGAAGGTCCCCACAGTTGCAGGCTGGCTGGGATATTTCGGTAACCCCCGCCTCGTTCGGCGGATCCAATCGCCAAGTGACGCAGCAGAGGTCGCGCATCAGTTGGGTGACAGTCGCCCCGCCGTCCGGCAGGCGGCCCTGGAGGCCATTGCACAAAGCGGGGCAGGCGAGGTTGTTCGTTGGGCGCTGAACCACCTGAACGACGAGAACTTGTCTTATAGATGGCATGCTGTATTAGCGCTTGGCGAAGTTGGTGACGCCGAAGTCGTGCCAAACATGCTGCGGTTGCTGGATGACGAGTCGATTCACGTTCGGCAGGTCGCGGCGCTGGCACTGGGGCGGATCGGCGTGCGCCTCCGACTGGCAATCCCAGTGGAGCAATCACCTGAGTCGATCCAAGTCCGAGCAGAATCACTTGCGACATCGCTCGATGCGCTGGCCGGTAGTCTCTAGGCATCACCACCAGAACAGGGGGCGCTCTCCGATCGAAAGCGCGGCAGTCACTTTAGCGTTGTACGCTGGGACCGGTCTCGGTTGTTGGGAAGTCGAGTCGCAGCAGCCTTTGGCGGCGCCAGGTCCAGCCGTGCCAAGAGCTCAAATCTGCCTCTAGGTCGGCTCTGAGGCGCTCGATCGCGTCTTGCACCCTCGGGGCGTTCGACGAATCCCGGGTCTTGCCGACAAGTTGCATCAGTGCTGGCAGCGTGTCTGGACCCAGGCTTTCAAGGTAGGCAACGTCGAGCCGCGGTCCGTCTCCCCGCATTTCGCGGCAGTGCAGTACGTTGTGCCGGGCGATCAGTCCGTCGAAGTTCACAAAGCAGCACACGAAGAGCACCAGTAGCGCAGTGATCGTGTTGATGTTGATCAGCCAGAGGTTCGAGCGTCCCGCCACGATGCGTACCAGAATCCAGAGAATCCCGCAAAACACCAGCAGCATCCAGATCGCCGCGGCGACGCGTAAACGAGTCAGGGTATATACGTCGACGTAGAGACGCAGACGCCAGCCGGCGGAAACGACCAGAAACAGGGTTTGAATCAGCCAGACATAGACCAGGCCGCGGCACACACGCAGCGATTTCTCGCGCGGATCCGAACGGAACGCTGCCAGCACAAAGAGGGCTGCGAGAATCGCGGCGGCGATGAGTGGGTAAGCGCCCCGATGGGCGTACTGCGCGTACGTCAGGCCGTTGGGCAGCGTACCGCCGCCCCAGAGATAGTACAGGTCGAGCCCGGTCTCGACGGCAAAGAGCAGGTTGAACAGCACGAGGCAGCGTACGACCAGGCTGGGCTTAGGGTGCCCGGCCCAGGTTGCATCGACTGGTGAGCCCTTTCCAGGCGAGGCGGCGCGCGTGCCCAAGCGGAAGCGCAGCAACGCCCAAACTGCGAGGGTCACGAGCGCCCACTGCACTATGCGCCAGCCGGACGGGAATCGCTCGGTGAGTTGTCGAAACAGACGGTGGACTTCCCGCCACGCGTCACCCAGCCACTTCGACATCACGGGATTCGCGACCGCAAACAGCGCGAGAAACACGGCCCCCAGCAGTATCGGTATGAGCCAGTTCCGCAATACCCGCATTCCCGGCGACACACGGTCACTGCTTGTGTGGCGGCGTCGATGCCAGCTGGCTACGTCCCAGAAGAGCATCTGCCACCCCATCGCCGCCCACAGCGCCCAGCGTTGCACCCAGGTGACGGCACTTGCGCTCCATCCATCGTGAGCGAGGATGGACAACGTCGCCAAGCCGAATACGCCGTAGACCACCGCCAGGAGGTTAGGCTCTTCAACGCATTGCAGACAAAGGACCGCGAGCGCCAACGTGACGAGCAAGGTAGCGCGGCTTCGACTGAAGGCCCGGCCCCAGATCAACAACGTACCCGTCAGCAACAACCCGTACGCTCCGACGGTCCAGCCGCGCGCACAATCCCAGAAAAGCCAGTCCGTCAGCACCACGAAGGTGAGGCTGATCACTATGAGCAGTCGAAAACGCCAACCTTCCAAGGAGTTGAGCGCCGGAGCGTCCGGCGTTGGCTGTTCTTCCTGCTGCGCTGAAGTCGACTTGTGGTCGATGGCGCCGTCAGCGGACAATGGCCGTCCTCCGAAGTGTTATCAGGGCACGCCCGGCGTTCTGTGCCATCCGGCTGTGCTCCGGCTCCGTTCACGTGCTGCGGTTCGCACCATTGAAAATCGACAACCACTCAGGCCAGCGGTTCACGTCGACGCAACCACTCCTGTGGCAAGCCCTCATGTCCTGTAGCCAGCACTACGATTGACCCGACGATCGCACAAGTCGTATCCCGGTCGCCGAGCCCCGCAACCGTCGCCCACATTGCTTCCTCGTACGAGTCCAAATGGCCCGCCGCCGACCAAACGGCGAACGGGACGGTGTCTGCAGCCAAGATGTGGTTGCCGCTACCGAGTTTGCGGGCCGCACGAATGGGACTGGTGTCTGCGGGCAAATCCAGCGCCCGCGCGAGACCCTCACGGGTCGGTCCCTCCGGCGTATGTACGATGACCGCTTCGAGGAGTTCGCCACGCGCGACATTCTGCTGCATGCCACGCATCCGCCACGCCTGTGCCGCCGCCACGGCCACTGCGATGGCGCCGGCCCGTCCATCCGGATGCGCGTGCGTGATCTCGGCCGAGGCGTCCGCGTTCAACACGACGGCGTCCAAATCGTCGGCAAAATATGCTCCGATCGGTCCGGCGCGCATGGCGCCGCCATTGCCCATGGAGCCCTGGCCTCTGAACGACGCGCGCGTAAGCGTACGCCAATCCCCACCGCCGAGAATCTGCTCGAGTATGAAAGCAGCATTCGGGCCGTACCCGCGTCCGGGCTGCAGTTGAAAACGTCGTGCGAACTGACGGGCGAGGTCGTCTTGCACGATGCGTCCGTGTTGCTCCAGCACCTCGACGATGCTACACGCCATCATCGTATCGTCAGTGTACCACCACGGCGGGACCGGTAGCTTACGCTCGGCGATCAGCCAATCTGCAGCGGGGTGAAAGAACGGTTCGCCGAAGGCGTCGCCAAGCGACAGCCCCTCGAGCGCGAGCCTGGCACGGTGCATCCGCTCGGCGTGGTCCCGATTGTTGCTCTCACTTAGCTCTGGCATGATCGATCCCGCTGCTTACCTGCAATTCCACCGACGCGCTCCGGACCGGCGCCGAGCGGATTCTACCGGGTCTTAGCGCGTGCGACCCCCTCCGAATTCAGGGAGGGCCGCGCGGAGTGGTTTGGCATGCTGGTCAGGGCAGCGTTTTACATGGCACCGGAAGATCGTGTTCGCGCATCGGAGGCCCAATGTCGCCCGTATGCAAGAGGCCTGCACCGAGGCCCACCGGCCCGGACGTCAGCTGGACGCGACAACTAGCCATCTCGGATGGACATTGTGTGAGAATCAACATCCGCCTGCCGGGAACTCGGATTGCGCCTGATTGCGTCGAGGCAGAACGCCGAGGTGAGTATTGGGGCGATGTTCGGTTCGAGCTTGGCGTGAGCAGTTGGTCACTGAGTTGGTCAGTCGTCACTTGGTGGTGACTAGTTATCGAGTTGTCAGTGACTTGCTACCCACTTGTAAACCTCGTTTTTTGCCGAAAAACGCGATATAAACCCTTGTGGTAACAGGGTTTGCGCTCCGAGCACCGAATTCCCAAGCTGGCATTCGTCTGGCTCAGCTAAGGCGAACGTGTCTCCCCCGCCGGATCGAGGGCGGGATCAACAGCACCCCCGGCCCCGCCGAAAACGCTGAGGCGGCCTTGCCAATCGTCGGGCACTGAATCCGGAGGTCGGACAGCATCACGCACAACGGCTGGGCCCTCAGTTCTTGGTTGCCACTACACCTGGGACGATCGTGCGATGTGGCCGCGGGACGGAGTTGGGCGGACTGTCGCTTATTCCTGCTGTCGACGTTACTTGCGCCGCAACTTGGCCGACCATTGACGTTTCCACTACACACGTCGGCGGCATCGGGACGCGCTGAGCGGACAAACGGACACCGCCGTGCCAGCGTGTGCAACCATCGCGTAGCCTCCTCCCGCCCGGGGCCTTCGCCGGTCCATTCTGAGGCTGGCGAAGGGCACGCTGCTTCATCTGAATAGCCCATCACCGCGTCGACGAGCCGTCAGCGTGCCGGCATCCGGGGGAATCTTCTGCGGGCCATACTCGGGATAGATGGACTCATGACCGTCGCGCGGTGTGCACCGCCGGTCGCCTTCGCGGCCGAATCGATGGTAGGCCATCCCGAGGAGTCGCGCCATGACGACCACAGCCACGAGAATGAACACGAAGCTGCGTGCATGTGCAGCTCAACGGTTGTCGTGCCAGCACATCGTGCTCACCAACGGCCCGTCGCTCACGCTGAAGACCACGCTCGCCCGCTATCTCGGCCACCAGCTTCGCATCCGCGTGGGGGCAACATATCAGTACGGCACCGTCCTTACTGATGAAGCGTTGGACGAGGAGAAGCGCCTCGGTCGTTACGGGCCCTTGTTCGTTGCGGCGCGCGGCGTGCTCGCGTCGGGACACTCGGTCATGCTGGATGGCAATTTCGGCGACTATACGCGCAGGGAGCGCCTGTGGGAGCTGGCTACGGAGTTCGAAGCGCGTGTAATCGCGATCCGAACAAGCTGTGATGACCTTGAACTCATTCACGCGCGTGCGCGACGACGCGCGGCCGATCCCGCCGCGCCGGACCACGGCGTGGGCGTCGAGGCCTTTCTCCTCACCCGCGACGAAGTACTCGCCCACCCTCTCGAGAACGACCCCGAATTCCGGGAGCTGGGTGTTGAGGTCGTCGAGTTTCGCACGGGCACCGAGGCATACGCCGGATGCGCACCGGAGACGGGCGCCGACGCACGGATGATCACCGCCATTCTGCGGGGGAGCGGCCTGCTGGGTTCGTCGCCCGCATGCGTCGCGCGTGGCCAGAGTTGCACCGGATGAGCCGAACTGGGAGCACTGCCACGCACCTGCCCAGGCCGCGCCTCCTGCGGGTCGTACCGGGGGGGATTCCCGCTGAGTTGAAAACGTGTCCGCAGTGGGTCGTCTGGCGCCTCGTGCGTCGCAAGGACCGCTGGACCAAAGTGCCGTTCAGCCCCGTCACGCTGCACCCGGTCCGTACCAATGACGCCGGCACGTGGGGTTCATTCGAGCGCGCGCTGGGGCAGTACGGCGCGGGTGGTGTTGATGGCGTCGGGTTCGCGTTCTCACGCGAGGCTCCGTACTCGGGCGTCGATCTGGATGGCTGCCGCGACCCCGTGAGCGGCGACATTGCAGCGTGGGCGTCCGACATTCTCGAACTGGTGCACTCGTACGCCGAGGTGTCGCCGTCTGGCACGGGCGTGAAGGTCATTGTCCGTGGAGATCTGCCCTGCTCGTGCACCGGACGGCGGCGGCGGCTCCATGACATCCCCGCGCAGGACGGCAGGACCCCTGAAATCGAGGCGTACCACCATGGCCGGTATTTCGCCCTCACCGGTACGCGTGTAGACGGCATGCCGTCGACGATCGAACCGCGGCAGGCCGCGCTGCACGAGCTGTGGAACCGATTCTTCGTCGCCGCCCCGTGCCCAACCAAGGTACTCCGGAATTTCACAGGGCTCACCGCCGCACCGTACTTTACCGATGCCGAACTGCTCGACCTTGCCCGGCGGGCCCGCACCGGCGCCCGGTTCTGCGAACTCTACGACGAGGGCAGCCTGGATGCCTATGACGGGGATCATTCCCGCGCCGACCTCGCGCTCTGTGGCATGCTTGCCTTCTGGACGAATGGCGATGGCGCCCGAGTTGACCGGCTGTTTCGGCAGTCTGCCCTGATGCGGCCAAAATGGGACGAGCGGCATGCCGCGGACGGCGCGACGTATGGGGAGATGACGGTGCGCCGATCATTGGGCGCCCATTCGCCTGAGGCATGAACAGACCCTCACCAGCGCCGTTACTACGGGCTGGGGCGTGCATTGGGACGAGGAGTACATCGCGCGGGATATCATGCAGAACTTCTTCGATGCGAATCGAGGGCAATTGGAGGAGGTCAAGGTCAGCGTTAACGGATCTGACGTCACGATTTCGGCGCCGGCATTGTACGACCTCGATCATCTCTTCTACTTCCACAGCACCAAGGGCGAGGACGACATTGGCCAATACGGCGAGGGCTTCAAGGCCGCGGCAACCTGCCTGCTGCGTGACCACCACATCGAGCCCATCGCCGTCTCCAAAGACCGGGCACTCCACATTCGCATCTCTGACGACACCGTGGGGCACATCCGGCTCAAGCCGATCGTGTACGATTTCTTCCAGTGTGCGAGACACTGCAATGGTACCCAGCTGATTCTCCGTGGCTGCACGCCGAAGCTGATTGCCGCCTTCGCGAGAGGCCTGAGCCATTTCCTGTATGACGAGAACCCGCTTCTCGGTGACAAGCTGTGGTCCTCGCGTGATGGCATGTTCGCGCTATACCAGGCCACTCAACCATCCGGATGCGTGTTCTACCGCAAGCTGCGACGCGGCGAGGTTCCTGACATTCCCGTCATCCTCGTGATTGACAAGGAATACGCGGTCATTGAGAAGAAGATCAAGAACGATCGCGACCGAAACGCGTTCGGCGAAGCGTTGATGAAGACCTTCTACAACACTTTTGCTCGCTACGGCGTGAAGCACTCCCCCGACGGCCAACGGGCAATCGTGGAAGCTGGAAAAGACTGCTGGATGCGCGGACATCCGCTGCTCCGGGAAGTCGGAGATAACTGTGCCTCATGGCGAGGCCCCTCCTGGGACGAGGCCACGGCCAGAGAAGTGTTCGGAGACGCGTACTTCGCGCGGTCGAGCACGCACGACTCCCTTCTCAAGCTGGAGTACTCCAAGATCGAACGAGAGTGGACCGCCGC
Source organism: Planctomycetota bacterium (assembly GCA_043820985.1). Taxonomy (GTDB): domain Bacteria; phylum Planctomycetota; class Phycisphaerae; order UBA1845; family Fen-1342; genus JAAYXS01. Next base: position 13,971 of record JBDRDH010000214.1, read on the forward strand.
AGGCCGCAAAGCCCTTCCCCAGTACTTCGCCGAGTTTGGTGTCATCACCGCCGCACGCCACTACGACGAGGTCAAGAAGAAAGCGAAGGAGGAGGCCACCGATCGGAATCAGCGGCATCCGACGGCGGCGGAAGCGAACGGCATTTACGTTTTGACCCAGGTGCTGCGCGCATTGGCTCCGGATGTAATGGCTGTCTTCGACAAGGGGAGCGTCAACTATGCGGTAGCGAAGACGGACGCCTTGCTCGGAGAGCTGAGGAAGGACCGCGCATGGCGTTCGCGGAAAGTGTTCCTGGCCGAACAGGTACTCGTGGCCGACTTCTCGCAGGCTCTGGCGGGCCGCCACCAGTAGTTTGAGGAGCAGTTCCGAGCGCAACCACTTCCACGGCTGGTCCGGTGAAACCCAGATATCCAAACGCACGAGCTGACTGGCCGGTGGCGGATGCTCCAGAGACCACGCTGGGACAGATGATTGCAGGTCCCGACAGCCGAGCACGTCCAAGGGCTGGAACACCGGTTCGAGAGAAACGGGACGATCTGCGATGGTGGGATCGCAGCCCTTGGCCGCCTCGACCCCGTGGATCTCCACGGTGCGAGCCAGCACGACGTGCGACCGAGCCCGGGCGATCAGCGCTTGTTCGACAGACACGTAGTCTCACTCCCTCATCAGCAGCGTCCCCGCATTCAGGGCGTGTGGAAACCAGCTGAGTTTTCAGCAGGCTCCGCGCGATGAACCTGAAAGGTGGCGCCTGCGCCGACCGCCTCGTGTACGGACAACCGCTCCTTATCGTCGGAGCCGTGCGCGGAGCTGAACGAGGGTGGACGGACATGACGCCCACGGAGAGACAAGACCATCACGTGATGCTCCTCCGCGAGCGTTTCTCGGGACGCCGGGATGTGTACGGCACGTTCAATCTGGCTACGGGCCGCGCCTATCAGTGCAAACAAACCGTGAATGACCGTGTGCTGCGAAGACACATCGACGGCGTGCAACCCTACGGCGTGTATCTGCTCGTTCAGGAGCGGACCTGCGCCACGGTTGTGGATGTCGATCGACCGGACCTCCAGGTAGCGGTCGATTTCCTGGCGGGTGCTCGGCAATATGACCTGCCCGTCTATGTGGAACGCAGCAAGTCCAAGGGGCACCACATCTGGATGTTCCATCCGAGTGCAGGCGTAACTGCCGCGAAGTCCCGCCGAGTGGTACGGCACATATTGGACGAGATTCGTGAACCGAGCCTCGAGGTGTTTCCGAAGCATGATCGTCTGGGCGCACACACACCGTTCGGCAACTTCATCCTGGCGCCGCTTTTCGGCGGGCTTGTGCGGCAGGGCCGAACTGTGTTCTTGCATCCTCGTGATCTGGCCACGCCGTATGAAGACCAATGGGAGTTCCTAGCGCGGGTCGAACTCGTTCGCGAAAGCCAGCTTGACGAGACCATCGCGCTGAACGAGTTGGGCGACGCGTGTCCAAACGCGGGACGTTCCGCCCCCTCAGCCCCATTGAAGCGCACGGTTGGCCTGCCACTCTGCGCACAACGGATGCTGTCCGAAGGCGTGCGCCAGCATCAGCGCGTCAGCTGTTTTCGCCTGGCCGTCGCTCTGAAACTGACGGGCCTGCCCATGGATGCAACGCTGGCGGTGTTACGTTCCTGGGCTTGCCGAATCAGGCCCCTCGACGGCAAACGCATCATTACCCCGCTGGAAATCGAGGAACAGACATCCTGGGCGTATCGTCCAGAGTATCGCAGCTTCGGATGTGAAGAGGCTGCTGTACAACCACACTGCGACCCCCGCTGCCGAGTTCGCTCGCGTGCGGCAACGCTTCAGGATGCTCCACCCGCGATACACGAACGAGACCACACAGACCCCCCTACAAGGAGTACGACTATGGCCACGTCAATCACAAACCGACCCGTCCAGGAATTCCGCGCCCGCAACTTGAGCCTGGCGATCTGGCAGAACGAAGGAACGCGTGACGGCCGCCCCGTGACACTGCACAGCGTCACGCTGAACAAGCGCTACCAGGATCAGCAAACCGGCGAGTGGAAGGACAGCAACTCGTTCTTCCCGGATGACCTGCCGCGTCTGCGGCTGCTGCTCGACAAGGCCTACGAGCACCTTCTGCTCCGCGACGCCAGCGCGGAGCGGAGTGAGAACGGCGCTGACGCCCCGGCCGCGTAGCGCGTGAGGATCTCACGTGGCCCAGCAGCCCAGCCCAGCCGGTGACGAAATGGTCCCTGCCGAGGATGTGTTCGTCGGACTCGAGGAGATCGCGTGTCGGCTCGAGCTTAGTCAACGCACGGTGCGCCGGATGATTGAGCGCGGGGAACTTCCCAAACCCTGTCTCAGTGCCGCCGGGCGCCCACGCTGGCTATGGGGCTACGTGCTCGAGTACTGTCGCAAGCGTCATCAGCGCGAGGCCGAGCTGGACCGGCGCAAATCCTCTAAGACGAAGTAGCGCCCATCCCGGCTGTTGATCAAGAAAGCCACCGGCAGATTTGCTCTGCCGGTGGCCTCTTGTATGAGTGTCTAACCGACCTGCTTGCCCGGGAATCGGATGATCTTCAGCGGCGGATCGGGTTGCGGCTGGGGGCGTTGGGCCGCGGCTCGGTTCGGCCGCAGGTTCGCGGTTGCTCCGGCCAGCTCGTGATCGCCGGTGTGCACGTAGTACTTCAGCGTCGTGTTGACGTCCTCGTGGCCGAGGATCTTCTGGGCCAGTGACACGTCCGACGAGGAACGGGCCATCCAGGTGGCGAACGTGTGTCGCAGGTTGTGCGGGTTCACCAAAACGGTCTCGCTGCAGCGCCGGGCGGTCTGCACCAATTCGGAGGAGAACTGCCGCACGTTGTAGCGCGCGCCGGTCTGGGTCACGAACAGCGGACCATGCGTAGGATTGCCACGCTCACGCAGGTGCAGGCGAATGGCCGCCAGGGCCGCCCGGTTAAGGGGCACCCAGCGGCGTTTGAGGCCCTTGCCGAGGACGTGGATCATCTGCGACTCGTCGTCGACGCGCAGGTCGTCGATGTCGAGCGTGCAGAACTCGCCGTTGCGAACGCCCGTGTTGAGCAGTAAGACGCCGATCTGCCGCTTGCGGCGCACGTCCTTCCAGGTCAGTGAGCCACGGGCTCCGCGGCCGGGCAGGGGCTGGATCGACCGCAACCAGCGGCCGGCCTGCTGACGGGTCAGCGGCGTGCCTTCTTTCTTGGTCACGAAGCGCGGGCGGGTGATGCGGTCGATCGGGTTGTCGGGCAGGTACTTCTCGCGAGCACACCAGCCAAACAAGGCGGAGAGCGTGGCGAAGTCGTTGGCGACCGTCTTGCGGCCGGCCTCGTGATCCAGCCGGTGGTTCCGCCAGGCGGTCAGGTCCTGCCGGTTGGCCACCTGTTCGACCGTCTGGCAGGGCAGGTCGCGGGCCTCACGCCAACGCCGGTAGAGCGAAACCACGCGCTGGGCCCGGGCCAGCGACTGCGGCGTGTACGTCAGTTCGCGTTCGCGGACCCAGAGGGCGAAGACGTCGTCCCAGGAAGTGTCGGGCAGGTGCCGGCCGGTCTTGACGGCCTCTTCCCAGTTCTCGATCTCGCGGAGCCGGGTTCGGGCGGCGGCCCGCGTGCAGCGACCGAGCTGGAGGCTGCCCTCGACGGTCTCGCCGGTCCGTGGGCCGACACGGACCTGGAACTTCCAGTGGATGCGGTAAAGTCTGCCCTTCTCTTTGGTGAGACAAGCCATCACACCGGTCCTCTCTGCAGGGCTGGGCCCTGCGCAAGAGCCAACGGTGTGTTGGCCGCGATCGAGGCCGCCCACACAGTGAGCGGCTCGATCTGGCGGGGTGTTTCAGGGTAAAGAAGTTCCCGCCACAGTTCCCGCTTTCGAGGGTCGCGCGCGGATCTCCTTACGCGACAACGGGTTACGGATTGGAGGCGGGGGGAATCGAACCCCCGTCCCGAAGCATTTCAGCCTGAGCCTCTACGTGCATAGTCGGTCTACTTGATATCTAGGCTCGCCGCAGACCGGCCGACAGGTCATCCGCGAGCCCGAGCCCGGCTAAATTCTCGCGCCTGTGTCGCCAGACATTACCGGTTGGAAACCGGTAACACAGGTGCCAGCCTGCTATCAGCGCCGGTACCCGCTAGCAGGCGTTGCGGGCCGACGGACTGCCAAGTTTCTAGGCAGCCAAACGGTAGCCATTGTTGGCATGTAATAGTTGTGCCAGGTGTTTTACGAGGCCTCCTGACAACCTCGACACGCCACTCAGACCTCAACCTGCCCGGTCGAAGCCAGTCGCCCCCTGAAAAACCTTCACAAGATGACAAAGATCAACAATGCCGCGCAGTCGGGGTACTCATCACATCCGCCGGTGGCATCTCCGACATAATTATATCGTCAGGCCCGGTCTGATCCAGTAAATAGTGGCTCGGCAGGAGCCTCGCCCTCCCGAAAAACCGGATAGTTTCTAGGACCGCTCCAACCCCGCGTGGCGGGCCAGGCGGGTGGCTAGTCGGCGGAGTGATTGCGTGCAGGCTTCGAGTTCAATTTCCGCGCCTCTGCGCGGAGCGCAGAGCAGATCCAGGCCCGCCGGCAGATTGTGTTGGGAAAGCCGAAAAGCTTCCCGGAGAACACGTTTAATACGATTACGGCGGACAGCATTACCGTGTTTACGGCCGACGATCAGCCCCAGACGTGGATGATCCAGGCCATTGGGATAGGCCCATATCGTCAGACGCGCGTCTGAAGCACGAATACCCCAGGCAAAAGCACGTTCAAACTCCCGTCGGCGGCGGACACGCAACTGGGCGGGAAACCGAAAACGCACAGGCTGCTCGCGGATTATGACCATTGCTGTACACACAGTTGGTAACGACAAAGCGGCCGGTGGATGCCTCGCTCTCCTTGGAACACGGCCGACACGGCAATTCTGTCCGGCAAAAGCGGTGCGGTAGCATAAATCGGCAGATCTATTCTAGGGGCTTGGGGCGTGATTGCTACTACCGAAGCGGTGATGGCGAACCGGATCGGGGAGATCGGCGCATACCCAAG
>JBDRDH010000215.1:0-8983 GCA_043820985.1 Planctomycetota bacterium
CCCCAAACCGGCAATGAGCAGCACGAGTGTCATGAACGTGTGATGAGTCCGTCGTCAAGCCGAGGTCAATCCAGGCGGGGACGTCACCGCAGTGTTTAAGCATGGCCGCACAAGCGGGCGGGACAGATTCAAGCCTGCCCCGCCCGCTCATGTTACGTCAGCGCACGCCATCTACTTCTTCGGCGGCGTGGCTGGCCTGGTCGTTCCCGGCTTAGGGCCAGGTGTCGAAGACGGTGGTGGTGTCTTCGGGGGCTGGCCGGGAGTGCCGGGTTTCCGTGGATTCCCTTTGTCTGGCTTCGTACTCATCTGTGATTCTCCTATGTGGCGTGTTGACGCGCTATCAAACCAGATCACCTCCGCGCCGTACGCGGCGCGGGTTCTGTGTGCAGTTACTTGCCTGTCGGCAGGCGGAGGGGCGCCCGTAGTGGGCGCCGCCTCCATCCTGCACATGTCTGTGTGCAACGACATTCTTGGCAGGCCATGCCCGCCAAGACACACGGTCGGGGCCGAGCGTCCTGTCCGCTGGATGCGCTACGGTCGCGTCTCGGGTTTCTCGGCCGGTACCAGCACCGCGTCGACCAAGTGAATCAGTCCGTTACTCGCATCCGTGTTGACCTTCGTGACTTTTGCCACGTCGATCATCACGACGTCATCCTTGACGGTGATCTTCAACTCCTCGCCAGCCATTGTCTTGGCGGATTTCATCGCCTTGACATCCGCGGCTGTCTTCCGGCCTTCGACGACGTGGTTCTTCAGGATGCGCTGGAGCTTGGCCTTGTTTTCCGGTTTCTGCAGCTCGTCCAGCTCTTTGCCCAGCTTCTTGAACGCCTCGTCCGTGGGGGCGAAGACCGTGTACGGGCCTTTGCCCTTCAGCGTGTCAACCAGCCCGGCCGACTCCAGCAGCTTGCAGAACGTCTTCAAGTCGCTGGTGTCTTTGGCGACATCAACAATGTCCTTGGGTTTCGGCGGGTCGGGTTTCTTCTCCTGCGCCAGGCTCAGTCCTGCCCAGCCCGCCAGCACGACGATGGTGGCAACAGGCAGCCACCGCCGCACCAGAGAGTTCGTGAACATCTTTCGATCTCCAAACCAGTATCGCCGTCCGCTGCGACCATTTCCGCGACCGCCCACCATGGACGGCACGCATGTCCGATTCGCGGCGGCGTCAACTGCTCAAATCCCCCAACGAGCCGAGCCGTGTCACTACCACCCTCGTGCCCTCCCCGCGACATCGCCCGCCACCCCCGCACGCGGAGCTGTGCGGAAGGCGATAATCTCTTGTTGGTGCGAGGGATACAGTAAGACGGTCTTGTCTGTTCAATCGTCCGCATGGTAGTTCAGCCAGAATACACCCGCCTACGCGGCCGAAATCGCCGCGTGTCAGCCGCGAAGGGCAGGTGCACGTTATCTGTCGTTGGATTAACGAGTTAGGATCAGCGTTGCGCTGCAACCGATCCCAGGGGAGAAAATCGGGAGGGGTGCAAAAAGCAGCCGGGTCTACACTCCACGGGCAGACACCCACCGCTCCTCTGATTCAACCAAAGTATACACCAAGTTTCCTCCGGAGTTGCAGTATAGGCCCGGCTTTTTTTTATACTCGCTTGGCGCAGAAGCTCCGCCCTGCTGTGGGCAGGCAGCTGCCGTCCGGGCGGCAGGGTATAATAGATGATCGAGGCACGAAGATGATGGCCCATCGTTACCCGGCATTTGTGCGTTTCCTGACGCTCATCGCGGCGTTGCCGTGGCCAGCGTTCTTGATCGATGCGCGCGCGGTGGCCAATGCACCGGCAGGAACCGCGTCAGCGGTAGTTTCGGCCAGCGACAACGCTGCCGTCATCACCGCCGTACTCGCCGATCGCAAGCCAATTGCGAAAGGTGAACGCATCGGGCTGGATGGAAGCACGCTGCCTGTCGTCAGCGGGCGCCTGTTGCCGCCGTGCGAGTGGCTTCTCCGGGGAGGCGTGAACGCGCTTCAGATCGCGAACGCGAATCATCCGAGCTGCGCTTTCCTGTGCAGGTTCTTGCTCTAATCAGACCGTACACACTCCTTCTGTTACTTCACGGATTTTTTCGTGTTTTGGAGTCTTACGACGGCGCATCGCGCCGGTGTGTGAAACCTGCAACGCGCTCATCGCTCGTCTGAGTATATGACTCGTGGCGGCGACTGGCGCGAAGGAAGTGCATACCATGCATCGAAACCCCGAGAAGGTCAGCGACGTGCTGGCCTTGGTTCAGAAGTTGCTCAACATTGGCAAGCCAAAGGAGGCGGTGGAGCTTGTCAGGAAATACGGAACGGGCTCGTCGGCGCTGAGCGACGCGTACGGCGTGGCGCTCATGCGGTCTGGCGAGACGGCCAAGGCAGTCGAGGTGTACCGCGGTTTGTGCATCAACGAAAGCGGCTTTGCACTGAAGCAGAATCTGCCAACAAACTTCAAGACTAACTACGCCACGGCCCTGCTGCTGGCCAAGAACGTCTCCGGCTGCCAGTCACTGCTGGCGGAGATCAACCAGGAACAAGATGCCTACGTGCAGAAGCTGCGCGCGGCGATCGGTCGCTGGCGACGCTCGCTCGGTTGGTGGAAGCGTCTCGCATTCGATTGGTACGACGCCGAACCGGACAAGCCTGTGCCGCTCGATTTCCAGCCGGGCGAACTCGTCGTGACGCCCGAGCTGCGACCCGCGGCCTGATCGCGCGTATGTGAACCGTCAGGCCCTTCTCGATGAGAACCGAAGGTTCACAGTGCCATGCAATTCCGCGCACTAATTCCGTAATTCCGGGGACACCATACTTGTTATTTCCGCCTATTTCCGCGCCTATTTCCGGGGACCTATTTCCGGGGACACCAGACCTATTTCCGGGGACACCATACTTAATTCAAGGGTGCTGCAAGCGACGCGTGCCGGGTCGCGATCTGCTGACCGCCGTCGAACACGTCTGGGTGGCGTCCGATCCCGACGTGACGATCTCGAAGTACGCCTACGTCAACGACGATCTTGCTCGCCGGGAGTCGGTGGTCAACCGTGGGGAGGCGGTCGGCGGGACGAGTAACGAGCACCTGAGCATCTGGTCGTACAACGAGCGCAATGAGCTGACCGGCTCGGCGCGTTACGCCGATGATAATCCGGAGAGCCCGCAGAACCCGCTCGCTCGCGCTCGGGGCTCTGATTTGAGGTGTGTGACGTTATCCCTCGCTGGCGCTTCGGGCTCGGTTCATTTGGCGGGGCGGATGTCGCCATGGTACAGCAACGGCCGCCACGGAGGGCGGCCGCTACTTGTTGCCTGGTTGCCTTGATGCCTTGATGCCTGGTTGCCTTGCACCCTTGTTACTTCGTTACTTCTTCACTATCCGCCGCCGACCAGTTCGATGAAGCGGTCGATGTCGTAGGCGTTGGCGGCTCCATCGCCGTTGCAGTCGGCCAGCATGCGGTCGCATTCGGGGAACATGCCTTCATAGTCGCATTCGAGTGACAATGCGCAGATGAAGCCATCGATGTCGTAGGCATTGATGTTGCCATCGCAGTTCATGTCGCCGGCCCGCGAAGCGGCTTGCAGACGGATATCATCGTAGTAGATCGGCGTGGAGCCATTCGCGAACAGATCCAGCGCCGCGATCTCGACGGCTCCACCGCCACCGCCCAGCACGCCGCCGGTCCAAATGTACTCGGTGACCAGTTCGTCGTCGTAGTAAATCCGGGTCCAATCCTCGTCCAGATCGATAACGGCCTGAAGCTTGACCCAGCGGTCGGTGTCGTACGGCACGTTGACCGTGTTGAGACCATTGCCGTAATAGACCTTGAGCATCCCGTCGTTGGAGTCGAAGTTCATCTGCAATGACCAGTGGGGCTCCTCGTGGGGGGCACCGTCCTCGTAGGTGTTCATCAGCACGATGTACGAGCCGGCGAATTGGCCAGTACCGTTCGAGCTGAAGTCGGATGGAATGTACTGCCAGGCGGTGAATTCCCACTTGCCGGAAGTCAGATAATCGTACTCGTGTACCAGGTCGGAATCGCCGGCGATCGCGACCGAGTTGAAATCATTGAGTGCTTGAACATCGCTGGTATAGGCGGTAAAGATTTGATCGTCGTCCCAGCCCTTCCAGCCGTATTGTCCGTGCAGGTCGGTCTCGGGCATGTAGAAGTCGAAGTCTTCGGACCAGTCGTCCTGGAACAGGAAACCCGAGGAGACGATGACGCTGTCGACCGCCACCGGGCCGCTCATTGGATCGGTGAACATGAGCCAGCGGTAGATTTCCCAATCGGGCGGGGGTGACACGTCGAGCTTCAACACAGCGCGTTGCCAGCCGTCTTCGGTTTCCAGGATATACTCGTCGTACTTCTGAATCAGGCATTCGGGTGGGAGCTCAACTTCCCAAGTGACAAATCCACCTTCGGCCATGTAGAAGTCAAATTGACAGGCGATGTGCTTGAGGCCCTCCGGTTCGGCCAGGTCATCATTCCACAGCTCCAGTATGCCGTCGGCCGGTATCCCCATGGCTGGAATACCGAAGACACCCTCATGGCTGGTGACGTTGGGCATCCATTCGGGTGGGTTGTTGCCGTAGGCGCTCCACAGTGTGGCTTCGCAGCCGACAGGAGCGGAGACGTAGACCGGCTCGGTCGGTTCTGGTTGGACCATGTTGAATGCCGCGACTTTGCCCTGGGGGTCCTTATCCTCACAGTGCGTGCCGATCTCAACGTTGTCGATGACAGCCGTGCCGCCCGATTCGGCGGTAGCCATGGTGAATGTGATTTCTTCCCAGGCGGGCTGTGGCTTGATGGTCCACTCGCGCCAGTGGCGGGTCCAGCCGTTGCCGATATCTTCCCAATGGTTGGGGATGTTGAACCCGCCGACGGAGTCGGCACCGTGTCCGGCCTTGGCGGAGGGACCGGCGACACCGCCGTTCTGGACATAGCAGTCGAATTGTACCCAGAGGTGCTTCTCGCTGTTGTCGGCTATGCCGTTCCAGACCCAGATGGTGACCTTACCTGTCTTGCCGGCGCCCTGGACGCCCATGACGCCCGAGTGGCCGGCGACCTCGTTGATCCAGCCGGCGTCGCCCTCGGTTTCGACCATGGGATCCGGATTCTCGGGATCGGGCTCGGTGGTGGGGGAGGGTGAGTCGCCAGCGTTGTTGAACGGGGCGGTCACGATGGTGGTACGGTCGTCGTCGTTGCCCCACCAGGGCGGCGTGTGTTGCGGCTGGGCCTGGGCGGGAAGAGCCCACAGGCCGACGGCCAGGACTGCTGCTGTGATTGCGAAAGCGCGGATTGTACGGATGATGAACATGTCTGTCTCCCTTCTGGTGCTTGCTATGGCGTCGGTCGGCGTGGTAGTGGGTTCGCCGCATTACCCGCCGCGGCGCCAGGCCCTTGTTCTTATCCATTCTAAGATAGACCAAATTCGTTGGTATTTATCAGAATTTCGGGATCTTTTTCGGAAAAGTCATGAACAAAGAGGTCGCGGCTTTCAATATGCCCCTGAGGTAAGAACGAATTGGAGTGGGCTGAATCCCAAGTGGGGGGAACAGAGATAGCCACCAGGTATGCCAGCGTGCGGTTCGAGGCAAGTAGCGTTGGTTGACGCTACCGATAAGTCTGGCTAGGATTTATTTTTAACATGCGGGCGTTTAGCTCAGTCGGCTAGAGCGCATCCTTCACACGGATGAGGTCACAGGTTCAAGTCCTGTAACGCCCATCTCCCCAGCGACCCCGTCTTCGCACGGGGTCGCTTCGTTTCGTAAGCCATTGCTATTCGTGGGTTTGTCGGATCCTTCTCATGCCACTGGTGGACGGCATGCGGCCATAGATGATGTATGTTCGTTACGCTACGGCTTGTCCGATTGGCTTTCCGCATGGTCGAGTTCTTCGAGGAATTTGCGCGCTCGACGCAAGTCGGGTTGCCGTTCGAGCGCGAGGCGCGCCAACTCGCGGGCGTCACTCACTTCCCCCAGTTAGACCAGGATCTCTGCGAGTAGGAAGGGGGCTCGCCCCGAGCGACCAAGCGTGGTCGCCGCGGCCAGGCCCATTACGGCATCCGTCAATTCGCCCAGCTTGGCGTGGCACTCACCAAGCAATTCGGCCGTCTTCGCGTGGGGAGCTAGATGGAATGACCTTGCGAACATGTCGATCGCCGGGCGGAATTGACCCTGTTCCATTAACTCCCGAGCTTCCTGGTAACGCTCGAATGATTCCTCGTAAGGTTCGTCTGGTTGCTCCGTCATCAACAAACTCCAGCACAGCCACTAACTTAACAGATTTCTGCCGCGTTCATCATTGATCCACGTGCCACTCCCCCGACGTGCTGTCACCACAGAACGTGCGACTCGGGTAACGCCTTTGCCCAATGCTGGCCTCAAGACCGAAGCCCTCGCCGGATGGGTCCGCTTCGTAGTCCCACTCATCGTTTCCCCAAGTCGGCGGCGGTATGTGCTCGATGTAATTCGGCACAAGTTCGGCAAGGATCTTGGGAAACTGGCCCTTGTCTTTGTAATAGCAGCGCAACGCTGTGACGAGCATGTCGCCGCGTCTCATCGTCTCGGCAATACGTCGTGACTCCGAGTATCCGAACGCGAGGAGCACACACGCACCCGCACAGATGAGAAGCAATGTATATACGATGATTCGTGCTTGCACGAGACCGGTGGAATTTAACGGTTTCTTGTCGCCGCTTGGGACAGGAGCATGAGTGAACATTGTATTCTCCTTGGGGGCGCATGCTGGCGCTGCGCGTTCGGATGGGGGGGGCCGCGGAGACGCAGAGAGCGCGGAGGACGCCAAGGATACGCGATGGATAAGGGATTGTTGCAACGGTGCTTTGATCCTTGAATCCTCTGATCCTTGGATCCTTTGTTTGGAACCCACTCGCTGGCGCTTGGGGCTCGGATTGGATTGGCCGCGCTGCGCTTGAGTGTGTGACCGATGAGAGTCGGTGTGAACTGGCATGCTCGCGCCTTGGGCTTGAGCATGGCACCCGCTACTCTGGTGGTTGGGGGTACTCGCAGCCGGGACGGCTGTGCTACCCTGGTGGTTGAGGCTATTATCCGGGGCATGTCGCAAGAGCGGAGCGTATTTGCCTGGGCCAAGCTGATTGCTTGTTGTACGTTGCTGTCGCGGGTGACCGGGCTGATTCGCGAGATGCTGCTGGCGCAGACCTTCGGCTTGCGCTGGGTGCTCGACTCGTTTAACTTCGCCTTCCAGATACCCAACCTGTTTCGCCGACTGCTTGGTGAAGGGGCCATGGCGGCGGTTTTTGTGCCGACGTTCACCCGCACCCTCGAGAAAGATGGTCGACCCACCGCCTGGCGCGTGCTGGCGCGCACATTGGCTCTGCTGACCCTCACGCTGCTGGCAATCATCGTTGTCATCGCGGTCGTTATTGCCGTCATCTGGTTTCTGGCGATACCCGCTGATCCGGAGGCTTTGGCCTCACGCCGGCTGATCCTGGGGCTGACCGCCCTGATGCTGCCGTTCATGCTGACGGTGTGTGTGTTGGCACTGTTTTCCGCGATTTTGAACTGTGTGGGTAGTTTTGTACCGGCGGCGTTGGCGCCGGTGCTGCTCAACCTGTGCATGATTGCCGGCATCGCCTGGCTCGGGCCGGCAATCAGTCCGGAAGATCCCAACGGGCAGATCTATGTGGTCGCCCTGACCGTGGTCGCCGCTGGTGTGCTGCAAATCGCGTTCATTCTGGTTGTGCTGCGCCTCAATAACGTACCACTTGGTTGGCGCTTCGAGCCGCGCGATCCAACCGTGCGCCAGATGCTGCATCTGCTCGTGCCGGTTGCATTGGGGCAGGGAGTGTTGGCCTTCGGCGTGTTTCTCGATGCCGGCATTTGCACATTGCTGACGCACAAAACCGGGACGCCGACGACAATGAGCCTTCTCGGCGGAGAGATCGCTTACCCGCTCGAAGAAGGAGCGCTCTCGGCGATCACCTGCGCGCAACGTCTGTACCAGTTTCCGTTGGGGGTGTTGGTCATATCGCTGGCAACGGCGGCCATGCCTGTGTTCAGCCGGCTCGCGGCGCGCGAGGACTGGCGCGCCTGGAAGGTTGAAGTGCGTCAGTCGCTGCGGTTGGCGGTTTTTGAGGGCATCCTGTCGGGCACGATGATGATTGTGCTCGCCGTGCCAATCGTGCGTTTTCTGTTCGAATACAACCGCTTTACGCCCGAGAACACCAGTCGCGCCGCGCATGTGCTGGTCTTCTACGGTCTGGCGAGGTGGGCTTATTGTGCTCAGCATATCGTGCTACGCGGCTTTTACAGTTATCAGGATGTCCACACGCCACTGAAAATCAGCATTACTGTTTTACCACTGAATGTGCTGCTGACGCTCAGTCTGTTGTGGTTTGACAGCATTCGCGAGGCGGCTTTCGCGCTCAGCTCAATGGTTACATCCGGCTTGAGCGTGATCGTCGGGCTGATCATTCTGCAACGCCGTACCGGTCAGCGGCTGATCGACCCGGCGCTGGCCAGTGCGGTTGTACGCATGCTGCTAGCGGCGGTTGTTGCGGGCCTGAGTGTCCAGGGGCTCTGGCGGTTGAGATCGCTGGTCGAAGAAGCATTACCCGGAGGCGTCGTTTTACGTTTCGTCGAGACAATGGTGCCGCTGTTCTTCGGAGTGGTGGTGTTCCTGGGTGTGGCGTGGATGCTGCGATTGCCCGAGGTGGGATTGCTGCTGGCGCATGGCCGGCGGCCGGTCAGGAAGGAGTAGGGGGTTATTATGAGGGGATGTCAGCCAGGTCACTGACCCATGGATTTAATGCGTTGAGCGGGTGTGGCAATACCAGACACACGTAATCCAAAGTGTTCGCCTATCTTGACACAGATTCCGCTGCCGATCAGGCGATTGTTGATCAGCAGATCGAGGTTGTCGTCCACTGATTTTTCAAACTCAATGATTGCTCCGGTTGCAAACTGGCGGATCTCGGCGATCGACATGTTCCGGACAGCCAGTTGGACAATGACTGGCACTTGGAGCCGAAACA
>JBDRDH010000216.1:0-12196 GCA_043820985.1 Planctomycetota bacterium
GCTCGGTTCGTCCGGCGAGATGGATGTCGCTATGGTATGGCAACGGCCGCCACGGAGGGCGGCCGCTACTCGTTGCCTTGTTGCCTTGTTGCCTGGTTGCCTTCTTCCCCCTCGTTGCCTTCCTCAACCCCCGCCGACCAGCATGATGAACGTGTCGATATCGTAGGAATTGACATCGCCGTCGCCATTACAGTCGGCCAGCATTCGATCGCAATCGGGATACATACTTTCGTAGTCGCACTGCGCGCTGAGGGCACAGATGAACGGATCGATATCGTAAGCGTTGATGTTCGTGTCGCAGTTCATGTCACCCACGGGGTACGCCACATCGGTGACTTCGAAAATGTCATCGCTGGAATCCCAGTTACCGTAACCGCTGCCAGCCCAGTAAGCCCGCACGCGGACCTTGTAATCCGTGCCGGCTTGCGTGGGTGTCCACGGCACCGAGGTGGCGCCGACATCGGTCAGCGCGACGATATCGGTCCACTCGGTGGCGTCGCCATTGAACTGCAGGTCGTCGATCCAGACCGTATCGCTGCCGCCGTTGACGCTGTTGTCCTTGACGTATTCCCAGCGCAGCTCATGCTCGCCGGGGGACAGCGTGTCCATGTAATACAGCCAGGAGCTGTAGCCGGAGACGTGCAGCTCCTGGATGTCGTCGATGTAGAAGTTGAAGTAGTCGTAGTTGGCTTCGGAGCTGACCTTGTACCAGAAATAGAACAGCCCACCCGAGACGGTGCGCGTCATCCAACTAGTCTGGTTGTGGCTGATGTCGCCGGCCCGAGCTGCAAACGTGCCGGAGTGTGCTCCGCCGGTCACGTACCAGTCTGCGTCGCCACCGGTGGTATAGGCCTCGTCCAGTGATCCGTCTTCAAAGCCATCAGTGGCCGTCCCTTGTTCGCCGTAGTTGTGCGTATATTGCACGTTGTACTGTGCGGCGGGATCGCCAATCCAGGTCACGTCAACTGGGGTGTTGATAGGTAGTTGTTCTCCGCCATTCGGATAAGTCGTGCGAACCTGGGGCGACATCGCCACATCGAGCCGGACCGCGGGTCCGCTGGGCACTACGACGGTGTGCGTTTGTGACAGGTAGTCCGGGGCTTCAAAGAGTAACTGATACGTACCCGGCATCAGCATGCGGTGGTAGTCGCCGACGTCTGGATCGGTATAGACCTCGTGGTCGCGGTCGATGACGGTAACCGTGGCGTCAACAGGTTCGCCACCGAAAACATCGGTCACCAGGCCACGTACGCCGATCAGGCAGGTCTGCATGTAAGCCAGCATCGAATCACGATTATCATCCCAGTACTGTGGGATCTGCGAGTAGGGCGGGTTATCGATGTTGCTCAGTTCGAGCGTAACTTCGTTACCGCCCATGTAACGGTAGTGCCAGTCCTGCATGCCGCCGCTGATGGAATACCAGTCTGCTCCGTTGGTGATGCCGTGGTAGAAGGAGGGGCTGTTCCACATCGGCAGGTTGTATTGCGAATATTCCTCACTGATATAGACGAACAGATCCTCGTCCGGCGTGGGCGAGAACGTCGAGCCCAGGTCGTCGTCGTCGAAGGGATAATTGACCACTATCACACCGGTGTGGAGGTTCGCCGAGCAAGTGAAGCTGTTGGCCATGGTCCAATTCATGATGACGGCCGTTTCGGCCTCGCGGCCGGCGGTGGTGTTCGGATCGCCGTCGGTCCATTCCGGGAAGTTGCGGTTGAGATCGATGCCGTGGGCGTTACCGCGCGTACCAGCCACGTATCCATCAGGATTCATCAACGGTACGATCCAGATATCGATTTCGTCCACCAAGGCGGTCAGATCGGGATCAGTGCCGTAATTCGTCAGCAGATGGTCAATTAGGAAGAGGCACATCTCGTTGCCCACGATCTCGTCGCCGTGCATGGTGGAGACATACTTGAATTCCGGCTCATCTTCTTCGATCCCGACGTTATCGCTGATGTTCAAGGCCCTTAGACGCCGGCCCTGAACACTGGATCCCAGATCATGAACCTGACAGATGTCGGGGTACTGAAAAGCTCGATCTTGCAGGATCTGGGCAATCTCATCATAAGTCCTATAACTGCCGCGCAGGGGATCGTGCTCATCGCCGGCTGGTGTACCCAAGCCCGGCAGGCCGTCAGCGATGATGGTGATGTCCGCGCCGTGGCGAACGAGAAATTCCGCCAAGGACTCGGCTAAATGCATTGATTGCTCGTCCCGGACTCGCATATCCGCTCCCAGGACATGCAGGGGAGTCAGGCCGGCATCATTGGCGACGTTAACATCCGCTCCGGCGGCTACTAACGTCAGCAATGGGATCGACTTAACACGCCGGGCGGCGATGTGCAGAGGTGTATTACCATGCTGGTCAACAGCGTCGGGATCGGCTCCCGCCGCCAGCAGCATGTTTAACAGAGCCGGATCATCAGAGACCGCCGCCAAGTGTAGTGGCGTTCGGCCGAGACTATCCTGGGCAGTCACATCGGCTCCAGTCGCCAGCAGGAGCTCGATAATATCGGCCTTACGTCCAAGGACGGCGTGATGCAAAGGAGTCTCATTAGTAGCTGTCCTGGCGTTTGCCAGTAGGGGGTTGCTTTGCAGCAGCTTTCTCACAACGACTGAGTCGCCGAATCGGGCGGCGTCATGTATTTCGTCGCTGATCGCCGTCGGGAGTGTTACCAGCCAGAGGCATGTGAGGGCCGATAATAATAAACGAGGGGATTTCATTCTATTCCCATCCCTTTCCAAGATCCCCCGAACACATACTCCTAAACCTAAGCGCTCGAACCTCTGATCGGTTCAGTGCTGGGGCGATTGTAGCATGATTGGGTAGTAACTGGAAATGAAAGTCTGTTCACAGTTAGGGTGTTTGAAGAGCATTCAGTACGGCAATCCATTATCTGACGCCGAGGCGGATTGGGACGTAACCACTGTTGTTAAAAAGCGTTGACATTGATAAATGCACGTGATAGCATTAGGTAAGCTTCGGAACGGGAAAGTTGAGGAGGGTGCCGCGTTTCTCAACTCCATGTCCCGCCGTGCGACCTGTGACAGATTTCGATCTGATGTGTTGCTTCCGTCCAGGTTGAGATCTGAGAGTCATGTATTGGCTATCATGGGTTGTAGTGGCTTTTAGCCACTGGCACTACGAAGGTGCGCGGAATCGAAGCTGCTGACATTGCGATCAGGTCTTGAAGGAGCAGACAAGGCGAACGAGATCGACGGACTAATCCAGTCCACGTTTTTGTTTTGTAATGAACAGGAACTTTGCTCATTTGTAAGAGCACGCGCCTTGTATGCCGGGTGGCAATGTCGAGTAGATGGCCACGAGCACGTGTACCTTCGTGGCGTGGATTGGAGTGTGCGTCCGAGAATGTTCCGTAATGCGGACCGACGCGCAAATGTACAGATGTATTACTTGAGGAGGAGTGAATGATGAAGAAACTAGTATTGGCAGTAGCTATGTTGGCCCTAGTGGCCTCGCCGGTCCTCGCGGATCCGGCGACGCACGTTGTGGGTGGACAGTCGATTGCGCCGCCCGCGGCTCGGGACCCGGTCATCTATGATAATGGCCTGGACTATGTCGGCATGGCCGCGTCGCAGTTTGATACTGTCTACGACCTCGAACCGATTCTGGCGGATGATTTTATGCTCACCGCCCCAAACACAATCGTGACCGACGTGCACTGGATTGGTGGCTACTGGAACGGTGATGCGCTTCCCTTTGACTGGGAAATCACGTTCTATGCCGACGCGGCTCCCTTCGGTGCTGGCCCCGCTGCAATCATCTACCAAGAGCTGTTCGCCAACGCGAACACGAACGAGACTTGGATCGAAGATACCGCCAACGGGTCTCACTTTTACAGCTACGACGTGACTTTGGCAGCGCCATTGGATCTCGTGGCGGGCACGACTTACTGGATGTCGGCCCAGGGTATCGGCGACTTTCCGCCGCAGTCCGGTTTTGCCTATCACACTGATCCGATCACGGGCAGCGAAGCGTACTTCAAGTCCGTCTACTTCGGTGTCCCGGATTGGGTTCCCGGTAACACCGTCTTTGGCCAGCAGATCGACGCCTGCTTCCAGCTTACCGGCATTCCCGAGCCGGCTTCGCTGGTGTTGCTGACGCTGGCTGGTCTGCTGATTCGTCGTCGCTAGTCGATGATCGACAGTGCGTCGTTTTAGGACGACGTTAAGCTGAATTGCCAAGACCCCGGCAGGTTTTCGGATCCGCCGGGGTCTTTGTTTGGCTGGAACGACGGCGGGTGCGGTGCCCAGCGACACTCCTGCTTACGCATCGGTCTGAGACCGTTTTCAGCAAGGCGCCGGCGTCCGACGGGAGGGCGAGCCTCCCGGCGAGCCACGGCTCGACAGGAGCCTCGCCCTCCCAAGGCACTGAGCCTTCTCTGAGTTTGCGTTATTGCATGTTGGGTCGTTCGCCCCAGCGCAGCTTGCGGCGCAAGGCGTACCACTCGGAATGACGTGGGTTGCGGACCAGCAGGAAGTCGGCGTCGAAGCGCGTGATTACGATACGGTCGCTGGGCTGGAAGGGCCGCATAACGCGTCCATCTGTGGCCACGGTCGTACCTTCGTTGGATTGCAGTACGCGAATCACGATACGCCGCCTGGCGTCCATCACCAGCGGGCGATAGGTCAGCGCCTGGGGACAGATTGGTGTGAGGATGAAGGCCTCGCCGGTCGGTTCGAGAATCGGCCCGCCGGCGGCCAGGTTATGAGCGGTTGAGCCCGAGGGTGTGGCGACGATCAGGCCGTCACCACGTACCTGCGCCACCTCGTCGCCATCCACGGTGACAGTTACTTCGATCATCTGGAAGGGCGGTCCGGCCAGGATCACACAGTCGTTGATGGCGGTCATGCGGTAGAACGAGCTGTCGATGTGCTCCAGTGTGACACCCATCATGATGCGGCGTGTAATCGGTAACTCGCCGGAGAACAGGAAATCCCCTTCGCGTTCCAGCTCTTCAATGGTGAAATCGGCCAGGTAGCCAAGCTTGCCGAGGTTTACTCCGACAATTGGCAACTGCTGCTCACCCAGGCTGTCCACGGCGGCGATCAAAGTGCCGTCACCGCCCAGCACAAATAGCAAATCCGGGTGCAACGGAAGCGCCCGGCTGCTATTGTAAGTTGCCTCGGCGAAGACGATCTTGGCGCGGCCTTGCAACCAGCGTTGCATACGCTCCAGCGTGCCGGCCGCCGCCGGTTTGTCCGGCGAGGCTACGATCGCCACGCGCTCTACCCGCTTGTTGCATTGATCCGCGATTGGTTCACCGTGTTCGGTTGCGACTGATCGTGTGTTCATCGTTCTGCCATGGCACCAGATGCCGCCGGATGGCAATTTCAGGATTGTCGCTAGAGCAATCCACCTTAACCTTATTTATTGTACTGTGCGGCGACCGGTTGCCGCGAGTGCAAATCCGCCAATATCACTCATTCCGGCGAGCTATAGCAAGCCACGTTCTCCGAGGAGTTCCCGATACGCCGGCCGGGGATCGGGGAACTGGCCTTTGGGTGGTAGCTTCCATTTCCTGAACAGCCGCTCATTATCATGCTGGCGGGTTTCCTGTGCATCGCTGGCCTTGCGCTCATCGTGAAATTCCTCGTGGTAGACCCGGGCCCGGCGGGAGCTGAGCACCTTCAGACCGGCGTTGAGTTGGATTTTCAGGGCCAGGTCGGGATCCCAGGCGCAGAACTTGTAACCGGTGTCCAGGAAATCCACCTCCGCGAGCAGGCCGCGGCGCAGCAGGCCGAAGTTGGCGTATGGGTAGCCGCGCACGTGTAAGACGCCCCAGCGGCGTCCGTCATGGTCGAAGCCATCCAATTCGTTCCAGTGGTCAGTGTGCGTGTGGTAGCAGGCCAGCAGACCGAGGTCGGTCATATCCGCCCGCGCGAAGATGTCCAGGCCGTGCTCGATGGTACCCGCCAGCGGATAGGCGTCATCATTCAGCCAGCAGACGAAAGGGGCTGTAGTCATACGGAAGCCCAGGTCATAAGCCCGGCAGCAGCCAGCGCGCTCCTGCTCCAGGTGCAGTCGCACATCGGGCTGCTCGGCCAGCCACTCGGCGCTACCGTCCGTGCTGCCGCCATCGATCACGACCAGTTCATATGGCACGCTGACGTGCTGGCGGATGGTTTCAATGCAGCGTTTGATCTGCGCGTAGCGCTGGTAGGTGCCGATGACGATGCTGATTGTCGGGTCATCCTTGCCGGACATGGTGGCATCTTAGCCCGTGGGGCCTTGGTGGGGGAGAGGGATGGCGGAGATGGCGCAACGGTCTTGCCGATCCGTGTGTCGCTGATACAATTGATAGATCCTGGGCGGTGGTCCGGGACGGATAACGCCTCGGTAGCTCAGTTGGCAGAGCAGCTGGCTCTTAACCAGCGGGTCCTAGGTTCGAGCCCTAGCCGAGGCATTAGGTTTGAGCGCTGACATCAGGGTTTGCGGAAAAGGCCAGCCGCGGCACAAGCCGGCTGGCCTTTCTTCATGCGCGGGGGGGAGGGGGTACGTTCCGAGCAGACTCTCTGTCGTCCCTGGTGGGATGCTGGAAAGTCAAGTGCGTCGAACCATGTCTTGTGCCTCAATCCGCCAACATTGTTGAGAACGTTAGAATGCGATCAGAGGTCAAGTCGCAACTGCCGTAGACTGAGGAGTTAGCCCATCCCGCCGGGTGTCCGAGGTTCGGCGTATATGTCAGCACCAGCTCGCAGTAGCCGGGCGCCCGGATTGTGACCCGTGCCTCGTAATCGTGGTACAGGTTCCAGCCCAGGGGCAACGGGAGGGGGAAAAACCACTGCATCCAGCCGATTGTGCGGCACGGTTCCACGCGGAACACGCCGTCCGCGTCGCGGTTCACATCCAGCCGGCGGTACGGCTCGGAGCCGCACTCTCTCAGAGAGTCCGACGGATCTAGCTCCATCAACCGCGCCCGATCAAGGAACCAGTTATCGTATGGCCAGATCTCATAAATCACCGTGGCTTGTGGCAGGTCCTGACCAGTCTGCTCGTCCACAACCCTAATTCCGCGAACCTCACCCGGAAACACCTGCACGCGCGGCACGAAGACCAGGCCGCAGCCGGCACACGCCAGAGCCAGCAGGCAGGTCGTTCCCATCAGTGAGAGTCGAAGAGCAACGGCTCGCATCGCCATGTCCTCAGTCAGAATGGTGCGGCAAGCCGCATCCCTACGGCTACGGTGCGATCGGCGTATCCTCGAGGCACTCATCCAGGCAATCGGCCAGGAAGTCGCAGTCCGTTTTCGTGATGCACATCGGTGGCTTGATGCGTATGACGTTGCCATAGAGACCGCCTTTACCGAGGAGCAGGCCGCGCTGCTTGGCGCGTTCGACCACGTTGGCGGTTTCCTGCACTGCCGGCTCCTTGCTGGTGTGATCCTTGACCAACTCGACGCCGAGCATCAGGCCCAGGCCGCGGACTTCGCCGATGCAAACCGGCCGGGAGGCCGATGCTCCCCCGCGCGCGTGTTTTTCCTGGAGTTCGAGCAGTTTTTGTTTGAGATAGCCGCCGACTTCCTTTGCGTTCTGCTGGATGTTCTCCTCGTCGATAATCTCCAGCGTGGCCAGACCCTGGAGCACGGAGACCGGATTGCCGCCGAAGGTGTTGAAGTGCAACCGCTGGGCCAGGTGCTCGGCGATTTCGGGCTTGGTGGTGCAAGCGCCGAGGGGTGCCCCGTTGCCGATACCCTTGGCCATGGTAACCATGTCGGGCACGACGCCCCAGTTCTGGAAGCCCCAGTAGTGCTCGCCGGTGCGGCCGAAGCCGGTCTGCACCTCGTCGGAAATACAAAGTCCGCCATACTTGCGCACGATGTCGTACACTATGCCAAAATACTCTGGCGGCGGCATGACCGTACCGCCAACGCCCTGGATCGGCTCGGCGATGAAGCAGGCGATCTGCCCAGGTGTCTCGTAGCGGATGACGTCCTCGACGCTATAGGCGCACTTCATGTCGCACGTCGGGTAGGTAAGCCCTAGTGGGCAGCGATAGCAGTAGCCGGGCGGAACGTGCCTGACGCCGGCGGGGGAGGGAACCGGGTACCTCCAAGTGCCGATCGCGGTCAGAGCCATGGTGGACTGCGAGCCGCCGTGATAGCCGTTACGTAGCGTGAGAACCTCGTGCCGGCCGGTGTGCAATCGGGCCATCAGAGTCGCTAGCTCGTTGGCCTCGCTACCGGAGTTGGTGAAATAAGAGACCTTAAGCTCGGAGTCCGCCGGCATATGGTTCGCCAGTTCGCGGGCGTAAAGCGCGATGGTGGGGTGCAGGTAGATCGTGGTGGTATGCACCAGCTTGCCGACCTGCGCGCGCACGCGCTCGGTGATCTTCGGGTGACAGTGCCCGACCGAGACGGTGACGATGCCGGCGATGGCGTCGAGATATTGCCGGCCGGTCTCGTCCCACAAATATTGCATGTGCCCTTCAACGATGCACAGCGGCTCCTGGTAATACGTCAGGATGCCAGGATTGAGATACTCGCGGCGGAGATTGAGGATCTCGTCGCGGCTGGGACCGTCGTAAGGAGCCGGTTGGTGGTCACTGGCCGGTAGGGGAATGCGACCGGACGCGGGATCGCTGGCAATGGACATCGAAATACTCCTTGGGCTGCCTTAAAGCCCCTAACATTTGCTGGCGACTTACGGCGCCAGGATTTCATCATACATATCGGGCCGGCGGTCGCGGAAGAATTGCCAGGTGTCGCGTACCTCGCGGATCATGTCCAGGTCCATGTCGGCGACGATGATATCGTCCTCGACGCGCTTGCCTTCCGTGATGATCTGCCCGCGCGGGTCGCAGAAATAGCTGGTGCCGTAAAACTCGCCGATGTTCCACGGGGCTTCCGTGCCGGGCCGGTTGATCGCGCCGACGAAGTACTGATTCGCCACCGCGTGGGCGGGCTGTTCGAGTTTCCAGAGGTACTCCGACAGTCCGGCGACGGTAGCGGAGGGATTGAAGACGATCTCGGCGCCGTTGAGCCCCAGGCAGCGGGCGCCTTCCGGGAAGTGGCGATCGTAGCAGATGTACACGCCGACATTACCGAAGCGCGTCTCGAAAACCGGGTAACCCAGGTTGCCGGGGCGGAAATAGAATTTTTCCCAGAAGCCCGGATTGCAGTGCGGTATGTGTGTCTTGCGGTATTTGCCGAGATAGGTGCCATCGGCGTCGATCACCGCCGCGGTGTTGTAATAAATGCCCGGCAGATCCTCTTCGTACAGTGGCACTACGATGACCATGCCATGCTTTTGGGCCAGTTCGCACATCAAGGTTGTGGTGGGGCCGTCGGGTACCGGCTCGACCAGCTTATACCATTTCGCATCCTGCTCGGCGGGGAAGTAGGGGCCGTAGAAGAGTTCCTGTAAGCACAGCAACTGTACGCCCTGGCCGGCGGCCTGTTTGATCAGCTCGACGTGCTTGTCGATCATAGCCTGTTTGATCTTGTTGATGGGTGACGTGGCCGGCTCGTTCAGGATGGCCTGGATTAATCCGCCTCGGATCACACGGGGCATGGCTGACTCCTGTTCAGAAGTGCTCCCGGTCTGGTTTGGGCAACATTATGGCTACGAATCTAACCGGCCATCCGCACATTGCAAGCTACATGGTGTGCATGCTGTTCGCGATTGGTCCGTACGCTATACTGCCGATTTAATGAGTACCCCACATAGTGTGACATGCTGTAGCGGCCGACGTCTCGTCGGCCGTTAACCTGGAGGTGCGTGGCGATGGCGAAGGTGACTACCTGCAAATGCCTGATTGGTGGCCAGTGGACCGAGGCGCGGGCCGAGCGGTTCGTGGATGTGTGGAATCCCTCGACCGGTGAGGTTATCGCCCGTACGCCGTTATGTGGGGCGGGGGATGTTGATCGGGCGGTGCAGGCTGCTCAGAAGGCGTTTGCGGCTTGGGGCGACACACCGTCGCCGGACCGGGCGCGGATCATGTTCCGCTTTCGCGATCTGTTGGAACGGCACGCGGATGAGGTGGCCCGGATCTGCACGCGCGAGCATGGCAAGACCTTCGCCGAGTCGCGGGCCTCCGTGCAGCGCGGCGTTGAGATGATCGAGTTTGCTTGTGGACTGCCATCGTTGTTGATGGGCGACGCCCTGCGCAACCTCGCCCCGGGCGTCGATTGCGAGACGATCCGTCACCCGCTCGGCGTGGTGGCGGGCGTTACGCCGTTCAACTTCCCCGCCATGGTTCCTTTGTGGATGTACCCGATCGCGTTGGTCTGCGGCAACTGCTTCATTCTCAAGCCGTCCGAGCGTGTGCCGCTATCCTCGATGCGGATCGCCGAGTTACTGTTGGAAGCGGGCTTGCCGGAGGGTGTATTTTCGATTGTGCACGGCGATCGGGTGTGTGTGGATGCCCTGCTGATGCATCCGGACGTCAAAGCGATATCGTTCGTTGGCTCAACCGCGGTCGCAAAGCATATCTACGAGACGGGCACGGCTCACGGTAAGCGCGTGCAGGCCGCCGGGGGAGCCAAGAATCACCTGGTGATCATGCCGGACGCGGAGCTCTATCCCACCGTGCGCGGCATGCTGCACTCGGCGTTCGGCTGCGCCGGTGAACGTTGCATGGCGGGGAGTCTGGCCGTGCCGGTGGGGGACGTGGCTGATGAGTTGGTTGAGCGCTTCACCGCGGCGACGAAAGAATTACGTGTGGGGCGGACTGATCTGCCAGACTCGGCGGCGGATATGGGGCCGGTGATCTCACGCCGACATCAGGAACGCGTCTGCGAATACATAGCTTCAGCGGAGCGCGAAGGCGCGCGGATTGTGCTTGACGGGCGCGAAGTGGAGGTGGCTGGTGGCTCGGGGGGCTTTTTCGTCGGGCCGACGATTATTGATCACGTAACGCCGGAGATGACCGTAGCGCGGGAGGAAATCTTCGGGCCGGTCTTGCCGTTCGTGCGCGTGAAGACGCTGGAGGAGGCCACCGCATTATCGCACCGCAGCCCGTACGCCAATGGTGGCGTGATCTTCACCAACTCCGGTCCGGCGGCGCGCGAATTCAAGCACAAATTCAACGCCGGCATGATTGGTGTTAATCTGGGTGTCCCCGCGCCGATGGCCTGGTTCCCGTTCACCGGCTGGAAGCAATCCTTCTTTGGCGATCTGCACATCCAGGCCAAGGAGGGGATGCTGTTCTACACACAACAGCGCATGATCATGACCCGCTGGTTCGAGCCAACACAAATCGACCGCCACGACCCCGTCTGGCGGCCGGGGAAGACATAGGCGGAACGGAGGTATGCTGCATAGTCATGCCGACAAGTGAAACGCCAACTCCAGCGCGGATCAGATGGGGCCCGTTCGAGATCGCGGCGACGGTGTTCTTCGCTCTCAGCGTGGGCGCGTGGTTGGTAGCGTTTCGTACTGTATACGAGGCACTAACCGTGCTTGCTAAGTACCCGAACACGCATGCGTCGATAGGTGCAACGATTGTGGTGGTGTACACATTGGCCATTGGAGCACCGGTGCTCCTGGTGTCGGTGACATTGGCGATCTTCGCGCGCGGGTTGCCAATGGTCTTTCGCATCCTCTCGATTCTCCCAGGCGCGGCAGCAGTCCTGGCCGGAATCACAACGTTGTTGTTGGCGTACGCATACTCCTGATACTTGCCTATGCCCCAGGGTTATTCGTTCAACGAGATTCGAAGCTACGATCGTCTCTTTTATAGCCACGCTGAACAATACATTCGCCCTGAAAGGGCGCGGGCGCATGGCCACGGGTGGAGCGCAGCGGAACCCGTGGATGAGATTGCGCTATTCAATCTCCCCGCCCTGGTAAGGGCGGAGGAGACGTCGGGTAGGGTAGTGTGACGTTAACCCTCGCTGGCGCGTCGGGCTCGGTTTGGGGAACCCGCTCGCTGGCGCTTTGGGCTCTGATTGGGGGGGCGGTTAACCCTCGCTGGCGTTTTGGGCTCTGATTGGGGGGGCGGTTAATCCTCGCTGGCGCTTCGGGCTCTGATTGTGGCACCCGCTCGCTGGCGCTCGGGGCTCTGATTGGGGGTATGCAGCCGCTTGCCATGGTGCGTTGAAACGCACCCTAGTGCGCCTGAGAGTGTACTCGATCCGAGGGGTGCAAGTCCCCTCCAGGCATGCGCTCTCCGGCCTGTAACTGAAGGTAACTGCGTCGCCGTGAGGCGGGGTGGAGAGCAACCGGAGGT
>JBDRDH010000217.1:0-27945 GCA_043820985.1 Planctomycetota bacterium
TTACCGCTTCGAGCACGAGCTGGTCATCCTCGACCCGGTGCAGGCCGGCGACGGCCGGCAATACGTCGAATTCGAAGTCTGCTCGCAGAGGTTGGGGAACCGGGGCCAATTGACGGTCGAGGACCAACTGAAGCAGGCCCGGACGATCAGGAGAATCAGGCAGAAGCTGGATTCCTGGTCGCCTTTGGCGGATGGGCAGATCATCGCGCAGGAAACGCTGCGGCCGATCGTTTGCCATGGCGGCTACGATACGCGCGGCACGAAGCATGCTGTGATCTGGGCGAACGGCGGCAAGCTGACGGGCGAGTTCGAGTTGATCGACGCGTTGCACAACCGCCAGCACCCGGCGAAGCAGCCCGTGGTCTATCGCGGGCCGCTGCAAGAGCGGGGTTCGCACATCTGGGGCGGCCACAACTACACAGCCGACTTTTCCGATTTCAAAGATGAGGGTTTGTACTTCGTTCGGTTGCGGGTTTCGGAGACGAAGGAGGTTGCCGACTCGTACGTCTTCCAGATCAAAAAGGGCAGGTATCTGGAGCTGGCGCGGAAGGCCGGGCACTGGTTTTACTATCAGCGCTGCGGGGTGGAAGTGCCGGGCTTTTACAAGGCTTGTCATACTCAGGATACAATCATCAAGACCGACGGCACGCGGGTGGACGTCACCGGCGGCTGGCACGACGCGGGCGATTACAATAAGTGGATCGGGCCGGGAACGGTCGGGATCATAGCGCTGGTGGCTTTTCACGAGGAGTTCGGCGAAGAGCTGGGCGAAACCATGGGTGACATGCCGAGATTCATAAACGAGGCGGCCTGGGAGGCGGAATATTTCCGCAAGTCGTATTGGGACGGGGTTTTTCACGCGGTCATTACGCCGGACTTCGAAGATGTCTACTCGTGGCTCAGCTCGCCGGAAACCGAGCCGCCGCGGATCATCCTGGAAGAGGACATGCTGAAAAACCAGCGCGGCTGCCTGGGCGGTCCGGGCACGAGTTGGACCAGTTGCTCGCTGTCGCGGACCGGCAGATTCTTACAGCCGTACGACAGCGAGCTTGCGCAACGCTGCCTGTCAATCGCGCGGGAGGTCTATGAGCTCGATCTCGCGGTCGATCTGTCCAGGCCCGAACATGAAAGCAAACAGAATGTATATCTCATCCTCCAGACCGGGCTGCTGATAACGAACATCGATTTGTACTACATCACCAAGGACCGCAAGTACAAAGATGACGCGGAGAAGAGGGTTGCCAATCTCCTGGCGATACAGAACCAGGGCGGTTGGTTCCATTCGGATCAGAGAAAAACTTCGGAAGAGTATACCGGGTGTCCATACCATTTGTTCGCACTGTATGAATACCTGAAGCACAATCCGGACAGCGAGTACAGCGACCGCGTCAAGGACGCATTCAAGCGGTGGGCCGACCACGTCGTGAAGCTTGCTGACATCTCAAGCTTCGGACAGATAGGCGCGGTCGGGAAGGATGGCCGGCGGCGAAACCTGTACACCAATAACAGGCTGATCGGCGGCGCGACCTGGGGCCTGGCGACGGCCGCGATCCTGCTCGATGAACCACGGTACCTGGAGGCGGCCCAGCGGCAGCTTCAATGGATTGTCGGTCTGAACCCCGCGGATATTTCCATGATGGCCGGCGTCGGGAAGGGGCCCGGGTGCTATCACCACCGTTACTGCTTCATGGAAGGCTGCGAGGACGGCGTCGTGCCCGGCGGCATCTTGAACGGGATCGAAAACGGGAACGGCGGCGTGATCTATCTGGGCGACCTGGACACGAAGAACTTCGTGATCGCGGAAGTCCCGTTGGACTATCCGGTGATCGACACGGGCGTCTGGGGCTGGACCTATTCGTACGCCACCAACGAGTACTGGACGCGGAACAGTGCCTGGTTCATCATGGGGGCGTTCCAGGTGGAGAAGGCCCTGAGGGAGCTGCACTGAAGCGGAGGCGTTCATGATCAGCGGGATCGACCTTTTCATAGTAATCTTCTTCATCGCGGGCGTCTTTGTCGTCGGCGTGTACTTCAAGAAGTTCATCCACACGTCGGAAGACTACTTCCTGGCCGGGAGACAGCTCGCCTGGTGGGTGATCGGCATGTCGATCATCGGCACAAACATCGGCTCATACGACTACGTCGGCGGAGCGGGTGCGGCGTACGACGTGGGCATCGCGCAGGCCAATTATGAATGGATCGGCGCGATACCGGCCATGGTGATCTCCGCTTTGCTCTTCGTGCCTTATTACTGGCGCGCGGGGGCATACACGGTCCCGGAGTATCTTGGCAAGCGGTACGGCCAGCCCGTGCGCGTCATCGAGGCCCTGCTCTGGGGCACTTTTCTCATTTGCTGCCTCGCGATCTTCTTCTGGGCCAGCGGAGTGATGATCAACACCTATGTCGGCTGGCCCACATGGCTGGGGATTACCATCACGGCCGTCATTGTGGGTATCTACACGGTGACCGGCGGCCTTACCGCGGTCGCCATGACGGACGTGATCCAGCTTGCGATCATGTTGGTCGGCGGATTGGCCGTGGCGGTGATTGGATTCAATGAAGTCGGTGGCTGGAGCGGTCTGGTTGCCAGTATCGCACCCGAGCACCCGGACCACTTCAAGCTGTTCCTTCCGCTGAGCCACAAGACCTATCCGTGGCTGGGGATGATATTGGGGCTGGGGCTGGTTCTGTCACCGGCCTGGTGGTGTTGCCACCAGGCGATTATTCAAAGGACG
The DNA here is from genome assembly GCA_043820985.1 of Planctomycetota bacterium. GTDB lineage: Bacteria > Planctomycetota > Phycisphaerae > UBA1845 > Fen-1342 > JAAYXS01. The sequence continues at coordinate 2,736 of JBDRDH010000217.1, forward strand.
CTCGGGGCGCGCTCCGAGTGGGACGCCAAGGCGGGCATGCTCAGCGCGGCTTTTCTGAAGATGCTGGTGCCGTTGCTGTATGTCCTGCCGGGCCTGTTTGTTCTGGCTATCGCCACCGAGCCGCTGGCCGACAAGGATCAGGCTCTGCCCTGGGCGATCAAGAACATGCTGCCCGCGGGATTGGCCGGCCTGGTGTTTTCGGCGTTTCTCGCCGCCATTTTCTCGAGCGTCGACTCCACGCTCAACTCGGCCGTGACGATCTGGACGCGGGACATCTACCAGAACTTCATCGTGAGGAAGGCGCCCGACCGGCACTATCTCAACTTCGGCCGGGGGCTGACGATGGTCTTTGTGGTCATGGGAGCCCTGCTGGCCAAGCCACTCACAACGAGCTTCGAAGGCATCTACCTGGCCATGCAGACTTTGCTTACGTTCTTCCAGGGTCCGACGCTGGCGACCGTCCTGTTGGGGATCATGTGGGCTCGGGCGACCCGCTGGGGCGGGCTGTTCGGATTGGTGGGCGGCGTGGCATGTTCCGTCACATTGCACATGACGGATATGTCTTTCCTCTATGTGGCCTGGTGGTCGTTTTTGACGGCCCTGATTATCAATGTTCTGGTCAGTATTATCACCCCGCCGGAACCGCTGGAGAAGCTCAGAGGGCTGGTCTACGGCCTGGTAATGAAGGATGAGCACGTCCAGAACGGCCTTTCCAGCCGGGCCGCAGGAGGCGAATAGAATGACCGAGTGGCTCGCCGATCTCCCGCTGTATTGGGCCAAGATCATCGGCACGATTTTCTTCATGGCCGTGATGATCTGGGCCGTGACCAGGCCGAAGCAATACATTTTCCGAGGAGCGCCCGACGGGAAATTCTGGCGCGACCTCAGGCTTTGGGCGGTTGTTGTCCTGCTAATCCAGATAATCATCTACTTGAGGTTCTAAGAGCCCATGTTGGAGCTGTTCCCCCGCGGGAGGAGAAGTTCATGGACGACATAAAGTCGAAGAGAGAGAAGGGTCTGAATCCCCTGGAGGTGATGGGGATCTTCTGGATAGCGCTGGGGGTCATCATGGTCGTCGCCGTCTACGCACCCCCGACCGCGATCGGAAAGCTGACGAACCTGGGGGCGGGCGTGATACTCCTGGCAATCGGCCTGATTGCGCTGCTCAAAGGACGGGGAAAGCGGATCTCCGGCGAGACAAGAGAGGAATGACGTTCGCCAGGCCCATTGTCCAGAAGGACGCCGCCCGGGAGAGGCTTGCCCGGCGCGGGGGGCTGTTCTTCGCGCTGAGGCGGCGTGAGCCAGAGAAGATCGAGCTGATCTACTTTCCGTATTACCTGTTCGAGCTCGCGCTCCTGGTGAAAGGCGGTAAGCAGTCGGTCTTCGTTGCCTCGGACGGCGTCCTGGGGGATCTGGCATTCCTGGAGCCGGAGACGCTTGAGTTCGTGGAACAGGTGGATGCTCCGCATTTCGACTTCCATCTCGATATGGAAACGGCCAAGGCGAAGGTCCTGGACGAATGCCAGTGGATACTGGTCAAGCACGGTTTCCATAGGAAGAGCCCCCCGAGAGTGGAAGCCGTCAAGAACACGGAATCATTCTACTACCCCTACTGGGTGGCGTATTACAAGCAGCGGCGGGGCTATGATTTCAAGGCAGTGGACGGGTTTTCCCTGGCTCCCATCGGAATACGCATGCGGCGAGCATTCCTGGCGGCCTTCGCCCAACAGCAGCTCGGACAGGCAAGCTCCTGACACCCGTCCCGCTGTTCCAACACGGTGTGTGCCGTGGCGGGCCGAGCAGGGCCGTGGGCGGGGCAGCTACCGCAACGTCCTGAAGGCCTGCTCCACTTGAGCGGCGGCCAGCATGAACCAGCCATTAGTGAAGTTCCGCGTCTCACTGGTGTGATAAGCGTATGTCCAGCCGTATGTGCCGGTGTCAATCACGGGGTAGTCCACGGGCAACCTGTCAACGATTACGTAGTTCCTCGTATCATAGTCGCCCAGGTTGAAAAGCTTGCCGGTGCCGGCGTTGATACCATTGACGATCGAGCCGGGCACAATGCCGTCTTCGTGTCCTTCGATAAAGCAATAGCGGTTGTGGTAACATCCTGGTCCCTTGCCTACGCCTGCCATCATCGAGATGTCCGCCGGGTTGAAGCCCACGATCCACTGTAGTTGGCGCTCGGCCATCTTGACGTACTCGGGCTCATTCAGGAGCAGTGCAGCCGTGGCCAAAGTCCAGGCGTTCCTCGCCAGCACGCTTGATCTGCCCGGAATATTGCTAATGTTGCCATCTGGTCGGTATCCGCCGACCTGTCCGAAAGGTGACATGTTGTGCAGCGGTTTTGTATATGTCAGCCACGAGGCGAATACATCCGTTATGTCCTTCCTGAAAGGCGTGTCCGGATGGAGCATCATGTATTCGTAAAGGGCCAAAAAGTGCAGATCGGGATCGGGTTGCTTGGCGGTTCGTGCCTCATCGGTGTGAAATAGACCGTCCGGTCCCCGCAGGGCCAGAATCGCCTCGACGCGCTGCTCGGCGTCCCGCTCGTACTTTGCGTCGCGCGTGATCTGGGACAGTTCCAGATCGAGCAGGAGCAGCCCGGCGTTGAACATGAGGAAGCTGTCGCCCATGCCGACGCCGAAAGGACCTCTGTCCTCCACGTGACTCGGATCCGCCTCACGGAGGATGTCGTAACAACTCGTGACGATCTGGAGTGTTCCGCGGTCCACTTCCTGCTGGTAAGGGGCCGACAGCCGGACGGTCCGCGCCATGGCTGCCGCGGTGAACAGCGAGGTGACCTTGTTGCTGCGTTGATGGATTAGCTCTATTTGCGCGAGCGTTGCTATCCGCGGCGGTCCCAGTTCCGGCGCGCCGCTCCACATCCACGGATCGATGCCGCGGTTCACGATCGATAGAAATGAGCCCTCATAGTATACCTTCTTATAGAACTTAACTTCCCACCACGCCTCTTCAAGCAGCTTGGGGATACCGTCTACCCAATCGACGGCAGGCCACCGGGCACACTCCTCGAAGAGATTAGTCAGGCCCCGGACGGCAAAATGTGCCGGCCCGATCCATTTGTTATAGTCGCCGGCCGAGTGCCAGCCGCCGGTGGCATCAACTACTCGCCCGTCGGGCATGATGATGGCGTCATCCATATGACACGCCTTGTGCCAGCCGGGGATCTCTATTCCGCATCTCTGGTAATAAAGGAATCCGGCGGCCTTTCGCGCCAGCTCGAGGTAGAGCGACGGCCGTATTGAGAAGCTGTATGAATCGCAGATCTCCTTCACGTCCTGGTCTAATCGGAGCCGGATTCTGTAGAGTCCCGGCTCGCGGAAATCCGAGAAGTCCGCGACGAGGTTGTTCCCGCCCCAGATATGCTTCCCGGCATTCTCCAGCGCTCCTCGATACACCACCGACTGGGTTGCCGGCTGTTGCCTGTTGCTGGACTGCTCCACGATCTCAAACGAGCCCGAGAGCACCCGGTCGTTGGTCCAGATGACCGCCCGCTTCGTGCCATGCTCGTGGTAACCGCCGTGCGAGACGATCGGGCGCACCGCCGCGGCCTGCGCAATGATCTGCCCTTGGGCAAGCGGGGACCAACTGTCGATCTGCTGCACGATTCGCCTGACCGTTCGTGCCGTCCTGATCATGTCCTCCTCTGTCTCGGGTTCCTCTCCTTTGAGGTATCCCCGGACCATGGGTGACGCAAATCGGAGTATCTGTGGGCAATCCGTTACGATGATGTCCTTGAATACGATTCGGCCATCCTCAACGCGATGCTCTATGCTCTTGGTAACTCCCGTCAACAGATCAATCAGAACCACGTTCACAGGTTGGGGGTAGTCGATATTCAGAACATCGATGAGTACGTCGGTTGTGACTTCCGTGGGTGCTTCATTCGAATCAACTCCAAGCCAGAAGGGCACCAAGGCGGTGTACATGCCGTCCTGGCCCTCCTTCAGGTAGACCTGTGCCAGAAAGTGGTGGTCCGCGGTGTTGCCGTCAAGTCCGGACCAGCAGCGCAAGTCCCTCCTGTGCCACGGAGTGTCATCAAAAAGGGCCGTGATGTTCCGCGCGACCGCGAGTTCCAATGACCCGTCTCCCGCTTCGTCCGGAAGCCCGCGCGCCCGCGAATGCCGGTTGTTCGGCCGCGCGTCACTGGCCAAGTCGAGCAGATACGTCCGCGCGAAGTGCTTGGCTCTGGCGCGCGGATCCGCCTTCCCGGCGTCATCGTTCGATTGAGACTTTTCACTGTCCTGGCCGGCCATCGTAAACGGATGGGCCGTGTTGTCCGGCGTGGTTGCCGCGCCAGAACCACAACAGGCTGCAATTCCAAACCACAGGCTGAGGACTGTCGTGTACCTCGTACCGCTCATGTTGATCTCCTTGACGGCTGCGGGCCGCCACATGCTTCTACCCATAAACGTCTCGGTCGTGAACGATGCAGCCGGTGCTGCCGCCGTCACGCATGCGCTGTGTGCATCCCGAGCAAGCCACACACGCTTTCCTGGGAATCAAGGCGCCTCTTTCGGCCAGATCCTTCACACAATCGGGGTAGGCGAAGGCCTGGCGGCCGAGGCCGACGAAGGCGGCCTGGCCGCTACCGACGATGGCCGCCCCGACGTTCGGGAAGAAGCGGCGCAACCAGCTATACCCGGTCCCAACGATCGGCAGATCGGGGACGGCCTGCTGCAATTCGGCGGTGATGCGCAGTAATCGAGCCACGCCGACCAACGGGTGCTCGTTTGGCGGCTTCGCGCCGGCGACCGGCTGGTCGAACGGCCGGCCGTAGTGTGGGTTGTAGTACGGATTGCCGATCGAGACGTTCAGCAATGAACAGCCCAGTGTGCGCAGCCGACGGGCCAATTCTTTGGGCTCGGCCAGGTCCTCAGCCGGCGGATCGGCCTGGTCAGCGCCGAAGCCGTAGGGGTGTGGGATGCCGTCGTGGGCACCGACCCGGCTGGTGACGAGGACGCCGGGCACGTTCTCCCGGATGCGCGCGGCAACCTCAAGCAGGAGTCGCGCGCGGTTCTCGAACGAGCCGCCGTAGCGGCTGTTTGCACGCGTAAAAGACGCGAGCAGCTCCGAGACGAGATAGCCGTGACAGGCCTTGATGTCCACGCCGTCGAAGCCGGCGGTCGCGGCGAGGTCGGCGGCGCCCAGGTATGCCTCCTGGAGTCGGTCCAGCTCCGTGTCGGAGACAAGCGGGTGCTCCGGGGCGATGCTCGTGCGCGGATCGAGGATCGGGCTGTGCTGGGCGATGACGGGGCGGGGCGATCCATCGGGTTGGCAGTACCGACCGGCGTGCGTCAGTTGCAGGACCAGCAGCACGTCGCGGGCGTCGCCGGAACTCTCACGGGCGGCGGCACGGGTCTGTTCAACCAGTCGCCGAAAGATGTCCACGTTGGCGCGCGAGATGCATAGCTGCGCCGGACTGGCGCGGCCCTCGGGCACGACCGCCGTCGCCTCGAACCAGATCAGCCCGCTGCCGCCGGCGGCGAAGCGGCGGTACCGCCGGAAGGTAAGCGTGCCAGGTGAACCATCGGGCTCGGCGTCGCGGCCTTCCATCGGCTGGATCGCAAAGCGGTTGGGCACGCGTCGCCCGGCGATGTCGATCGGCGTGAACAAGATGTCGATATCGTCGGAGAACGGAACGTCCACCCCCAGCTCGCGGGCCTTGTGCAGCAGTGCGGCCTTGTCCTTGATCTTAAAGCGTTCGTGGTTCATTATTGCGGCTCGTTCACGATGCGGCCTTGTGGCGACCCTCCGCCGGGGAAACGCCGGTAACCCTCCAAGCTGATCTTACTGCCGGGCCGGGCCCAAGGCACGCTCAGTTCGCTCGGCAACACGCCGTCTGTATAGCATCGCCGCAAGACATCGGGCAGGCCCGCGACCCAGGTCAGACGACTCGGCGCGGTGCCGCGCACATGAATCAGCGCTGGTGGGAAGTCGACTATGCGGCTCACGGAGTCCTGGGCGCCGTTTATGCACAGCGTGTGCGAGCGAGCGGCCCGCAGCCCGCAGGGGATGGCGGCGTCTTCGGCGACGGCCTTCACGCAGGCCCAGAGCTTCCTGGAATGCGGTTCGCCCTCGGGTGAGGCGTAGTGCTTGACCGATCCGTCGTTGAAGCGAGCCTGGATCGGCGCGCTCAGGCCGGCACATTCGATCGTGGCCTTGGTGAACTCGTACGAGCAGACCGGCCCAAGCTCTTCCACGACGGCGTGTGAGCCGTAGAAGAGAATCTCGGCGCCCGCCGCGGTGTGGATCCGCATGGCAGCCGTGTCGAAGTTCTCTATCTCGTTGGCCCGGTAGAGTTCGGCGACGATATCAATGGGTTCGGCGCTGGTGTCGGCGCGCGACCCCAGGAGATACAGCGCGTTGTGCAGAAAGTGCGCCATGGCGTTGTTGGCCGGGCTGTCGAGAACCCACTCGCCCTGATCGTGCCGCACGCGGCCGGCCCAGGTGTTTCGGTGATAGTAGCTTTCGTCGCGCGGCCAAAGGCACAACGTTTTCAGACGCCGGGGGGTTCCGAACAGACCGGCTTGAATGTCCTGCTTGAGCTGTTGGATCGGCTCGGTGTATGACCATTGATAGCCGACGGCGACCCATCGGCCGGTACGCCCGCTGGTCTCGATCATGCGGTCAACCTCTTGCACGGTTGCCGCGGGCGGCTTCTCGCAGAGCACGAAGCTGCCTTGTTCGAGAGCCAGGCAGGTTTGCTCGCAATGCCGGTGGATGGGTGCGGTGATGACGGCCAGATCGGCGTGTTGCCGGCGGTAGAAATCCGGCAGCGACGCGTGGATCGGGACACCGCGGGAGTGCAGGTCGTCCAGCCCGGCCGAGTTGCGGGCCAGCGGGTCAACCACGCCAACGAGTTGAAAGCGGGCCTCGTTGGGCTGGTCCAACAATGCGGAGAGATATATCTTCCCGTATCCGCCGACGCCGACGAGCAGAATGGAAACTGGTTGGGCCAAGTGTTCGCTACCTCATTGGAAGGTGGCGTCCTCATGTTGCGTGTTGTTGCATCTTTTGTTCATCGTAGGCGTCGGGGACTTGTGTTTCAACAACGTGGCGTGGTGTTGACGCGCGTGACCGTTTTTCGTGCCATCCCCACGTTAAGGCAGAGGTCCAGTGAACACTGTTTGGAATCCCGTGAAATCGACCAAGTCCACGTCGGCGTCGCCGTCGAGGTCGGCTTGGCCGAAGTGGATCGAACCAGGCCAGAACGGCACGCCGGTTTCATTCGGACCGGCCAGGCATGCGCTGAAGATGTCGAAATCGTCGAGATCGACGTCGGTGTTGCCATCGAGGTCGCCCCGTCGGCCCTGTGCGACGATGACATCGAGGTCGAGCGTGGCATATTGCGGCCCGCCGCCCTGGAAAACGTCCGGAGGAATCTGGATCGGGCTGTACCAACCGGTTTCGCCGGTGACATAACCCCAGCAATACAACTGCATCGTGGAACCGGCTTCCATTCGGATGTCGAATTTATTGTCAACCAGAGGGATGAGTTGGAATCCGCCGATGTCCCGGTTGCCGGTGTATATGGCACCGAAACCAGTCTCGTTGTGCGGACGAACAGCGTATGGTTTCACTAGAGACGTGGAGGGCGAGAACACTTCAATCACCGCGTACCGCGCGTCCGCGGGAGGATTTAACGTGGACAGATCCACGGTTTGCCACGCTCCGTCCCGCTCCAACGAGGCGGCCAGATCGGCGCCGCCGGTGGTGCGAACCTGACCTTCGGTGACGGCGCCCGCGATATTCATGTAGCAGTAATTGACGTCCTCGATGTAGACCTCGAACCGCTTGTCGGAATTCAGCGGCACGACGGACCACGAATGGCCCGAGCTGTGGCTCTCGGTCCGCTCGTCCGTCGCTCCCTTGTAACGGAAGTTGAAGTTGTTGACGGGCGGTCGCGTGCCGGGGCCGTCCGCCTCCACGATGACGAATTTCGCGTCGGCGGGCATGCCCGGCACGCCGGACACGTCGATCGTTTCCCACTGGTATGGCGTGGTAAAGTCGATTCTCGTATACGGGTAATCGAAAAACGTCACGTTCTCGGTCAAGTAGCCTTCGATGTAAACGAAGACCTCCGCTGGGATTTCCGACAATAGGTCGATTTCGTGATTATCATTGACGGGGCCGAGCGCCTGCGTTTGGCAGTATGACTGGACGTCGCTGTACTTGTTAGCCTCCTCCGTGCCGGTGGGCTTCATGTTGAAAGCCAACGTGCCGCCATTCTCAATCGGGTGATTGGCCACCCGAAAGATCGCCCCGCGCATGTTTGCCGGCAGGTCCACGTCGGCCCCAATAACGACCGAGCAGGTAAGCGAGGCACCGGCCCACGACAGGGCCGCAATCAGCCACACATTCTTGTCCGCTTGTCTCATGATTGAGCTTCTTCTCATCCATTGTCCGCGCACCGCGGTCGGCGCGAAGAACGCGGAAGGCAGCGCCGCGCTGGACACCACCATGGCGACAATACGCCTTATTCACAATATTAGGAAACGAGGGCCGGGATTTCAACGGCTTGGTTGGGTGGCCCACCTCTTTAGAGGTGGGGGACACGAATCGAAGTCCTATTCGTGCCCCCCCCGCTAAAGCCATGGGCCACCCATCCATCAATTGAACAGTGGCAGAGCACCACCATGGCGACAATGCACCATATTTACATATTATGAAACGGGGGTCGGAATTTCAACGGCTTGGCGGAGTGTTGACGCGCGGAGAGCAGTCTGCAAGACTGACATGTTCCATTTTCAGGCTGCATGGACAACGGAGGTCGTCGAGACATCGTGGGCATCTCTGCGCTCGACTGGGTATCGATTATCGTCTACCTCCTGATCATGGTGGCGATCGCCGCCTTCTTTGCGAAGTTCATGAAGGGGGCCAAGGACTTCTTTACCGGCGGGCGGCGGATTCCGTGGTGGGTGGCGGGGATATCGCTGTACATGGGGCTGTTCTCGGCGTGGACCTTCAGCGGCGCGGCCAGCCTGGTTTACCGCACCGGCTGGTATGGCATGATCTATTTCGCCACGTGGCCGGTGGGTTTCTTCATCGGGTTTATGTTGGCGGGCGTGCGGTGCCGCAGAAGCCGGGTGGTCTCGCCGATCGAGTACGTCGAGACGCGTTTCAACCGTGCCACGCACACGACGCTGAGCATTCTGTTCGCCGCCTCGCTGCTCTACTGGCCGATCCAACACATGGCGGCGCTGGGCAAGATGGTCGGGCCGATGCTTCTTCCGAATTCGGAGGCGGCGATCATGGCCACGATCCTGGTGATAGCGACGTTGGTGCTTTTCTACACGTTCTCCGGGGGATTGTGGGCGGTTGTTGTCACTGACGCCGTGCAGTCGTTCCTGCTGTTGGGGGTTGTGGCGATTCTGCTCGGGATCATCGTCCTTGAAACGCCGGAGTTGTTCAAAGGACTGCCGCCGTTCACGATCCGTGCCCCCGCGGGTGAATCGCAGTATGACTCGTCGTATCTGGTCGCGTACATTGTGCAGTTGATCTTCTCGGCGGGGATGGGTGATCGGGCGCAGCGGTACTACAGTGTTCGTGACGAACGCGCCGTCCTCAAGCTGTGTTTGTTGACCACCGCGCTTTTTGCCGCCGGTCCCATCTTCTTCGGGCTTATCCCGTTTTTAAGCACGGTTGTATGGCCGGACCCCGCGCTGATTCCCTGTTTCGAGGGTCTGAAAAACCCGCAGGAAGGCGTCTACGTGGCGATGGCCGCGAAATACCTGCCGCCTGGAATCCTCGGGATGTTCATCGCCGCCATGATGGCCGCCACCATGTCAGCGACCGACACCTGTTGGAACACGGCCTCGGCGATCGTTTCGGTGGATTTGTACAAGCGGATGCTTCGGCCGGACGCCGACGATCGGCGGGTGATGAACGTCGGCCGGATGGCGATCGTGTTTTTCTTCATCGTGGCCGTGGTGGGGGCGCTGGCGATCACCGTGAAAGGGGTGAAGCTCGATATCATCGGGCTCACGGTCGGGCTATTGACGGGCGTGGCGGTGTCGATCCCGTTGACGTTGGGGCTCGTGGTGCGCAGGGTATCGAGATGGTCCGGCGTGGGATCGGTGGTTGTCGGCACGCTGGCCGCGATCGTGTGCAGTGACCTGTCCATCTTCGGGCCTTTTAGTGCCATCGGATTCCTGAAATACCCGTTTGGCTACCGCGTGTTCTTCATCGTCGGCGTGACGCTGGCCATATTCCTTCTATCGCGGCCGCTGGGGCGTCTGGGGCGCAACCGAGGGGCCGCATTGGTCGTCTCCGCCGTCGTTGCCGTGGGATTCTGGTTGTTCTTCCTGCTTTTCAACACGAATGCGGCGCTCTCGTGGGAGCTGGTGTTTGGCGATACCCAGGCGCTGGCGGGGGCCGGATCGCCGGCGAACTATCTGGCGGCGATGTCGATCGCGGCGGTGGCTTTCGGGTGTCTGACTTACGTGTTCTCACGAGTCTATAGCCGCGACACCGGTATGTCAGAGCCCGAGGTGGACCGGTTTTTCAAGCTGCTCCAAACGCCGATCGACGTGGAGAAGGAGGTCGGTGACGAACGCCAGACAGTCTCGACGTATCACTTCGTGGGCATCATAGTATTGCTGCTGGCGGCGATGTCGTTGGCGCTGCTCGCGTTTCCGGCGGGGCGTGCGGCGCCGGGAGTCAACCTGGCGCTGTCTGCGCTACTTGCGCTGATCGGGCTTGGAATCATGCAGGGCGGCAGGGGCCTGCTTCGCAAGATGAAAGCAGCCGCCACCAGCCTGGAGCAGGACAGATGAGGCAGGAACTCGCGGCCTACGGCGGCAAAAAGGTCAGAGAGCAGCCGCTCGACCCACAGGCACACGTGCAAACGAGATACGGCGAGGAGGAGAAACAGGCGCTCTGCCGGGTGTTGGACTCCGGACATCTGTGCCGCGTGTTCGGCAACCGGACGCAAGCGTTCAAACGACAGGCGGCGGAATACTTCGGCGTCACGTGGATGTGGGGTCGGCAGGCGATCGAAGACAGGTGAGGCTCCGAAATTGCAGGAAGAAGTGGAAAGGATAAAAGTGCTTTATGTCGGCGACTCGGAGATCGTCGTGAGCAAATACCTGGTTGGCGTTGATTCCTTCGAGCAGGCTAACTACAACGACAATGCCCGCTTCTTCCGGGAGGCGGTGGCGACGCTGGGCTTTGTCGAGATGAGACATATCAACCCGCACGACGTGCCGCTGCAATTCCCCAGGACCATCGATGAGCTCAGAAGCTTTGACGTCGTGGTCTTCAGCGATGTGGGCTACAACTCGATGATATTCGATCCAGGACTCAAGCCCCCTTATGAGTATCCACTCGGGCCCGACCGGATAGGCCTGGTGAAGGAGTTCGTCGCGGCCGGCGGAGGCTTCATCATGAGCGGCGGCTACCTGTCCTTTGCGGGCTTCAACGCCATCGCGGGCTACCACAACACAGCCATAGAGGAGATACTGCCGGTCGAGATCTCCCCTTATGACGACCGGGTTGAGAAAACTGACGGTTTTGTCTTCAATGTCGTTGACCGGGATCATCCCGTGACGGCGGGTATCCCGTGGGACCAGGCGGCGTTCACACTATGCGGATACAACTGGCTGACTCTCAAAGACGGCGCCACACTGATCGCCGAATACGATGGTGATCCGTTCATCGCCTGCCGGGAATATGGCAAGGGCAGAACCGCCGTGTTTGCGTCGGATTTCGCCCCGCACTGGGTGGGCGATTTCAAGGATTGGCGGTATTACCCACAGTTCTGGGGCCAGATGATCAAATGGCTGGCAGGGAAGGCATAAAACTCGCTTTCAGTACGCTGGGATGCCCCGGCTGGTCGCTCGGCCAGACGGTTGAGGCCGCCAGGCGCTATGGCTTCGAAGGCGTCGAACTACGCGGGATCGCGGGCGAGCTGGACGTGCGCAGGCTGCCGGATTTCTCCGGCGAGGGTATTGCACGCTCGCGAGCCCTGTTTGAGGATGCCGGTATAGACATAGTCAGCCTGGATTCCTCCGCGCGGCTGTGGCAGAGGGAGGCCGACGAGTTGCGCGAGAACATGGCGGAGGCCGAAGACTACATCGAACTCGCCGGCCGGATCGGCGCGCCTCTGGTGCGCGTTTTTGGCGGTTACATTCCAGAAGGAGTGCCGCTCGAACGCGCCGTCCGCCGGTTGGCAGGCAACCTCGCCGCGCTCGGGGACCGGGCGCGGGAAAGAGGCGTCGCCGTCGCGATCGAGACGCACGACGATTTCCTGACTGGTAAGGTCCTCTCCGAGGTGATGCGGGCAACCGATCACGAATCGGTCGGCGTGGTCTGGGACGTGAGCAACTGCTTCTGGACGGGAGAGCCGATTCAAGAGACGGTGGCGCTGCTCGCTCCTTATCTGAGGCATGTTCACATCAAGGATTCCGTGCTCGACGGTCGCGAAGCCCGATTGACATTCATAGGCGATGGTGACGTGCCGATTCACGACGTATTGACAGTCCTTTCCGAGTTGGGATACAAGGGTTACCTTTCGTATGAGTGGGAGAAAGTCTGGCAGCCCGACCTGCCGGAGCCGGAAGAGGCATTCCCCCAATACGTCGAGAGGATGAGGGAGTACCTGGGATGACAAAGACCCGCGTGTACACCGCCTTCCTGGGCGCGAAGAAGCCCGTCGGCGTCCCCGGCTGGCCGAATGCGGCGTTTGACCCGCAGGCCGCCAGGCAGCAGTGGATGGAGAAGCTCGCTGCGCAGTTCGGCGACGAGTTCGAGTTCACGGGAGGCGACCTGGTTCCGTGCCGCGGCGACGGCAATTGCGCGACCGGGGGATATATCAACGAGGTTCTTTCGAGCCGCGGCGCCGACGCCCTCGGGGATATGCCTCGGGAAATTCGGCAGCACGTTGCACGATGCGACGGTGTCCTGGTAGTCGCACTGTGCATACCCGGCTGTTCCTGCGAGTTTGACATTCTTTCCACCGGCAAGCCCACTATCGTTGTAAATAACCTCTTTGCGGGTGACGGACTGTTCCTGCACTGCAACAGCTTTGTCAAGCGGAATCGTCTGCCCGCCGTCCTGGTAAGTTCTTCAGACGCCAACGACACCCGTCGCGCGCTACACTTGCTCACCGTGATTCGGCGGATGCGCGCGACGAAAATACTAGACTATATGGACGCCGTGTCGGAGTGGGGTATCAGACCGGGAGAGGAAAAGGTTATCCAGGACATCTTCGGTACGGAGATTATTATCAAGCCGGGCGAGGAACTGCTCGGCTACTGTGCCGAGGTTGATAAGTCAGAGGCGCGTCGGCAAGCGCTGGAATGGATGCGCGACGCGGAAAGGGTTGTGGAACCATCCGAGGAAACCGTGGTGCAAGCGGCGTACATGTATCTGGCCTTGAAGCGCGCGATGCAGGACGCCGGGGCGACCTGCGTCAGCACGGACTGTCTGAACTATGTGTACCGCGACAAGTTTCCCGGCTATCCATGCCTGGCGTTCTTCCAGTTGATGAACGACGGCTTGATGGGAGTTTGTGAGGCGGACGTATTCTCTGCTCTTACCAATTTGTTGGGAAAGTATCTCACCGGTCTGCCGGGTTTTGTCTCCGACCCGGTGATTGACACCGCGTCCGGTCAGATTATCTATGCTCACTGTGTCTGCTCCAACCGGATGCTGCCCGGCGAGCCGGCCATGCCTTACGTGCTGCGCAGCCACGCGGAATGCGGCCAAGGCGCGTCGATCCAGGTAAAAGCGCGCCCGGGCTTGCCAATGACGACAATCAAACTGCACCCGATTGACCGAAAACTCGCGCTGCACAAGGGTGTGGTCGTCGGTAACATTGACGCCGAGTGGGCCTGCCGAACAAAAATCGCCGTGGAAGTGTTCGATGCCAAGGCGCTCCTGAACGGCTGGAACGTGCAGTGCAATTTCGGCTGGCACCGGGTGTCGTTCTATGGTGATCTGGAGGAGGAGTTTCGGGATATCGCCACTCTATACGGATTGGAAGTTGTTGAGAATTCATAGGCGATGCGAGGATTTGTTACCCGATGAAGTTCTTCGATTCCAACTGCTGCCTGGGGAAATTGTCGGTGCCGCTGCCGGATAGCATCGAAACCGCGGAGGAACTGAACGGTCTCATGGAACGGGCGGGCGTGGACGAGGCCTTGATCCATCATGCCTTGTCCAAGGAATACAATCCCACTGTTGGAAACCGGAAAATACTGGCAGAGACCGACGGACACGACAACCTTCATCCCTGCTGGACCCTGCTCCCGCATCACACGGGGGAGATGCCTCCCGCCGCCGACCTGGTTGAGCAGATGACAGCAGCCGGCGTGCGGGCCGCGCGGCTCTTTCCCAAAGCACACAACTGGACGCTCGCCGAATGGTGCGCGGGAGACCTGCTACGGGCCCTGGAGCAAGCCGCCATCCCCCTGTTCCTCGACTGCGATCAGATCGATTGGAACCAGGTCCATTCCCTTGCGGGTGAACACCCCGGCCTGACCTTTGTGCTGATCGGCGTGCCGTTCCGGTTCAGCCGGCAGGTATACGCCCTGCTGGCCGAAACATCGAACGTGTACATCGAGACCTCGCTTTTCCAACTGCACGGCGGGATCGAGGACGTCTGCGCGAGGTTCGGTGCCGCGCGCTTGCTGTTCGGCACCGCCGCGCCGCATTTCAAGATGGCACCATCCGTGATGGCGGTGCGATACACCGGGATATCGGAGAAGGAAAAAGCCATGATTGCCGGCGGCAATCTGCGCAAACTGTTGGAATCCGCACGGTGAGCCATCAACCGGAAGAACACACGTCTGATCCCGCGGATAGCTGACTGCTGACGACTGAAGACGGAGGAGGCTGGATATTGCACTTGGAACTGCTGCCAAGCAAGATCATTTTCCGGATCTGTGTCGCTACGACACTGGCTCTCGCATCGTGCGTTCCACCCGGGCAGAGTATTACCGCCGACCGTTCGGAAGAGGTGTTCGATTTGAAATCGGACGAGCAATACGGCCCGCTCGTCCGCGTGGCGCTGGTGCAACTGGAAATGCTGCGGCCGCAGGACCCGAAGCGACACGTCTTCGACGCGCTGGACGCGATCGGCGCTGCCGGTGAACGGGGAGTCGACCTCATCGTCTTGCCGGAAGGAGTGAACATCGGGTCCGGCGGGAAGATTCCGTATCGCCAGGTGGCCGAGCCGGCCGATTCGCCTTTGCTCCGGCAGGTCGCGGCAGCGGCGGCCAGATATGAGTGCCATATCGTGTTTCCCTTTATCGAGCGGGACGGCGAACGCATCTACAACAGCGCGGCGCTCTTCGGCCGCGACGGGACGCGGCTCGGCGTCTATCGCAAAGCGCACGAGCCCCGGTGCATCGTGCTTGATGAAGGTGTGTCTCTGGGGCGCGAGTTTCCCGTCTTCGAGACCGATATCGGGCGGATCGGAATCCTGATATGCTATGACACCATAACACCGGAGCCCGCGCTGATATATGGCTTGCGGGGAGCGGACCTGCTCGTGTATCCGCACATGATCCAACCGCTCAAGGACGAGCAATTCCACATTACGACCCGGGCGAAGGCGATCGACTCAAGCCTCTACATCGCGGCGGCCGGCTGGGCGCGGCCATTTGAAAAAGCCGAAGGCCCGCTCTCGGCGACCGGCCTGATTGACTGGGAGGGCAGAATACTGACCCAGGCGTCAAAGACCGACCCTGGAATCGTCTATCATGCGGTGCGGCTCCGCCGCCCCCGCGTCAGCGAGTGGCTGGGGGTCATGGAGAAGGCGGAATGGCGTAAGGTGTGGTGGGGCGAGCGACGCCCGCACCTCTACCAGGAGTTGCTTGAGACAAATGAGACCTGGCGGGCATGGTGCCCCCCCGCTGAACGATAGTAATAGTACATACATCATGCCCTTGGAGAGGAGACTCACATGGCTCGCGGCATTGCATCGGCTTTCGCGTTTGCGTTCCTGTTCTCCGGCTGCGCCTCATCACCGGAGGCCGACGTTCACTATACGATGGCCTACGCCGACGCCCACCAGATTCCCGTTCCGCCGCAGGCGCTATCGCCCTTCGAGCCGAAGGATGTGACTTATGTGGACGAGCCACTGATCGAGCTCGACTCTGACTGGAACATGGACGTCAAGCTCTTCAGCAAGTATCGCTATACAAACGAATTCGTCAGGAAGTGGAAGGAGAAATACGGGTACACGCCGACGCTTCCGCTCATGTCGGACGAAGAGTTCTTCAACTTGCTCGACCTGGATCATCCGGGGCTCGAGAAGCTCAAGGCGGCTCTGGCCGCGGGTGATGTGTCCCGAGCGGTTGATGAATATCTATCATATCAGGCGAATCGCCCGCGGCCGAATCAGCTCAAGGCCCGCCGGGTTTCGCAGGAGGCGGGTGAGGTCGCGGTGAGAGAGGCGGACGCGATAATGCGCGACCCGCTCTTTCCGGCGTGTGTGCCAGGGAAGAAGTATTCGCTCTGGGGGCTCATGGGTTATCTCGAGCGCGCTTATCTACATACAGAGGACATGAAATACGCCGAGGCCTGGCTTGAGATGTTCGATTATTCGTACGTGACTAATCGCCCACCCGCGCAACGCCCCAAGATGTATATCGCGTTTGTATGGGTGCCGTATTGGAGCTCGCTGTCCGCCTCCGGCCCGGCGCGCAGCCTGTGTGATAGTGAGCGCTGGCTCGTCCGGGCCGTTGAACAGGGTCTCGACCGGGACAAAGTATTCAATGTCTACAAGTCAGTTTTTGAATATGCACGGTTCCTCCACCTCTGCAACGATGTCTTCATGCCCAGCAACTGGCAGACCGCGCAGTGCGAGGGCTTGATGAAAATTGGAATATATTTCCCGGCGTTCCGGAAAGCCCGGCTGTGGCGCGAGCACGCCTGGAAGCTGGATCAGGAGCATATTGCGGCGGAAACATATAACGATGGCACGCACCATGAGGGGTCCGCCAACTACGCAACCGGCGTGATAGACCAGTATCGCAATGCGGTCAGGCTCGCGCGGTTGGCGGGGATGCACGTCCCGGACGAGTTCCTCGATAAGCTGGAAAGCATGTATCTCTGGGCGGTCAAGATACTGGCGCCCAACGGAGCCGCCCCACCCACGGGCGATGGCGGAATGGGAGGCGACGGCTACCTGGTCAAGGGAACGATCATAAAGGGCGCGCTTGAGTTTGCCAAACCCACGCTGAAGCACTTCGCTCAGCAATACCCTGACGAAGTACGGCGGACGGCGGAAGAGGAGTTCGAGAACACCGCCGAAGTGCTCGACGCATACGACAAGGTCGAGTCGGAGAGGCCGGCGTATACGTCGGTGCTCCTCCCCGATACGGGCTGGGCGGTGATGCGCCAGTCCTGGGACACGGACGCGCTCTATATGTTCTTCGACTACGGACGCGACGAAGCCTGGCATTCGCACCCGGATTTCGGCTCGTTCAATATCTGGGCTCACGGGCGGCCGATCGTGACCGAGTGCGGCCGGGACGGCGCGTACGAAGCGGACATCTCAAAGCGCTGGTACAAGCAGACAATCTCACACAACACGGTCATGGTTGATGCGCGGAGCATGCGCAAGTGTGTTGACAACCGGCTGAATCGCTGGTGGACCGGAGACGGATACGATTTCGCGGACGCCACGAGTGACGGATATCGCTGGATCGGCGTCCTGCACAACCGCCGCGTTGTCTTCGTCAAGCCGGATTACTGGATCATCACCGACTTTCTGCCGGGGCCGAGCCACTATGGGACCAGCTTCCAGACGACCGGCTATCACGAGTTTGATTGGCTGGCGCATTTCCAGCCCACCGATCTCAGGATCGACAGAAAGACAAAACGGATCGACACGTCGAATTCCGATGCGAACGTGGCGCTCGTGCCGCTCAATTCCGACCAGGTGGAGATCAGGGTAAACAGCGGCCCGGTCGGCACGTCGGCCTCCGGCATGGTCGATGCCCAGTACGTATCGTTGCACCAGGAAGGGCTGGCGTTCGTGCAATACCAAGTCCTGCTTTTGCCTTACAAGGGGAAGGCAATCCCAGAGATCGGCATCACGCGCCTGCCGGCGGACGAGACCGACCGAGTCCACCGGGACAATGTCGGCTACGAGTTCGCCGTCCTGGGACGAAAGGACATTCTGCTGGAGACCGGCCATCAGGACAAACCGGTCTCATTCGGCGAATATAACTTTCACGGCGTCTGCGCGCATATTCGCGACGCGGGCGCCCCGGCAGCCGGCTATCTTCTGATTGACGCCGAGGTACTCGCGCACGAGGGCCAGGTGCTCTTCTCGGCACCGGCTCCCGTGGAGGCAATTGAATTCGCGGTGGTGGCACGTGCCGGGCAGGCTCCCATCCTTGAAATCATGACTGACGACGATGTTTCCGGGATGCGGATATATGCCCCCGGCGTGAAGAACGTGACGGTTAACGGCGACGCGCGCGAATTCTCGACAGAAGGCGAGTATATTGTAACGCCGTAGGAACAGATGATGGATTACTTCGTCAGGATGGCGAATGAGGGCCAGCCGTTTCGGGAGGCCTTCATTCTCGATTGCCACGGGCATTTCGGAACGGAGGTCGGCTTTCATATTCCCGGCGCCGATACTCGCGAATATATCGCCGTCCTGGATCGGATCGGCATCGATATGGTCGCCGTCAGCACGTTCAGTAGTGTCTTTCCGTTCGGCAATGACATTATCGCCGAGGCGGTGTCCGCGTGTCCCGGGCGATTCGTCGGCTACGCCCGGGTCAACGCGAATTATCCCGAGGATATCGATAGCGAACTGTCGCGCTGCTTTGATGAGCTGGGATTCAAGGGTATCAAGATCCACCCGTACTGCGACCAGGTCTTTCCCCAGGACCCTCGATATGATTCCGTCTGGGAATTTGCATCAGAGCGGTCCGTGCCCGTGCTCGTACACACCTGGAACAGCTTGAGGTATACCGATCCGCTGCTTGACTGCTGCATCCCCACGCAATTCAGGACAATCGCGGAGGAGTATCCGCGCGCGAAGATCATACTCGGACACTCCGGCGGCGAATACGACGGTATTATCGAGGCAATCTCGGTGGCGAAGGTCTGCCCGAATGTCTATCTTGACACCGCCTCATCCCGGCTCTACCCCGATGTTATAGAGATGATGGTTGCCGAGGTCGGCGCGGAAAGGGTACTGTACGGTTCGGACGTGCCGTTTCTGTCGCCGGTGCCCCAGGTGGGAAAGGTCGTTTACGCCGACATAACCGAATCCGAGAAGAGGATGATACTGGGCCTGAACGCCGCAAGGCTCTTCGGTATCGATGTGGGAAACTGAGATGGTAGAGAAGCTCGCGATCGCGGGTGGCAAGCCGGTCCGCAACGAACCACTGCCTCCACCATATCCCGGCGCCTTGGTCATGGGAGAGGAAGAGAAGCGCGCCGTGTGTGAGGTCATCGAGCACAAGTCTCCGTTCAGGTATTACGGACCCGACATGCTGAACACGGTGTCGCGGTTCGAGCGGGCGCTGGAGGAATACCTCGGGATCAACCATGCGCTCGGCGTCAGTTCGTGTACGGCGGCGTTGAAAGTGTCACTTGTCGCGCTCGGCGTCGGCCCCGGCGACGAGGTGATCGTTCCGGCCTACACGTTCATTGCCTGCGTGAGCGCGGTGGTGGCCGCCAAAGCGGTGCCCGTCTTTGTCGAGGTTGATGATTCCCTCAATATTGACGTTGACGACTTGAGCACCAGGATCACCCCACGAACCAAGACAATCATGGCGGTTCATCTGCAAGGGGTGTCCTGCGATATGGATGCCGTTCTGGCCGTCGCGGACCGCGGCAACGTCCCCGTGCTCGAGGACTGCGCCCAGGCGTTCGGGGCGACGTACAGGGGGCGCCAGGTCGGCACGCTGGGGCGGATGGGCGTTTTCAGCCTTCAGATGAACAAGTTGATAACCGCCGGCGAAGGTGGGTGCGTTGTCACGGACGACGGCGACTTGTTCCACAGAGCCGTCCGCTGTCACGATCACGGCAACCTGCGCGAATTCGAAGGGGGAACACCGCTGCTTGGCGAGAACTACCGAATGAGCGAGCTGACGGGCGCGGTGGCGGGCGTGCAACTCGAAAAGCTCGAAGGCATGCTGGCGAAAATGAAACGGGCCAAGCAGGAGATTCGCGCGGGAATAAGCTCGATCGACGGTCTGGCGTTCAGGCGCGTCCCCGACGGCGCGGAGGATATCGGCACAAGCATAATTTTCTTCGCTCCAACAGGCGAAACGGCCACGGCCTTTGTCGACGCACTGAACGCCGAGAATATCGGCTCAAGCCAGATGTACGGCGGCGCGATTTACGATGCGTATCCTCAGGTGCTCAACATGAGCACGGCGACGCCGGAGGGCTGCCCGTTCACGTGTCCGCATTATCACGGCAAGTTGAGCTACCACCATGGAATGTGTCCGAGGACGGAGAGCCTGGCGGAGCGATTGGTCTATATTCCTCTGGCACCGACCTTTGAGGACCGGGAGATTGCGGACGTCGCTAACGGCGTGCGCAAAGTCGCTGCTCATGTTCTGTAGAGAGAACCGGCTCCGCCGGAGCTGATAAGAGAATGAACATGCCCGAGACAGCAGCGCGGTTGCCCAAGGTCGTTGCGAACGAGGCCGATTTGGAGGCACTCCTGTCAAGGCCGTCACCGGCCCTGGTCAACATGATGAAGCGTCTTGACGGCGACATAATGCTCCTGGGCGTTGCCGGCAAGATCGGTCCCGACTTGGCGTTGACCGCCCTGAAAGCCATCAAGAAAGCGGGGGTGGATAAGAAGCTGATCGGCGTCGACCTCTTCCCGGAAGAGGAGTCCAGGGCACTCCTCGAGAACAGCGGCGTCGAACTCATTGCATGCGACCTGCTGAATCCGGCTGAGGTAGCGGCCCTGCCCCGCGCAAGAAACGTAATCTATCTGGTCGGTAGGAAATTCGGCACCCAGGGCAACGAGGAACTCACCTGGATGATCAATGTCGTTGCCCCGGCTAATGCTGCGCGGCATTTCTCCGAGAGCCGGATCGTCGCCTTTTCCACCGGCTGTGTATACCCGATGGTAGGCCCCGCGGGCGGCGGCTGTGTCGAAACAGACCAGCCCGGACCGCTCGGCGAGTACGCGCAGTCCTGTCTGGGGCGAGAGCGGGTATTTGAGTATTACAGCAAGGCCAACAGTACCCCGGTAAGTCTTATTCGTCTGAACTATGCGGTGGACCTGCGCTACGGGGTCTTGTACGACATTGGCAAGCTGGTTCTGGAAGGCAAACCCATTGATCTCACAATGGGATACTTCAACGCAATCTGGCAGGGGGACGTGAATAATCAAACGTTGCTGGCGCTCGAACATTGCACGTCGCCGCCGGCGATCTGGAACGTGACCAGGCCGGAGGTCGTGTCCATCCGCCGGGTTGCCGAGCAATTTGCCGAGATCATGGGCAAGAGAGTCGAGTTCACGGGCGAGGAAGGCCCGGTGGCCCTGCTGAGCAATTCGGCCAAGGCCACGAAGGTCTTTGGGCCGCCGACAGTGTTGCTGGAAAAGCTGATACACTGGCAGGCGCACTGGCTCATGGCCGGCGGGCGCTCGCTGAACAAGCCAACTCATTTCGAGGAAACGGGAGGCGAATACTAGACATGACGATCAAGGACATCCCCGCACGCATTCTCGAGAAGGTCAAACGCGGCGTCGTCATCCCGGCTCATCCGCTGGCTCTGACCGCCGACCGGAAGCTCGACGCTCGACAGCAGCGCGCCCTGACCCGCTATTATCTCGACGCTGGCGTCGGGGGTGTCGCCGTCGGTGTGCACACTACGCAATTTGAAATACGGGAACCGGAAATCGGCCTGTATGAGCCGGTGCTCGCGCTGGCCACGGAAACGATTGACGCCTTTTGCGCGCGGACCGGACGCGGAATCCTGAAAGTCGCCGGCGTCTGCGGAAAGACCAAACAGGCGGTCAAGGAGGCGACGCTAGCGCGGGATAAGGGCTATCACGTTGGTCTTCTAAACCTCTCCGCCCTGCGCGACGAGGACAATCCCGCGCTGCTGGCGCATTGCCGCGAGGTTGCCGGCGTGATCCCGCTGTTCGGGTTCTACCTGCAGCCGAAAGTGGGCGGAAGGCTGCTTTCGTATGAATTCTGGCGGAGTTTCGCCGAGATCGAAAACGTGTTGGCCATCAAGATCGCGGCGTTTGACCGCTATCAGACGCTCGACGTCGTACGCGCCGTCTGCGAGGCCGGGCGGGCGGGCGACATAGCGCTTTACACGGGCAACGACGACAACATCGTCCTTGACTTGCTGTGTCGGTACACGTTCGAGACCCCCTCTGGGACGAGGTCGGCCCGGATTGTCGGGGGTTTGCTGGGGCATTGGGCGCTGTGGACGAAAAGTGCGGTGAAACTGCTTGAGCAGATCCATTCGATCACCGAGAACGACGCCCCCGTGCCCGCCGAGATGCTCGTGCTGGCCGGCCAGGTGACCGACGCCAACGCCGCCTGTTTCGACGCGGCCAACGGTTTCGTCGGCTGCATCCCGGGAATTAACGAAATGCTGAGGCGCCAGGGACTCCTGAAGGGAAGATGGTGCCTGGATCCGAGCCACGAGCTCTCCCCGGGCCAAAGCGAGGAACTGGACCGGATTTGCGGTGCTTATCCCACCATGAACGACGATTCCTTCGTCAGAGAGCACCTGGATCGTTGGTTAGGAGATTAGATTCTGCTCACGCCCCGGCAGCGTACCGCGAACTCTGTCCGGGGCGATCCCAAGGCCGCGGTCGCCTCCGACGCCCCTGGCCGTAACGGCCGGTATACGCTCACTTTACAGGACTTGGGGCGTTGCCTACCATGGCGGTATAGTAGTAGCGCCCCGGCCGGCGTGATGGGGGCCGAGATGATCAGAGCCGCGCCCGTAAGGAAGCGGTTGGCGCGATACGCGAAGAACATCGGTCTGTTGCCACCAACGGTCGCGGCTCGGATCGAAACCCGACCCCGACCGGCGAAAAGGGGCCGCCTGCCCTTGACGAAGTCCCCCGGCGCGCAGCGACGAGGCTTGGCGGCATGTCAAGGGTGGAGCGAAACGGCCAGCGCGACGATCGGGGCGTAGGGGACCCCTTGTCCCGCCAGCCGCGCTGATGTTCGCGCGCAACCGGACTGACAGTAGGGTCTGAGCAATGAATTACTGGCTGAATCTGTTCACTGGGAATACGTGGGAGGAATTCCAGGCCGCCGGCTCCAAGGTCTCGGGCTTTCGTCAGCACAATTGGAAGAGAGCAGGCAACATCCGACCCGGTGATGTCTTTCTGTCCTACATGGTTGGCGTGAAGCGCTGGGTCGGACTGCTGGAGGTCACTGGAGCGCGTTTCAAGGACGATTCGGCGATCTACAAGGAGGAGGTGTTCCCGGTTCGGTTCCCCGTCAAGGCACTTGTAACGCTGAAACCGGAGCACGGCGTCCCGATGGAGTCTTTCGCTGGCAAGCTCAGCTTCTATCCCGCCGGTGTCGCCGGCAAACACTGGTCGGGATACGTGCGTAGCTCGCCCACCAAGTACAAGCGCGAGGATGGTGACACGATCGCGGCCGCGATTAGAGAAGCCGCCGCCAACCCGGTTGAACGTCCGGTTGACCCTAAGAAACTTGCGCGCTCAGCCAACCTCTACAAGCTAAAGGCGAAGGCCGGAAATGAGGAAATCGAAACGGTCGTAAGCGTACCGGCCGTTGAAGAAGAAGTCCCCACGCCTGCCGATAGTGTGAAAGGACCCACGCATTCGGAGATTCAGTGGCGGCTTCTCGATCTCGGTACGCAACTCGGCCTGAATGTCTGGGCACCGAAGGCCGATCGAGGGAAAACGTGGAATGGCCAGCCGATCGGTGATCTGCCCACGATGCTGGCCACCCTGCCGACGCAGTTCGATGAAGTAACGAACAAGACAATCGAGAATATCGACGTGCTCTGGCTCAGTGGGCAGGCCATTGTCGCAGCTTTTGAGGTCGAGCACACGACGTCCATCTACTCCGGGTTACTTCGGATGTCGGACCTGCTGACGATGCAGCCCAATCTCGACATCAAGCTATACCTGGTCGGCCCGGACGAAAGACAGCCGAAGTTTGAAAACGAGGTTGCGAGGGCAACGTTTGCTTCGCGCAAGAAACCGCTGCATTCGATGTGCAGTTTCCTTCCGTACTCATGCCTTTGTCAGCGATTGGAGGAAGCCAAGAACGTTATCGCCTTCTTGCGGCCCGAGTTCCTGGACGAGATAGCCATATCTTACGACCCTGCTGACGAAGTGGACGCGTAGGTGTGGTACGTCACATAGGGCCGCGGGTGGCACTGACGGCGTGCCACTGCTCTTGAGCAGTGCGACCTCGAAAGGTCCCCGAAGGGCACTGCTTGAAAGCAGTGGCATACACTGAACCCTGATCCCTCCGTCGCTTCATTGCTTCTTCGCTTCGGCCTTGCAGGAGGAACCGCGATGCCACGGGCGCCCAATTGGACGGAAGCGGAATTCGAGTTGGTTGTTGAGGACCCTGAGCGTAGCGACGCCGACATTGCGACGGAGCTTACGTCGCGCAGTGCCGGAGCGGTAAATGTGGTGCGCAATGGGATTCACTCGTACCACCTGGACAGGGACATATCGATGCTGTCCGAAATGATGCAGCGAAGACTGGCCGATCGGACCCGCCCGGTGCGCTGCCCACGGTGTGGTGTTCGTGTTTGAATCGACGCTTCTCGTCCTTAGTCGCGTAGGGTGCGTTCCTTGACGCACAATTCAGATGTGGGCCTGGGATTGGCGCCTCCGGGACACACCCTACCATTGGCTGAAAGCTGAGGGCTGATAGCTGGCCGCCAAACCCTGAACCCTACGCCGCTGAATCCGATCGAGGCGCTGCGCTACGAGTAGGTTGGAGAGAGGTCCGTGAAGGAAACGCTGACTACGTCGGAACAACGAATCAAACCATGCCGAGCCGCGGGATTCATCCCGCGAGGACATCCGCGCGGGATAAATCCCGCGGCTCGCTGGCTCCCATGGTCGTGCCTGATGTTAATTCTGCTGCTGGCGGCGGGGCTGCGGTTGTGGAATCTTGCTGATCACGGATTCGGCAATATCTACTACGCGGCGGCCGTCAGGAGCATGGCGAGCAGTTGGCATAACTTCCTCTACGCGTCGTTCGACCCGTCCGGCTTC
>JBDRDH010000218.1:0-10554 GCA_043820985.1 Planctomycetota bacterium
CCAGGGCTGTCGGTCACACGTGAAGGAGAAAGCCTATGGTTGCAGCAGTTAACAGCAGTGGGTCTGATTCCCGGATGCTCCAGATGCTCCAGCAGAGGATCCAGGAGCAAGGCGGCGCAAGCGCCTCCGCTCCCCCGGGCGCCCGGATGGGCGGAGGACCGGGCAGTGAGGGACGACCCGGTATGGGGGTTGGCGGTGTCGGCCCGCCACGCGGTGCGCAACGCGAAGAGCTGTGGAGCAAACTCGAGTCTTACGCGCAAGACGTGGGCATGAGTGCCGAAGATCTGGAGAGCCTCACCAGCGGCATCGACTCCGCGGTCGCGAGCGTGCTCGAGAATCTGGACGAATCGAGCGATCCGAGACAGGTTGTGGCAGACACGATTGCCGGCGTGCTCGTAGATTACGGCATCGATCCCGAAAGCCTCAAGCCAACGTCTGAGGAGATGGGCCGCATGGGCGACATGAACATGTCGTTAGGCGTCAACAGCAGATCATTCGGCTTTGACCAAGTCGGTTCATGGTTTGACGTGCAGGCATGAAACGAACAGCGTGAGCATGCTTCAGCGACCGCGTGGATAAAACGGTGCTGTGGAGCGTTCGCTACGATGCAGGTCTGGAGCCATCCTGGTGATTCAGGGTGGTTCCCTATTGGATGGCACGGCGGTACGTTCCGGGCGCGGCGCCAGCCCAGCGTTTGAAGGTGTTGCTGAATGCAGCCACGGACGCATAGCCGACACGTACCGTAATTTCCTTGATCCCAAGCCGCCCGTCGCGCAGAAGACCGCACGCCCTGTCCATGCGACATCGCAGTAGATGGCGCCGGTGTCCCACTGCTGTGTCAGCAGTGCTCTGAGCGGAACCGTCGCCTCGCGAACGCACTGCTCAAGAGCAGCACACCGACAGCCACCCGGCACCTCTTCTCACTTGGGGGCCAGGCGTCTGGGTCGCCGCAGTAATGACAGACCACCCAAGAGAAGCAATGACAGGGTGGTCGGTTCGGGCACGTGCTCGACCCAGAGCGTATCGCCATTAGCAATACCCCAGGACCAGTCGGCACCGGGGAGATGCACATCCAAGTAGGCAAAGATGCCGTCCGTCGCCGTCAAGACGTCAAACGTGCCTAGCGGCGCGCCCAGATCCTCGACGTTCCACGTTCCCTCGAGCCACGCTGTCTCGGTTACGGCGATGGTGCTGAGGCCGCCGGCGTCGATTCGCGATTCGAGCGTGCCGTTGGAATTCTGCAAGTAACTGCCAAGATGGATAATGGGATCGTCACCCGTTACGGTGAATGTTGCGCTCCCGTTGGCGTAGACGTTCATATTTGTGGCAGACAGGGTGCCGCCGGAGATCGCGTACGTCCCGTGCCCCTCAGGAGAGTCCCCCCCTATCCTCACACTCTGAGTAACGGTACATGTCCCGCCGGTCTGCGTGAACGTGCCCAACCCGCGAAACCCTGGGTCGAGGTACGACGTGGTCAAGACGCCCGAGTTCAGGTTATAAGTCCCTGAACTGCCGGAGCCGATGCCCACCCCAACACTGCTGGGGTAGCCCTCCGTGACCCTTCCGCCATTCTGCGTGAACGTGCCGCTCCCATAGCCGCCGACCAGAAGAGAGAGGCCGTGCAACAGATGACCAGAGGACATCACGACGTTCCCGCCTTCAGAGGCGTTGTTGCCGAGGGTGAGCCACTGGCAACGCTCTCCCTCGTCCGTGATTGTGACCGTTCCGTGGTTGTTGACGTAAGCATGGTCATTGATGTTGGGCTCGCCGTTCGACCAGTTGTCGTCGTTGCTCCAGTTGCCGGTCGTGGCGTTCCAGTAGGTGTCGTCCCCCGCGGCCGGGGCCGCGGCGCACGCCGCTACTACCAGAACAATCAAATGGGTCGCTTTCATCATCTCCTCCTCCGCAAGGGCACTCGAAGCGCCGCTCCTCAGACGGGACTCCTCCAGAAGAATCCATAATCTACCCCGCGCGCGCTGTCAACCCAAAAAGCCGGATTCCGGAGAAAACGTCCGAGTTCTGAAGCATGACAGCGCCCGTCGTCGGGCGTCCGATAACGCCGAGCTTAGCGGGGGTAACGCTTGCGGAAACTGGCGATAGAACGCGAAACGCCGAGGCGTCTCTGCCTCGGCGTTCATCGTTAATCCCTGGGTCGGCCGATTTCGCTATGACCATTCAACTAGCGGGGGCAGGACTCGAACCTGCGACCTCCGGATTATGAGCCTTGCGAGCTGCGTTTTTCGCAACTCGCTTCTGGCACATAACCTAGCGTAGGAGGCTGCACGCCTTCTCCATGCGACATCGTAGTAGATAGCGCAGTGGCGGCTGTCCCACGAGCGCGGCAAACTTGGCGGCAAAGGCCGATCGCGACATGTTCACTTCTTTGGCCAACGAGGCAACAGTCCAGAGGGCCTCGGGGCGCTCGTGCATCAGTCTCAGAGCCGGCCCGATGGCGGGGTCCATCAGGGCTCCCAGCCAATCGCCCTGGGTTTGGGGCATGGTGGCGGCGTAGGCTCTAACGGCATTGATGAAGACAACCTGGACCAGCCGATTGACAACGGATTGCGAGCCGGGCTGCGCTGTCTCGGATTCACGAACGATCAGACGCAGAAGATCGTCCCACCCTGACGCCGTTCCGCCGGCTTCCCCCCTTACGTGGATCATTGGAGGCAATGCGGCAAACAGCGGGTGGTCGCCGCGCCCATCAAGAACGAAGGAGCCCCGGACAATGGTAGTTCGCGGACCGTCCGCAGCGGGTGCGATGGCCTGTGGTTCCTGGACGCTGGAATGGGTGGCGAGCTCTTCGACTGGAACTGTGGGGCTGTGCACGTCGTCAGCCAAACGATGGGCGAGCCGCGGCGCAACTACAGCCAAGTCCCCGTCGGCCAGGGCAACCGGCGGTCGCTGATCGTCGAGTGTAAGCCAGCAGCGACCTTGGAGGACAAGGTAGAACTTGGCAGGCCCGGCGTCGACCTGAATCTCCCAGCGGGAGGTGAACGTCGATGTCCCGGCGACGGCCCCCCGCAGGGGAACGCCCTCGAGCATGCTGTCAATTACCTGTTCCACGTTCACCACCTGAGCCATTGGGAGGATCGGATTCGTCCCCGAAGCACGGCAGGCGTATCTCGACGACCAGCCCTCCGTCAGGGGCGTTTGCGGCGCGAACGCCGCCGCCGTGGAGGAGCACTGCTCGCTCGGTAATGGCCAGACCCAGGCCGGCGCCGCCGGTCTTCCGGTCGCGCGCGTCAGAACTGCGGCAGAACGGGCGGAATATCTCGGTGAGCGCCGCCTCCGGTACGCCCGGACCGTGGTCGCGGACGCGGATCACCGCACAGGAGTCGACGTCGTCGGATCGGTGGCGAAGCGTAATCTCCACCGCAGTCTGTTCGGCGGTGTAGCGGACAGCGTTGCGCACGACGTTTTCGATGGCACTTCGCAACAGTAGGGGCGAGCCAAACACCGCGCAGTCTTCGAAATCAACAAGATGCACGCGGCGCTTGCCGATGCTCGCTTCGAAGTCGCCGTCGGCCGCGATCTCTTGTACGAGCTCGGACAGATCGATGCGCACGGACTCGATGCCCTCCGTGCCACTCTCCAGCCGGGTGACTGTCAAGAGTTGACCTATGAGTTCATTGAGGCGCTCCGCTTCGCGCTCTATCCGATCAAGCGCGCCCATCACCTCCGGCCCGGCGCGCTGGCCGGCAAGCCCCAGTGCGACATTGAGGCGCGCCAGCGGCGACCGCAACTCGTGGGATATGTCTTGTAGCAACTGCCGCTGCGAGGATATCAGCGACTCGATGCGCTCGGCCATGAAGTCGAAGTCGCGGCCCAGGTCGCCGATCTCGTCGTGTCGTTTCCCGACCGTCGCCCCCACGCGGATTGCGAAATTCCCACTGGCAAGCCGCCGGGTGGCGTCGCGGAGTCGTCGAACGGGGGAGGTCAGATATCGCGCTAACCCGTAGCTGACTATGCAGGCCACCAGCAGCACGATGACCATGGGGGGCGCCCACAGGCGGGGGTCGGAGAGAATCTCGCGCATGGGGCCGGCGGGCATGTTTCCCACAACCACGTAGCGGCGTTGTGTCAATCCGGTCACGGGCTGTGCCGCCAGCGGCTTTGTGCCGGAATGCATGATCTCGGTCTTGCCGCTCTTGTCGCTGCGCGCCGCCAGATCTCTGGCGCCAGCGGGCGCACGCCTCCCCAACGCCTCCTCACCCGACTCGTCAAACAGGAAGACATGCATGTCGATAGCGTGCTCCAGGCGCTCGACGTAGTCGTCGGCCGCGGCTCGCCCGTCACGTTCCAACACATCGACAGCTTCTCGACCGTAGCGGGTGAGCACCGTAGCTGCCATGGCATGCGCCCGTGCTTCAACCTGGCCTGGCAGCGGCGTCCATATCGCCGGGAGAATCAGCGCGCCGACTATGAGCGCGCTTGCCAGCCAGAACGACAGGAAAATCTTGAGGAACAGGCTTCGCATATTCGCCACCCCACAAACGGGGACTATCTCTCGCCGGGCCCTTCATCGGATCGACGCGGGCCGGCCGGAACCGCGTAGAGGTACCCAACGCCGCGCACGGTCTTGATCCGCTCGGTCTGGCCGACTGTATGGCCGAGCTTCTTCCGGAGGTTGCTGACGTGCACGTCCATGCTCCGATCGTACGGCGACAGCCGGCGATCGAGGACGGTCTTGGAGAGTTCCTCCCGCGTCACCACGCGACCTGCCGCACGCAGCAGCATTTCCAGCAGGCTGAACTCAACCGCGGTGAGCGAGACGGGCTCGGCGGCGCGCTGGACCGTTCGTGCGCCGACATTCAACTCGACATCACCCACCACGATGCACTCAGACCCCGCGGCTCCAGGTGCGCCGTCGCGCGCCGGCTTCGTTCGCCGGAGAATCGCGCGGATCCGGGCGACCAGCTCGCGTGGGTTAAACGGCTTGGGCAGATAGTCATCGGCGCCGATCTCGAGCCCGACGATCCGATCCACGTCGTCGCCGCGCGCCGTAAGCATCAGCACGGGCATCTCCGACGTGGCACGAATGCGACGGAGCACCTCAAAGCCGCTGAAGCCCGGTAGCATCACGTCGAGCACGACGAGCGCGTAGCCCTTCGACAGTGCTTGCTCGACTGCTTGTTCGGCATCGTGGACGGCCTCTACTCGGAACCCCTCCGGTTCAAGGTACTCCGCGACCAGTTCGCACAGCTCGACGTCATCGTCGATGACCAGCAGACGATCCACGGAACAATCGGTCTTGGGTTCAGAGGCTTCCGCCATAGCAACTACATCTCCCGCGTGCTGACGACGCCGGATCATATCCACCATTATCGCTGAACGCTCGCCCGCGTAGCGATAAGAAACGTAAAGACGGCCTTTTCAATACTTTACCTTCCCTTGAGCGACGCTCAATGCGGTTTCCCCGTATAAATGGGAGTGAACGAAGACCTCGATGCGCAAATGACGAGCGTACCTCCACGCCAGAAAGGACCACCATGAAACGACTGTGTTCAACCGCCAAGAATGTCGCGTTTCTCGGGACGCTTGCCGCCGCCGCGCTGCCGGTGTCCTGCGGCCTCTTAGGAGGATGTCCGCTGTCATCCGGAAACGATCAACTGCTTCTGCTGAACGACGAGGGCCGGCCAGTGGGCTGGTCTGACGAAACGCACGGCAACGACGCGACGCCGAACTACGACGTGGTCTTTCCCCAGGGCAAGGTGAACCGGCTGGATATCACGATCGCGCCGGCCGACTGGCAAGCGATGCAAGATGACATGACCGACATGCTCGGCGAGTTTGGTGCAGCCGGCGGTGAGTTGGCACCGCCACCCGGGGCCCCTGGTGACGGAGGGCCGGCCGGAGAGATTCCGCCCGAGATGGTGCCGCCGGAAGCGTTCGAGGCGTGTGAGGGGATGCAGGAAGGAGATGCCTGCGCCGTGTCGGTCGGGGGAGAGGTCATCTCCGGAACCTGCACAATGCTCTCTGATGGCCGACTGGCCTGTATTCCGGAGGGGATGGGCGGTCCTCCGCCGGTTGATGGCTCCCCGCCCGGTGACGGCGATCAGTTCAGTCTTCTCCCGAGGAATCCGATCTACGTACCTTGCACCATGGAATTCGAGGGCAAGACGTGGTGGGACGTCGGGATTCGCTTCAAGGGGAATTCGTCGCTGATGCATCCGTGGCAGATTGGCGTTGCCAAACTTCCACTCCGGCTCGATCTCGATGAGTTCGAGGACGACTATCCGGAGATCGACGATCAGCGGTTCTTCGGTTTCAAGGAACTGGCACTGTCCAACAATTTCCGCGACCCCTCCTTCCTGCGCGAGAAGGTGGTGCACGACATCTTCCGCGAGGCTGGCGTACCGTCTCCGCGCACAGCCTTCTACCGGATGTACGTGGATTTTGGAGAAGGGTCTATGTATTTCGGACTCTACACCATGACCGAGGTGCCTGACGACCCGATGCTCGAGACCCAGTTCGGCGCCGATAGCGGTAACCTCTACAAGCCCGAGGGTATTGGCGCAACCTGGGTGTCCTTCGACGAGGAGTCGTTCCCGAAGAAAACGAACAAGTCCACGGAAGACTGGAGCGACGTGGAGGCCGCCATCGCGGCGCTGCACGCCGACCGCTCCGATCCCGCCGCGTGGCGGGCCGGTCTGGAGGCCACGCTGAACGTTGACGAGTTCCTTCGCTGGCTCGCCGTGAACACGCTCATCCAGAACTGGGATTCGTACGGCAACACGCCCCAGAACTACTACCTCTACTCCGATCCGGCCGACGCCGATTGTCTGTACTGGATTCCCTGGGATTGCGGCGAGGCGTTCAAGTCCGGCGCGGGTGGGCAACCTTTCGCACCCCTCTCTCTCGAACTCGATGAGGTGGATGAGAACTGGCCGCTGATCCGCTTCCTGATGGACGATCCTGTGTATTGGGCAACGTACGCCTCCCACGTGCAGGACGTGATCGAGGGGGCCTGCGCTGTCGAAACCACCCAGGAGCGTTTCCTCGCCGCACATGATCTCATCGCGCCGTACGTAACAGGCGCCGACAGTGAGCAGCCCGAGTACACGTTCCTGTTCGATTCGCAGGAGTTCGACACGGAACTCGACAACCTTCTGAATCACGTGATCCAGCGCAACGAGGCGGCGATCGAGTTCCTGGAGGCCGATCATGACTGAGATGGTGGCGACGAAGGCGGGATGGTTAAACGTCGTGATAGCGGCGATTGCTTCCGGCATTGTCCTCGCCGGATGTGGCTCGCTGGAATCTGCGCCTGCCGGACTGCCGATGCTCTACATCAACGAGTTCATGGCCAACAACGATACTGCCGTCCAGGATCCCGACGGCAGTGGCGGATACCCCGACTGGATCGAGCTCTACAACGCCGGTGACAGCGCCGTTGATCTTGGTGGCATGTACCTGACCGACGACCTGAATCAGCCGAGGAAGTGGCGGATCCCGGACGGGGTCAGTATCGACGCTGGCGGATACCTGCTCTTCTGGGCGGACAATGATCCCGAACAGGGCGATACCCATGCCAGCTTCAAGCTGGCGTGGACCGGCGAGGCCGTCGGGCTGTTCGACACCGACGCCAATGGCAATGTGGCTATCGACACGCTGATCTTCGAAGAGCAGTCGGCGGATGTGTCGTTCGGGCGAACCACGGACGGCGCCGATGCCTGGCAAGCGCTGACCACGCCGACGCCAGGTGGATCCAACAACTGACAGCCGAGCCGGAACAATGATGCACAGCGACGACAAAACGATGTGGTGCCGCCACGAGCTGAAATATCGTATCAGCGAAGCTCAGGCGGCGGCAATCGTGGAGTACATCCGGCCCCACATGCACCCGGATGTCCATTCCGCAGACGGTGTGTATCCGCTGGTCAGCCTGTACCTGGATAGCGATGATCTGCGGTTCTGCCACGAGTCGTTGGATGGTGTCAAGAACCGCTACAAGCTCCGCATCCGCAGCTATCGCGACGGGCCGGACGAGCCCTGCTTCTTCGAGATCAAACGCCGCATCAACCAGATCATCGTGAAGAGCCGGGCTCAAGTGGCTCAGCGCAATATGGCGGCGTTGCTTGCCGGGACGTTACAGCCATCACCAAGTAACGCTGACGAACGCAGGAACCTTGAGCAGTTCCTGTACTACCAGAGACTTACCGGCGCTGGGCCGGTGATGCGGGTTCGCTACCTGCGCCGCGCATTCGAAAGCAAACTGGACGACTACGTGCGCGTGACGTTTGACCACGAACTATGCCTGAACGTCACCTACACGCCGACCGTGAGGTTAAATGGCGACGGATGGCATCGTCATCCCCAGCCCGGGGTCATTTTGGAGATCAAGTTCACCGGACGCTGCCCCATGTGGCTGAGCCGGATGGTGCGATCCTTCGGGCTTCAGTCGAAGTCAATCCCCAAGTACACGATGCTGGTCAGACAGGCGCGCGACTTGCGTTTCCTCGGTCCGGCAGCCATGCGAGACAGGAGCAATGGAACAGCTATGGTACTTTCTTGACGGCGGTTCGGTTCGCGGCAGCATCTTCACGCCGCAAAGCGTGCTGCTGTCGTTGCTGCTGGCCTTCGTTCTGGGGCAGGTGTTGGCGTGGGTCTACTACGGTACGCACAGTGGAATGTCCTACTCTCGGTCTTTCGTTCAGGCGTTGATTCTGATCACGGTCGTGGTCGCGATGGTAATGGCGGTGATCGGCAACAGCTTCGTCACCGCGGTCGGCCTGATGGGCGCCCTGGCGATCATCCGCTTCCGGAATATCGTCAAGGACACGCGCGATATCGCGTTCATCTTCTGCGCACTGGTAATTGGAATGGCGGCCGGTTCGCAGCGTTACGCCATCGCGATCGTGGGCGCCGTCGTCCTGTGCGCAATTGCCATCTACCTCCATCTGACGTCTTTCGGCTCGCATCGGCCGCAGAACGCGTTCCTGCGATTCAATCTGGCCGGCGCTATCGGGGCCGATCATCCTGTGCTGGGAGTACTGAAACGCTTCTGCAACAGCTTTGTGCTGATCTCGTCGCAGGACAGCAGCCTCGCTGATGCGACGGAGTATTCCTATCAACTCATGATACGCGACTACGGTTGCAACGAGGAAATGGTGGCCGCACTGGAAGACGTGCCCGACATCAGCAGCGTCAGCCTGACAATGCAAGAAGAACTGCTCGAGGTCTAGCAGGGATGACGACAACGGCGAAATGGCAAAGCTACGGATTAGGGCGCTGGCGCCGGCAGTTGGCGCCGGTCGTAGTCTGGCTGGCTGCCTCCGCGACAGCGGGCTGGCTGTTCACGCATCGTGCCCAACGGTGCGAGTTGACCGGCATCGCCCAGGGCCAGCAGCGCCAAGTCGCCTCCCTGATCGACGGCCGATTACTGATCGTGCCCGTCCGACAATTCGAGCACGTGAAGCAGGGCCAGACGCTGGCAGTGTTGGAAGATGCCCGGGTCAGGGCGGAACTGGCCACCGCCGCGGCGGAGGTCGCTCGCTGGCGGGCGGAGCTGGCGGCGACCGAGGACCGCCTTGCTGCCGAAGCACTGGTCCAGGAAGTCGAGCAGATGGCCGAAGCCCGGCGGTTTGCCATCGACCTGGAGGACACGCGCTTGCGCGTGCTGGAACTCACCGTTGAGCTGGAGACAGACCGGATAACACTGGAGTTCCTGCGATTCCAGGCAGAGTGGCTGGGCGATCTGTATGAGAAACGTGTTGCATCCCAGTACGAGTTCACGTCGGCGCAGTCCGAATTCGAGGCAACAAAGAAGAAGGTTGAGGAGAACGAGAACGCCCTCGCCCAGGTAGAACTCGACCTGGAAAACGCACACCGGCGTCAGGAATCCTTCGCCCGGCATCATCCGGTGCCGCCGACGTTGGACAAAGCCCTCCAGCCCCTGCGCGCCGCGCTGACCGTGCAAGAGCGCCGCATCGATGAACTGGCGCTGGAGCGTGCCATGCTAGTGCTCAGCAGCCCAATGGACGGAATCGTGAGCACCGTGCTGCGTGGCGCGGGAGAGACACTGCTGGCCGGCGAGCAGGTTCTCACTGTTGCCGCAGCGCAGCCAGCGGAGGTCATAGCCTATGCCACAGCGACACAGGCCGCCCGCCTCGAAGCTGGTATGCCTACTGAATTGGAAGTGACCCGGGCGGGCAGCCCGAGACGGGTAGCCGACTCACACGTTGTCGCCATCGGCCCGGCGGTTGAACAGTTGCCGGTACGATTATGGCAGAACCCGGCGGTCCCCGAGTGGGGCTGGCCTATCAAGATCGCCATCGCGCCGCAGCTTGGAGCAAGGTTTGGCGAGCTGGTGGGAGTTCGAGTGCCGTGAGCGAGCATCTTCAAGACGAGCAATCCGCCACGACGACCACGCCAAGAGACGGACGGCGTCCACACTTGTGTTTAGTTCTGATTCTGCTGCTGGCGGCGGGGCTGCGGTTGTGGAATCTTGCTGATCACGGATTCGGCAATATCTACTACGCGGCGGCCGTCAGGAGCATGGCGAGCAGTTGGCATAACTTCCTCTACGCGTCGTTCGACCCGTCCGGCTTC
>JBDRDH010000219.1:0-23770 GCA_043820985.1 Planctomycetota bacterium
CAGGCTGAAGAGGTGCTCTTGCCCAAGGCCCAGCAGCACGGCATCGGCGTAATCGTGCGCATACCCCTGCTGTTCGGCTTGCTGACCGGAAAGTTCACGCGCCGCAGCATATTCGGCGCGGATGACCACCGGCGGATGAACTTGTCGCCGGAGAATCTGGAAAAGTACCTGGCCGAGTTGGAAGCGTTGCAGCCAGTCTTCGACCACTGTCCGGGTCAGACGCTGGCACAGATCAGCTTGCGCTTCTGCCTGAGTCATCCTGCCTGTCAGACCACGATCCCCGGTGCCAAGACGCCGAAACAAGTCCGGGAGAATTCGGCCGCTTCCGACGCCGGCGAACTGCCCACCGAGGCCCTGCGGCTACTGCCCTGAAGCCATCAGCATCAGGGCGCTTTCGCTCGGCACATGCCGGCTATGGACAGGGCGGACAGTTTCCACTACCGACACACGTGATGAACCAGTCGATATCGTACGAGTTCACGTCGCCGTCGCAGTTGATATCGTTCGCGCAGAAGTAGTCGCACTCGAATTGCGTTAGCCAATCGCTAACCGAGCCGACCGCCAGAATGAACGCGTCAATGTCGTAGGCGTCGACGCCATCGCCCAGGCAATTCGCGTCACCGCGGTAGTCGCCGCCGCCGCAGTCACACGGACTGGCCGCACACGTCGCATCGGTGATATACGTACCACCCATCGCCAGGCAGATGCTCTCGCGGTGCGGATCCTCCGGATCACTCGTATTAACGTCGTAGCATACGTAGCCATGGCAGCAGACCGCCGTGGCGGGGCCTTCGCAACCGATCCGACTGACCACGAAATCGTCGATGCCCGCCTCGACCACCGAGCCACTGCTGAGGTCCGACGCCTCGAAACGCACCTTGACCAGGGCGGTCGGCGTGACGTAGTCACCAACCTGGAAGCTATGCACGCTCCAGCCGGACGATGAGCTCGGCCCGAATTCCTCGACCTGCGTCCAGTTTCCGCCGTCGTTGTTGGATACCCAGACCACAAAGTAATCATTGTTCGGATCGGCGCCATAATTATTCGTATACCACAGGGCGTAGGAGATCTCGGCATCACCGTCGCCGAGGTCAATGGTCGGCGAGATCAGCCAGGTATAGCCGCTGTCAACATCGCTGTTACAGACATCAGCCGCGCTGTTGTCGGTTAGATAGCATTGCCCCGAGCCGTCATAGTCGCTGGGCGGATCACCTCGGCTACAATTAACCGGGATACCGCGGTCCCAGGGCCCGTCGGTCAGGTTATAGTTCTCGACCGTCCAGCCCAGATCGGTTTCGCAGTTATCCTGCATGATGACCGTCAACTCGCCCACCTCAAAGCTGTAAACGCTCGCGGGCGCGTTGGCCGGCGAGGTCAATACCGTGCCTAGATCGCCCTCGGCACTCACGTAGTACTCCGGCGTGTCGCCACACTGCACGATCGGCAGGTCGGCCATAAACCGATCATCACCTTGAGCTATCAGCATAAGCGTCTCGTACGCCCCGCCGTCATAGCGATAGTGCAGCGTTTCGCTACCTGGCACGATCGTCTCGCTGTCCGGGACGATCTCAACCTCGACACTGGTTATCGTACCGGGCGGGATTAAGCCGCTCGGACCGCTGAGCAGCCGGATATAGAACGGGCGCGGCACGGTTTGACCCTGCCCGCCGGTCACCACCAGGGCATAGTCGGCGTCCACTTCGGGGGTCTCCAGGTGACTGTCTTCATTGATCTCATCAGCAATGACCTCAACACTCCACTGACCGGGTGGCGGATTCGCAATGAAAACATTCTCGACCGTATCGATGGTGTTGGAGTTGCCACCCGGCGTGGAAAAGTTGCCAGCGGTCAGGCCATTATTACCCCAGTAAACCGTCCCGCCCGGACTGGTCACGCGCATCGACAGGTCATTGATGCGATGATGCGCGGCTCCCACGTTACCCATCGGATCGGCATAAACCAGTGTGGCCTGGAAGTTCGGCTCGCCAGGCTCAATGGTGATCAAATGCTGCGTTGTAAGTAGCTCGGTAAGCACATCCGTTTCGTCGATGATGAAGATTTTGTCGCGCAGGCCGTACAGCTTTTCAAGATCCGGCATGCCCCAGCCCTGCTTGAACCGGTCAATATCGCCATTCGGACCGCCCGACATCCAGTCATAGCGATAAGCGCTATTGATCAGCAGGGCCTTGGCCGTGGTCATATGTGGCCGGCTGTCAAAAACCGTGGCCTGTCCACCAAAGCCCGTGAAGACTTGCTCGTGCCACATCTGGAACATCAGACCGAAGTGGCCCGCCACAATTGGCGTGGCACCACTCGTGCCGCCAAATTCGGTATAGCCACCACCGTTCGTGGTCGTAAAGATGTCATCGTAGAAGTGGCTGAGGTCCGGTTTGATGCGGCCATCGTCCGCCGGCCCGATGCTCGCGGCGCTCGTGCTGTAATCCCATTGATCGTCAATGCGCGTCAGGGTGTTGTGATGGTAATAGGCCCCGCACGAGACAATGTTCTTGGCCCAGGCTTGCGGCCGTGAGTCCTGGTTGCCGGCGTTGCTCTGCGACTGGCAGATCAGAATATCGTATAGCAACAGCATGTCATCCATCTCGGCGGAGATGGTGGTGTAGTAGAACGTGCGCGCGTCGCCGGTACTGTTCGTCTGGAAAACCGCCCGGTAGGGACCGAACGGATCTACCAGCTCCGAGGTATGCGTATAGCGCGTCGACCCGCCACCCAGCAGACCGCTGCTGTAGGCAAAAATCCCCACGCCATCCGGAATCAGACCACGCGCCTGCGGATTGACACCCTGCGCGAACAGAATGCCATACACGGAAGTTCCATGATCGACACTGGCGCCCGCCACGTGAATGATCGGCGGCGCCGACCACTCGACGTGATTCGTGTACACCTCGGTATCAGCCACTTCACCGCGCACGCCCTGGCCGGTATAGCCCAGGGAGTTTTCGATGTAGTTCGCCCCGCCGATCTCACGTGCGATGTCCATATCGATCTCGAGCGCGCCTTTACGATCGATGAACATGACGTCATCCAGATCAGCCAGCGCGCGCACCTGCTCCAGCGACAGCGTGGCCTCGATGCGGAAACCCAGTGGCGTGGTCCCATGTATAAAGCCGCCCAGTGTGTCGATGACTTCGCACACCCGCCGCTGAGCATCCACCCCGCGCTCATACAGCATGATCGAATAGCGCCGCGGCTCAATGGAGCTGCCCGTCGCGAGCTGATTCAGAATCTCCTCTTCCAGCTTGTAAGCCGGATGCACTCTTCCAATCCAGCGCACCCACGGCAGTTC
Source organism: Planctomycetota bacterium (assembly GCA_043820985.1). Lineage (GTDB taxonomy): Bacteria > Planctomycetota > Phycisphaerae > UBA1845 > Fen-1342 > JAAYXS01. The sequence continues at coordinate 3,305 of JBDRDH010000219.1, forward strand.
GGCGACTGCCGCGCGTACCGCCGGCGTCATGCGCACGACGTGGGCATGATTGGGAACATAGGTCCACACCGTGGCCCCCAACGCGCGCAGCTCCTGCCGGTAAGCCTCCAAGGGCTGCGTTTCGAACTGCACGATGTACAACTCACTAGCGGCACGGGCCTGGAGTTCCAACGGGACTACGGCCGCCAACTCGGTCGGATCAAACTTCGTGTAACGCAGCGCGAGGTCGTGGCTCGTACGCCGCGCCCGTGCAAAAGTCTGACCATCCAGACTGATCGCGTAAAAATGCGCCTGGACGCCGTTCGCAGACAGCTCGTCCCACAGCGCGGCGACACCCTCCGCATCCGGCAGAGCCAGGAGGCGGGCATTGCTGACCTGATTCTCAGTCATGTAAAAAGGAGCGTTTCCATCAAGAGTGAGCGCTGTCTGACCGGCGACCTTCTCAATGGTCAAAGCGTGTGGTCCAGCTTCCACGGATGGCACGTAGACAATCAGCGTTAATAAAACCAGACCACAGTAGACACTCTTGTTGCGCGGTTTCATGGAAAGTAACCTCCTGGGCGGGGAAACACCCCCCCCATCCAGATTAGTCAGCCTCTCGCTCCAGCCCTCAGCGCTGCATCAAGGCACATACCGGGTTCCTGACAACACATACAGCCCATACATCTATAACTGTACTCGCATTCTCCTCGGAAAACTAAACCATCCTAAAAAAACCGAAGTTCACTCTGGTCGCTGGCTGTAATTACCCGAACGCCCGATAATCACGGCCGTGTGTCAACCTTACCAATTGCATTAACGCTTGACGCACTCCCAAACCAGTGGTAACAGTGCGGCAGCGCGAATGGGCTGGCAGCGAGAAATAGACGCCGGCACCGATTTGTTGAACGGGCCACGCCAAAGCATAGTCTTTACTGACTCGAGGGAGGTGTGCTGATGGGTGCGACAAGAACAAAACGAACCAACCTGCGGCGGGGCTTCTCGCTGGGGGATCTTTTCTGGCTGATGTTTATCCTGGCCTTGTTAATTGCGATTTTGTTGCCATCTCTGGCCCGCGCCCGCGGCTTGGCAAAACGGGCGGTCTGCGCGGCCAATCTGCGCGGGCTCGGGCAGGGCATGCACATCTATGCCAATGACTACCTGGAGTGGTTCCCACATCATTATTTTGAAACAGAATATTCCGATGATGATCCCCGCATGCACGGCGTACAGTGGATCGGCACCATGGGCTCGCACGAATATCTCAAGATCACCGAGAACAGTTCGCGCAGCCCCCAACGCAACCACCCCAGCCGCTCACTCTTTCTCATGGTCATCGGGGGCTATACGACTCCGAAACAGCATATCTGCCCCAATGCGCGCCCTGACGTCGAGGATGATTTGCGGAATTACGAGAACCGTATAGCCCGGGCCGCTCAGCCGGGCATCAACCGCTTTGATTTCAGCGGGTATCACAATCTGAGCTACGGCTACCAGCTACCGTACGGGCTGAAAGGTCAGCCGCGCGAGGCGATGGATCCGCGCATGGTCGTCGCCGCCGACAAGAGCCCCTATTTCACGGCGGGCGAACCGGGATTGCCCGGTACCCGCACCATCAGCGATAAGCTCTCCGATACCCAGGTTCCGTCCGGATGGGCCACGCGTTCGGCTGACGATCTGCTCCGCGCGCCAAACCACCAGTGGCGGCCATACAACAGCCGCAACCATCGCGGCGAGGGACAAAACGCCCTCTTCATCGATTGTCACGTGGAGTTTCTCAAGAAACCCACCGTCGGAGTGAATGGCGACAATATCTATACGCTGCAATCGGATTTCACACGCGTCGGCAATCTGATCGGGTTCGTGCCGGCCGCCGACCAACTGATTGGACCCCTGACAAATACGGATTCATTTATCGTGCCGTAACCACCATCGCGTTTTAGCCTGTGCCCAGGCACGCCGGACATTGAGTGAGACAGCGCCAATGAATTGCCCCCGATGTACTGATGTCGAGATGAACGAGGAGCAGATCGCGGGTGTATCTCTCGATCGCTGCCCGACCTGCCATGGCCTCTGGTTCGACATGCTCGAGTTGGAAAAGCTGTTGGACGCCAATCCCCGGCCGCTCTTGAAGGAGGATGCGCGCTTCCAGAAGCTCGCCAAGGATGAGCCCCGGCAACTGCACTGCCCCCGCTGCCGTGGAACTTACCTCATCAAGCTCAACAGCCGGGCACGCCCCGGCACCATCGTCGACAGTTGCACGGTATGCTACGGCACCTGGCTGGACGCCGGCGAGTTAACCCGCCTGGCACACGCGGACCTGGCTGGACGCTTGCGGGCTCTGTTCGGATTGTAACCCGCCAGCCGTGGCTCTTAGCGGGTCGGCACTCCCCCCGCGGCCTGCTCGGAGAGCATCTTTTCAAATTCACGCTTCAACTTGGGATCCAGCACCCGGATCTGCGCCTGGCGAAACAGATCGGAGATCAATTCGTTCATCCGCTGATGAACGACCCGCTGGCGCAGCCGGGCCTCGACCTCGGACCGCACATCCTCGAAGCGTACCTCGGCGGGCGGAATTCGCCGCTCCAGTTGCAGAATATGAATCATGTTGCCGACCAGCGTCGGATTGGAACGCTGGCCGGCTTCTAACGAGAAAGCCGTCTCGCGTAGCGCCGCCGGGATGGTCTCGTCTTCAAAGGTAAACGGAGCCATCAAGCCGCCGTTGGCCGCCGTCTGAGTGTTGACGCTCACCCGCCGGGCCACCTCGGCAAACTCGACACCACGGGACAGCAGGTCGAGGGCTTCATTCACGGCGGTGGTGTCCCCGGCGTTGAACTGGATATGCCGCACCTCCACGCGCGCCCCATACGTCCGCGCGAACTCCTCGCGCAACGTGGCCTCATCGACCCGAAATTCCTGCTCGACCACCTTGCGCAAATGGGCATTGCGCTCCATGGCCACCTCAAACTCGGGCCGGGTCAGGCACTTCTGTTGCAGGAAAAGCTGGAGGGCATGTTCCTTCTGCGCTTCGTCCATGGCCACCCCATTGGCATCGCGCTCCGGAATGATCTCATTCACCGCCCGCCGAAATTGCGCCTGCACATCGGCTGCCGTAACCTCGATACCACGCCGGCCCGTCTCCTGTTTGGCCAGCTCAAGCGCGATCAGTTGCTGCATGATCTGCAAGCCGCGCGACTCCATCAACATGTCAACAACCTTCTTCCGCGAGATCGGCCGGCCGTTGATAATTACCAGCGCATCGCCATCAGCGGCCCACACGGCCGGCATGACCATCAGTACTGTTGCTAACAACAGCCCGCCGACGACTATTCTTTTGCTCAACATTTCCGTCAACATGGCTTTTCTCCCAAGCACGCCAGCCAGACCAGCCAACGCACGCTATTCTTCAATACGCCGCAACGGAGCACAATCGCGCCGCGCAATGGCCACTCGGACACCTTTCAGCCGCCGCGCCAGCTTCTGGTGAAGCACCTCCAGCGCCGGCCGTTCACTGGCGTAATGCCCCAGGTGCACCGCTGTCACACCCCGCTTCTCCAATTCCAGGGCATCATGATGCTTGAACTCACCCGTCACCACCAGCGAACGCGGATCGGTAAAAGACTTAATCCCAAAGGCACCGGCGGCGGCCGTCACCGAGCGAAAAGAACGCTTCAGCTTACCCACCACCATGGCCCCCGACAGATCCACCAAGCTGGCCAGCTTGCGTATTAATGCCTCGCCGCGTTGCGGTCGGCGCAGCATACCGATACGCCCCATGCCGACCATGGCCCGCCATGGCGTCACATGTACGGGATACAAATCATACGCCGGCTCTTCATAGGAATGACTGGCGTACAGCGCCCGCACCACCGCGCCCAGCCGCGCACGGGGTACCACCATTTCCAGGCGGATCTCGTCCGCGCGTTCGAGAACCTGCCGCGCGCCGACGGTCGGGTTGGTTGTCTCGTCACCGTGGAACGTCCCCTGCCCCGCCAACTCGAAGCTGCATTCACTATAGTGCCCAATTACGCCGGCCCCCTGACTCGCTAGCGCCCGCCTTAACGCGGCGACCTCCCGCGCCAGCGCAAACACCACCAGCTTATAATGCTCACCCGGCGTAACGAGTTGCTCCAACGGCTCCCGGCTCACCGGCTCAAAGATGTCCAGCAGAATATCATTCGTCCCACCCACCGCCGCATCCAGCGCAGTGTGCCAAGCCAGGATTGAAATACGCTTAGCCAGCAGGTCTGGCAGCAACGTTGTCGGAGACTCAGCCGTGGGTGTGATCGCGCAAATTCCCTTGAATATCGGCGGGTGATAGACGATTAACGCGTCCACCTCTTTGCGCAGGGCCTCGGTGGCGACCGCGTCCGTCAGATCAATCGCCAGCAGAAGCCGCCGAACCGGCCACTCCGGGCGTCCCGCCAGCAGACCGACATTATCCCACTCGGCGGCATAACGTAAGGGCGCGATGGCTTCCATGCTCTCCAGCACGTCGCTGACCGTCCCGCCACCGCCGTGCTTACTCATGACCACACTCCCGCGTTACCAACTGTGCATAAGCCGACGCCAATTCGCGTGTCACCTCACCCGGCTTCTCGTTACCGATCGGCTGGTGCCCCAGCCGCACGACCGGCACAATCTCCATCATACTGTTGGTCAGGAACATCTCGTCAGCCGTTTGAACGTCCTCGACTGTCAGGGGACCCTCCTCGACGGCCATTTCCAGTGCGTGTGCCAGCTCAATCACCGCCGCGCGCGTAATACCAGGAAGTATCGGCGTGTCCAGCGGCGGCGTGATCAACTCCTCGTTACGCACCACGAAGATCGAGCTGATCGCTCCCTCGGCGACGTGCCCGTCATGATTCAGCCACAGCACCTCGAAGGCCGCGCGGGCATGTGCCCAGCGCAACGCGTATAGACGCGCGAAATAGCTCGTCGTCTTGTGGCCGGCGGTAATGTCGTTGCGACTCTGACGCCAGTCTGACGCCAGCACGGTTACACCCTGTGCGTAACACTCCGCGGGATATTGCCCCCCGAGTGCCGCGCTGGCCACGACCGTCAGCTCCGGCTCGTCAACAGCCGCCGCCAGCAGCGATCCGGTAGTAACGGTCAGTCGCACGCGGGCATCCATGCCATCATACACGCCAAGCACTTGTTCGATGTCTACGCTCATGCGCTCCGGTTCGGGAATCGCGGTCCACCCCAGGGCCCGTGCTGAGTTCGCCAGGCGATCCAGGTGTTGTTCGAGCCGAAAGATCCGGCCGGCGTAAGACCGCATGGTCTCGAACAGCCCGATCCCCTGCATAAAACCCGAGTCAAAAACGCTGACCCGCGCTTCATCCGCCGGCATCAGGCAGCCATTCATACTCACCCATTCGCGCAAGATCATCTCCTTTAATACGCGCTCGTTATCCCAGCGCCAGACCATCCTGGCTCCGCGTGGCAACCATACCCGCCGGTCCGTTCAGCAAGCCACTCAGAATGCCACGCGCCTTGTCCAGCGTCTCCTGATATTCATCCGCCGGATCCGAATCGGCCACGATTCCACCGCCAACGTAGAGTGTGGCCATGGAACCACGAATCTGCAAAGTACGAATCGCCACGTTGAACGTCATCTGCCCGTCCAGCCCCAGAACCCCCACCGCCCCGGTGTAAACCCCGCGCGCTACCGGCTCCAGCTCATCAATTATCTCGATCGCGCGAATCTTCGGCACGCCGGTGACTGATCCCGCCGGGAAGCAGGCGGCCAGCAGATCCAGCCCATCACGCCCGCGAGCCAGTTGCCCGGTTACCTCCGCGACGGTATGAAAAACGGTCGGATGCGTTTCAAGCACGCGCGGCTGGCTGACTCGCACGGAACCATATTCGCACACCCGTCCGAGATCATTGCGGTGCAGGTCGACAATCATCGCCAACTCGGCCGCATCCTTGGCGGAATCGCGCAACGCCTGACAGTAAACCTCGTCGAGCGCCGCGTCACGCGTGCGCGGCCGCGTCCCCTTGATCGGCCGCGTGAGCACGCGCCCGGCTTCACACCGCAAAAACAACTCCGGCGACACGGACGCCACCGCACAATCATCCCACCGTAACAACGCCCCATACTGGGCCGGATTAGCCCGCCGGATCGCGGCATACACCGCCACCGGATCGCCAACACCCTCCAGCCGCATACATTGCGCCAGGTTAACCTGGTAGATATCACCCGCCGCGATGTACTCCAAAGCCCGCCCGACAATCCGTTCATGCTCGGCTTGCGCGATCTCGTGACACAAGCGCGGCGTCGCGGTTTGAACCTGATACTGCTGAGTCTCCGCCGCTGCCTGCCAGCGTTGGATCCAATCCGCGTACCGGTCCGCGTTGTGTAATCCCAGAGCCTCCGCCACCCCGGGAGCACTGATGGCCAATGCCCGCCGTTGGTGATGATCGAGTACGATCCCCCGATCGTACAGTGCCAGGCGTAACAGGGGCAAGCCCAGGTCCGCGCGATGTGAGGCGGGCAACCTTTCGAGCAATTGGGCAGCCTCGAATCCGACGTAGCCGATCCATCCGGGAGTCAGGCCGCATGGCGCGAGTTCGGCGCGCGGCAGCCGCTCCAGCGTCCGCCGCCATAGCTGCCAGGCATTTACATCGCTCTCGCAAATCCGCCCCGCCACCGTCAGGGTTGCCGGTTGCCGATCACATTGCGCCAGACACGCGATCAGGCGGGCACAGATCAGGCTATATCTGGCACCAGAAACCGCCGGCGTCACATCGATGGAGCTGTCCAGCCACGCCAGTTCAGCCCCGTCCGCGAACGCCGCCGCAGCCGCCGGCGGATCGGTCGGCCAGGTCACTTCCTGCAATTGCCACTCAATAGCCATCTCGCACCCGTGAAACCAGCACATGATAGTTACTTGGCGTGCCGGCACCACGCATCGTTCCATTATGTTGACAATTCGCGCAAGTCTCATTCTTGCAGGCTGTTACGCCCATTGAGTCCCGGCAGATCCGCCGAAACCCCTACCCGCGCGAGCCGACAACCCAACCATTGGACACCGGGAGTGTCTATAAAATTGGCGGGGCCTGGATGGCTGTCGGACCGCCTCAACCGGTTGAGAACCAGGAGAACCGAAATGTTGACTTCAAGGCTGCGACTTGTGCTGGCCGGCGTGGCTGTGGTCGCCCTGAGTGGCTCAATAGCGCTGGGCGGGGACTGGGGCGTATCTTTCAGCTACAACCGAACTCCATGCTATACCAGCTATTACAATTACGGGCAGTATGCCTATTACCGACCCGCGCCGACAGTGCAATATCGCACATATAGACCAGTTGTCAGATGTGAGCCGACCGTCATTGTCCGTGATTACAAGCCACGCGTGGTCGTTTATCGCGATTATGTCCCGCGTCGATACTACCACAACCGCGTGATCCAGCCTCGCCCCGTCGTGAAACATTCTGTTACCCGAATGGTTCACCGACCCTACCCCACTCGGCACTACTACCATTACAACCACCGTCCACACCGGCTATATCACAGCAGTCATTACCAGCGTGGACATGATTTCGGGATCGGATTCCACTACCGCCATTAGTCTCCTTTCAAAGTCAAGTACGGAGATCTTCAGGGTCTCAAGCTGCGGCTGACCGACCGTCAGCCGCTGTTTTTACTATTTCGGGTGCGGTTCCAGAGCTTGCTGATACCAGCCGGCAACCGGGATCCGGAACGCAGTTCAGCAAAATCTCAGTTGTGCGCCACGGCAGTCCGTCTACAATTGATCTGCGTAGGGCTTCTGTTAGTATCCCACAAGGAGATCTCCCGTGGCCGCGCGCCGGAAGCGTCCAGTTCTGTATGAAGTGATGCGCGGCAGTCACCTGCGTGACACCAGCGAGCGCCGCCAAACTAAAGTCGCGCCACCGACGCCGACACCCTCTCCCGCGGCGCCACCAACAGCGGCAGCCACTCCTGACCGATCACCGTTTCGCTTCACCGGCGGCCGCTTGTATGCCGAGTTGGGCTGGCCGGCGTTAAGCGTGGTCGCGATCGGCGCGCTATTCATATTGTGGGTGACCTTTCAGGCTGGTGGGCGGTACGCGCGGAACAAGCCACCATCAAACGACGTGGCTGACACCCACGCCGGCAGTCCGCTCGGTGTCGTGGAGCCGGGCGCTGAAGACACTTCCGCCAGCCACAGCGCTGCCCGGGATGAGCGTTTAGCAACACCTCCCGGCGCGCCAAACGAAACAGCTAACGATCCCGCCGCGGATTCCAACAGATTCCTGAAAGAGCCCGTCGCCTTCGAGTTTCAACCCGGCTACCACTACATCGTGATTCAGCACTTCTATCGTACGCGGCGGGACGATGCCGTCCAGGCCGCCAATTATCTGCGCGAAAATGGCGTGAGTTGCATCGTCATGCCACGCACGCGTGATATCGAGTTGGTTGCCACCACTCCCTTCCTACTGCGCCAGGACGACGCCAATGCCCGCAAGACGCAGCGCGATCTGTGCAACACCTTCAAACAACGCATCAAGGACATTGGCAAGGAGTACGCCCGCGAAAACGGCTATGCTTTCGATCAGTGCTACGAACGGCTGTTGTTGAAATAGTCCCCCGGCGGGAGTGTTCTCGGATGGATCGGCTGGAACAGTTGCGCAAACTCACCGAGATGTCGCCGGACGATCCGCTGGCGCACTACGCCGTTGCCCTGGAGTACATTAACCGCCAGCGCTACCAGGACGCGCTGGCCGCTTTCGAGCAAACCCTGCGCGCGGACTCCGGCTATGTCCCCGCCTATTACCATAAGGCTCGCGCCGCCATCAGAGCCGGGCAGCCCGACCTGGCCCGTGCAACGCTGAAGCGCGGCATCGAAGTCGCCCAGGCCGCCGGTGACACCAAGACGGTTCGCGAGATGCGCGAGTTGCTGGAAACCATCCAATAAGCACCCCCAACCGCTTCCCGCCGAAAGCCACTACTGCTCGCCGAATTCCGCCGCCCCGTGCTGTACGCCATCTTCATCAACCCGGAGCGTCTCGGTCGTCAGCCGGAACCGCAGCAGGGCCCGCCATAGCGCGGTCCGGGCCTCGTTCAAATCAGCCTTCGTGCTGGTCCAGTCATTCTCGGCGTCCAACAGGCGCTGCACATCAATGTCGCCATCGTCGTATTGAATCCGGGCAAACTCCACCCGGTTGTCCGCTACCAGCAGGTTGCGTTCCTGGATCTGCACCGAACGTGTCTGCAACCGGATCTGGTTCACCGCGCTGCGCACTTCCGCCCGGATGCGCTCCAGCGCGTCCTCGTAGTTGCGCTGCGCGCGACGCACATCGATTAGCGCTGACCGATAGCGATTTCGCTCGCGCGTGCGCTCCAGCGGCAGACCCAGGATCAGTTCGCTGCGCCAGGTAGTGCGTTCAAAAGAGAAATCTCCCAGACGGTAGTGTTCCGGGTCCGTCTCCCAGGTCACCGTCGAAATCAGATCCAGGTCGGGTAGCAGCGAATTCTTCGCCACGGCGATTCCACGGCGCGCGTCATCGATCCGATCTTCCTGGGTCTTCAAATCCAGCCGGGATTCCGCCGCCACCTGCAAGGCACGCTCTTCCTGGTCAGCGGCCGGCGGCAGCAAAAGCAATGGAAACATCCCATTCGCGATTTCGGTCTCGATCGAATCGATCGATACCAAATCCTCCATATTCAACTGTTCATCGACCGGCATGCCGATCGTCAGCTTGAACTGATCCGCCTGGGCCCGAAAGCTCTCGCGCGCGATGTCCGTTCGGTTCTCGGCAAACAGGTAACTTTGCTCCGCGGTTTGCGTCTCCAGCAGGCTGCCCAACTCGCGAATCTCAAACTGGCGTGCCTTCTCATAAATCAACGCCACACGCTCCAGGCTCTTCTCGGTGTCCAGCACCGTCTGCTTGTCGCGCAACAGGTTGAAATAAGCGGTCGCCACATCCACCAACTGCCGCCGCCGGAAACGTTCAAACTCCCGGACCGCGTAGGTCAACTCGCGTTCCAGTTGAATCAGATCCTCCCGCGCCACGTGGCCGGCGTTACGCAGAAACGGCACGCTTAATTCAAGCTCGATGCTACTACCTTCCGACGCCGTGATAGTCTTCTTCACGTCGCGAATCAGGGTGCTGACCGCCCGGGCCGTAAACTCGCCGCCATACGGCAACCGCTGCGAAACCGACAGGTCGGCGACAAAACGCATCGCCTGATCGAAGTCGGTGATCTCGCCAAAATTGCCGTAGACCGTCCGCAAATTGGACGCGAACACCGGCGTCCACAAATGCCGCTCCAGCGTCAGCGACAGCGCCACCAGGTAAAGATCCTCCTGGGCCGCCTGCAGCGCCCGGCGACGCCCCTGGGCATACGCCAGCGCATCGGTAAGCGTAAAACGCGGGGCCTGGTCAGCGTCGATTGCAGCGCTTGTTGTCGGCTGAGTAGCGGCGTTATCTCGGGGCGCACCAACACCGTCTGAATTGTCCGGCACATCGGTCACATCCGGCACACTCGTCGCATCCGAGGCACTGCTCGTAGACCGCTGTCCTTCAAAACCATCCGGGACTTCGGCCGATAACGGACTCGGCTGACGTGTGTACACCGTTGAAGGCGGTCGGTCGAACAGGTCATCCTCAACGGGCACCGGGGCGGCGGCCTGCTGCCCCAAAGCCTGTTGCTGTCGCTCGGCGATAATCGTGGCCACTCGCCGGTCCGTCTGATCGACCATCTGCCGGCAGGCAACCCACGGCAGTAAACCAAGCCCCAGCATGCTCACGCAAACCAGGGATAAACGCCCGCGGTTCATAGTAATGGCTTTCAGGCAACAGTATCCCGGGGGTGGGACACCGTGGTTAACTTCCAAGCGATCCAACAGCCGCGCCCATGTGCGCTGCTACTATAGAGCACGCCCCGCTGGGAAGGCAACTCGCTCGCGTGTCAGTAGTTGTCGTCGAACTCAGGAAGTGTTAACCATCTTGGAATCAACCAGGACACCAGTTCCGGCCGGTTTCTGGATCGCGGCACCAATCTGGCTCAACAGCACCTGTGCCGTATACGGCTTATGCACGAAACCGGCCAGACGCCCGTCCTCCAGCCGCGCCAAGGATTCCTGCTCACTGTATCCGCTTGATAATATCACGCGCGCATCTGGGCGCATGGCTACGATCTGGCGGAATACCTCCTCGCCGCTCATGCCCGGCATGGTCATGTCCAACAGTACCACGTCAACATCGTCGGCGTTGTCACGGAAACACGCCACGCCCTGGGGACCGTCTTCGGCCAGCAACACACGCATACCACGCGACTCCAATACCGCCTGGACCACGTCACGGATGTCCTCTTCATCATCCACCACCAGCACCGTCGCGTCAGCCCGCAAAGTAGTGGGTGGTTGCTGTGGGAGGCGCTCATGTACCGCGTCGGCGGCGGCTGGGAACAGTACCGTGAATCTCGTGCCATGTTGCTCGCGACTGTGCACCCGCACCGCGCCACGATGCGCCCGCACGATGCCCAGCAGCGCCGAAAGACCCAACCCGCGGCCAGTTGATTTAGTCGTGAAGAAGGGATCAAAGATGCGCGCCTGCGTCTCGGGCGACATGCCACAACCGCTGTCACGCACACACAAACCCACATACTCGCCCGGGGGTAAATCATAACCCACAAAGTTGTGCCCAAACTGCTCCGCCCCCAGCTTGAACAGCAGCGTCGATACCGTCACGTCACCAGAGCGGTCTCCGACCGCTTCCGCGGCGTTTATCAACAGGTTCATGATCACTTGTTGCAACTGCGCATTGTCGGCTTTGATCAGTGGTAATTCCGGCTCCAGCTCAATGTGTAGCGTAACCAGCTTGGGCAACGCCGCGTGCATGAAGTCAACCACCTCACTGACCAACTCATTGAGCTCCAGGGTTTGCACGTCATATGAAGCCTGTCCCGAATACGCCAGCATTTGCCGGGTCAGTTCAGATGCCCGCCGCCCGGCCTTGAGAATCTTCTCCAATTGCTTGCGGACCTTCGACTCGGTTGGCAGGTGCTCGGTGGCCAACGAGGCGTTACACAGGATGCTCAGTAGCAGATTGTTAAAGTCATGCGCCAGGCCCCCGGCCAGAATGCCCAGACTTTCAAGCTTCTGCGTCTGTTGAAACCGGACTTCAAGCTGGCACCGTTCTTCCTCGGCACGCCTACGCTCGCTGATGTCGCGGAACACAACCACTGTCCCCGTGAGTTCGCCGTGCTCGCGGATCGGCGAACTGACAAACTCAACCGGGAAGCTGCCGCCATCCCGGCGGTGGAACGTCTCGTCGCCAATGTGTTGCACCACGTCCTCGTGCATGGCCCGGCAGACGCGGCAGTCAGCGCTGCCGTGTATCCGGCTGTCGCCTTGACCATGCTGCATCAGCTCGTGTGCCATCTGCCCGATCATTTCGTTTACATCCCGCTCCAACATGCGGGCCGCCGCCGGATTTGCGAACGTGAAACGCCCCTGGGTATCAACTCCGTATATGCCCTCGGCGGCTGAATCCAGAATGAGCTTGTTCTGCCGGCTCAACCGCTCCAGGGCTTCCTCGGAGCGAATACGCTCCGTAACGTCGCGGGCGAAACCCACCAGGATCTTTTGCCCGTGATCGCGGAGGACAATGACGCTGGTTTCCAGCCGAATCACGTGCCCGTCACGGTGCCGGTGGGCCGTGGCGAACTGGTGCAGCCCGGTACGCAGCGGACTCGAATCGCCCAGGCCCCGAGCCGGTTCCTTGATTTCCAGCTCGGTTATCTTCATGCGGAGCAACTCATCGGCGGAGTACCCGATCATCCGGCAGAACGCTTCATTGACCTCCAGAAAGCGATAGTCCTCACCCACGATGAAAAAGCCATCCATCGCGCTACGCAGGATGGCCTGGTTGCGCGCCGCCAAAGTGTCAACCTGGTTAGCCGAGTGCTCGAGATCGGTGACGTCACGCAGGCATACTGCCGCGGCCGTCGGCTTTTTTCCCGTCGCACTCAACGGCCAGATGTCTGCCAGGAGTGTGCTCCCATCATGGTGGAGTGGCTGGTGAACTCGGATTCCCTGGTCGATAGCTGTTTGTAGTTTGGCCTGGAACGCGTCCTGCTCCTCCGTGGAAGCCTGGCTGATAACGCTCCGCGCCCGGGTCTTGTCGGATGCCGGGTATTCTTCGAGGCAGTTGCCGTCCCGATCTATGATGAGCAGCGGATCCGGGATGGTACCCAGCAGGTCTTCAAGCTCACGAATCCGTTGCGTCGTGGCCATCATCTCAGGCTGTCGCCGCTTGAGGGCGTGCAATTGGTAGATAACCAGGATCAGTCCCAATATCAGTACCAGCCCAATCGCCGCTTCGAGCAGTACCATTTTGTCCTCCGTCCCATCTGATGGCCCGACTCTCGTCAGGCCGGTCGGTTAGGGCGCTGCATTATCTTGCGCCGCCTCCACCTTAAGAGCCTGGGAACGACATATTTCAGCTTCCGGATTCCGCCCGGCGCGCTCCAGGGCTTCGGCCTTCTGCCGCCAAGCCGCGGTCTCCATGCGGGTGTTCGCATGGCGCTGAGCCAGAGCCAGGTTTTTGTCGGCGCAGCGGATAGCTTCAGCCACATTACCCAGCTTCAGGTTCATCTCGGCAATAAAAGCGTAGGTTCGAGCCAGCACGTTCCAGAAAGAAGTGCCCTCCAGGGCATTGAGCGCCAACGCGAACTCGTTCTTGGCGTCCGCGAAGCGCCCCTGTACCGACGCGCAACGCCCCAGGTGCATATGTGACACGCCCACGTTCGTGACGTCGCCCACTTCCTGTGCGAGCGCCAGGGCCCGCTGGTAATAATCGCGCGCCTCATCGTGGCGGTTTTGCTCGACCAGTACGTTGCCCATGCCGTTGTACGGTCCGATCAGGGATGCCAGCGCGCCATAGTCCCTGAAGATTTCAATGGCGCGCAAAAATCCCTTTTCGGCCGCCTCTGGCCGCCCCAGTCGAAACAACACAAACCCTAGGTTATTATACACCTGCGCCCGCTCGGTGATAAGCCCGGTTTCTTCAGCAATCTCGGCGGCTTGGGCATAGTAGTTGTGAGCGGTTTCGTACTCGCCCCTGAAATAGTACATCACCCCCATATTGGCCTGCGCCTCGACCAGTAACCTACGGTCGTCACGCTTGTTAGCGATTTCTTGCATCTGCTCGTGCTGCCGCTGTGCCTCTTCATATTTCCCCAAGCGCGCGTAGCAGACTCCCATGTACTGGATCGGCTCCAACACATCCGGATTCTCCGCCACCGCCTGCTGGGCTAACTCAATTGCTTTCCCGTAGTCCCCCGCCAGGTAGGCCTGCTTGCCACGGGTGAACTTCTCACGCATCTCAAGCGAGATTGGATCGGCTGTCTGCCCACTACTTGTGACCGACTCAACCTGATCCAGGCCAAGTTCCTTTAGCACAGCCTTCAGTAATTCGGCTTGTAGCTCAACCAGCCTCGACAAGGGTCCGGTCAGAGGCCCCAGCCGATCGGCCTGATCATGTCCAAACCGTTGAATCTCCGCCTCAAAACTGAGCTCGTTGCCCGACTTATTGAAACCACCGGTGATTACTGTACCAGCACCAACCAGCCGGCCGGCCGCCAGCAACCGAGCGCGCGCGGTCGGGTAATAATCAAGCTCCAGCCGGTCATGTACCAGCTTGAACTGTTCATGTGTGGCCAGGTACACATCCGGCACCTGCGACAACTCGCGGGTCAGCGAATCCGCCAGGGCAAAACCCAGCCAGTCATCGCTACTCTCCCGCGAATCGTTGTCAAAGGGCAGTACCGCTACGCCGCGTGGACGTAAAGAGCGAGACGCGACCGGGGTTTTGACTTTTGGAGTTGGCTGTGCCGTTGGCCGGTCGAGCACTTCAGCCAGCATCTCAGTGGACTCAAAACGCTCGGATGGTTCCGTAGCCATCAGCCGCAGAATCGTGCTGATGAACCACTCCGGGACATCGGTCGGTGCATTCGCCGGCCATTCTACCGAGCGACTCTGGGCGTCAATCAACATCTGGAAGACGCTATGACCAGCATACGGCGGCCGACCGGTGATCACGTGATAAAGCGTTGCCCCTAAAGAATATAGATCCGCACGAAAATCCACTGGTGCTTGCGGCTCGAATAACTCCGGAGCGGCGTAATCCAGCGTACCCACCGCTTCCCGTGAGGCATCACCCCCAAAAGCTGTCTCGCCCTCCGCCAGTGTCGCGACTCCCAGATCTGAAACTCGCAAGCATCCGTCAGTACCCAGGAGCAAGTTGCCGGGCTTGATATCGCGATGGATTAAGCCAGCGCGATGGATAGCCGCCAAGCCACTGGCGGCATCACGGGCCAGCCGTAAAGCTTGCTGCCAGTTGACCGTAAGCCCGCTCTGGATCAGCGCCCCCAGATCCATCCCATCCACATACTCCATTACGAAATACCAGTACCCCTCGACAACATCACAATCGAGGATCCGGACCACGTTGGGATTGTTCACCCGGAAACCCACCTGCGCTTCATGCCGCAGACGCCGGGCGGCGGTATCGGAAGCATCACTAACACGGTACGGGAGAATCTTCACCACGCAGGGGTGGTTCAGGAACTCATGTTCCGCGAAGCATGTCAGACCATGAGCGCCTCTGCCAATGAGTTCGACTAACCGGTAACGCTCTCTAAGCACGTTGCCTGGAGCAATCCTGGGCAAGGCCTCCAAATCAGGTAAGTGCCTGGATTCTGGTGACTTGCGCGATTTTGGCAACACAAAGTCGCAGGCCTGACAGCGTTGCAGACCGGGAGCCACCTCACGAAGCTGCCCGAACTCCGCACAATAACGACATTGTGTATGAGAATCGGTGCTATCAATTGGCTGCGAGGTGTTGAGATCTACTGAGGTCATCGGCCTCTAAGGCCCCAGAAAATGTGGGTTTGAAGTTGACAACGCCATTGATTATCGGTAGAGCTATAGTTGAGCGAGAGGTTTTATAAGACATCCACGAACATCGTGCCCGACCAGCGCTAATATTGCGCGTTTGCTAAAGTGTTGATTGTTGGCTGCCGCCGCGATTGTCATCGAGTTCAGTTTATCACCGAAACCCGGCGCGCGGCAAGTCTGATTTCTTTCATCATCTTTTCTTGGAGTTATGGCATGTATCTGATCTGGATTCCTGTTTCATGGGCGCAGTATTTTCTGCAGACTTTCATCGATCAGATTACCTCCTGAAACCGAGGCTCAAACATGATTGAAGTAATCACCGAAATTGACGACCTCGGCATTGAATCGCGCTAGACGTCGCCTCGGCGAGAGCGTTCCTGCCGATTGACAATCTACCGTCACTCCAGGACTTGCCTGGCACGGCATTCACTTTGTGTATGCCTCAATGTCTCGTTCCTGCATTGGGGAGCACATGTGCTTACCTGTCAGATGCTAGTCCTTCTTTATCCCAGGCCAGCTCCTGTCACCCATCGCGGCGATCCTCTACGGTACCTGTCCGCTTTAAGAATGACCAGTCCGAACCATCCAGGATCGGCCCAACTCCCGCCATGCGCGGCACTTGTGTCACAGGCCCATCCGTTATAATCAGCACCGTTACGGCCCCCTGTACCATCGGATACTCCTGATGCGATTTGCGCGCGTTTCACTGGCTGCCAAGTACCGCATCCTGTTCGGATTGGCTGTATTGCTGATTATTGGCGCCGCACTAGCGGTACCCTGGTATCGCATGGAACTACTGGTGCTCGAACAGCCATTCCATGAAGCCCAGCGCATGGTCGAAAATCACTTCCGGCTGGTCATGCCCGAAAGTGGACGCACCGGCGGACAAGCTGGCAGTGTCCATAGCGAGGAGTTCGGGCTATTACCTGAAAAGGGTGTCCATCAGCCCCGTTTTATTCCACTCGGTTTGAATCCGGACGACGTCAACGCCATTGCCAGCGAAAACAGCAATAATCCTTTCCTCGGTAAAGCCTTGCGGACTTTCCTGCGTAATCCTAACCAGAACTCGGTTTATACAACCTACGAAGAGGATAGTGGCCGCCGCTTTCGTTATGCCCATGCCGTCCGTGTCTCGAAACGCTGTTTGAGTTGTCACGGCGAAGCCAAGACTGCCCGCGGTGTCTATCAGGAGAACCAACTGGCTGGCATAATTACCGTCGAACTTCCTGCCGACCTGAGCGCCAGTGGTATGTTCTGGAATCGGCTAGTCATCGTCGCCGCCGGGGCCCTGGCCGGCACCCTCGCCGTCCTGGTCTTTTATGTCATCACGCACCGGTTCATCCTGGCTCCGGTGCACGAGCTGCGCGAGGTGGCCATCCGCGTTGCTGAAGGTGATCTGGATGTGCGTTCGCGCATCGAAACCGGTGACGAATTCGAACAGCTATCCTCCAATCTCAATACGATGCTCGAACGCTTACGCGCCTCACAGGAAGAATTGCGCAAGGCCAACCGTCTGCTTGATGAAAAGCTGGGGCAGATGGCCGAGACAAACGTGGCCCTTTATGAAGCCAACCGCGTGAAAAGCGAGTTCCTGGCGAATGTCTCTCATGAGCTGCGTACCCCACTGGCCAGCATCATCGGCTTTGCCGAACTATTGCGCGAAGGTCCCCAGGCTGAAGATAATTCGCGTACTAATCGCTACACCGAAAATATTCTGATCTCCGGACGCATCCTTCTGGAAATCATCAACGATCTGCTGGATCTGGCCAAGATCGAAGCCGGCAAGATCGAACTGCATCTCGAAACAGTCGACGTGCATGCTATCTGTGCTTCCCTGATCGATTTCGCCCGGCCGCAAGCCGAGAAGAAAAGTTTGAATATCGAGCTGGAAGCTGATGGCGACTTACCTACGCTTGAAACCGATCCCAACAAACTGCGCCAGATCTTGTTTAATTTGCTGTCTAACGCCCTCAAGTTCACCCCCGATGGCGGCCACATTCGACTGAACGTTCGCCGCATTGGTAAAAAACACATCCGCCTGGCGGTCAGCGATACCGGCCCCGGCATCGCTCCCGAGCACCATGAAACCATCTTCGAGAAATTCCGCCAGATCGATCAATCCGCCACCCGCGAACATCACGGTACCGGCCTGGGGCTGGCAATCTCCCGCGAGCTGACCCAACTCCTGGGTGGCGAAATCGGAGTGGAAAGCGAATTGGGCCGCGGTACCACGTTCTGGGTCCGCCTGTGTACTGACGCTCCCGGACAGCACGAACGCCACCTGGTATCTCTCGTTTAGCGTCCGGTACCACTTTTTCGGACTTTCAGCGACAGACACCCGCTCAATCGGGTACTTTATGCTGGTAGTCTCCGGGAACTGGAGCCGGCGCCCGCCACAGACTCGCGGCTTGACTCCAGGTAACCGATTGAATAGCACAGGCAGCGAACCACGCCATACGCCAGCACAACAGCAGGAGTTCGGATGGTTCAAATCGAGAAACTGACCAAGGTCTTCCCCAATCCCGACGGCACGGAGAAGACTGCCGTGGACGGCATCAGCTTTCGCGTCGCCCCGGGCGAAATTTATGGACTCCTGGGACCTAACGGCGCTGGTAAAACTACCACGCTACGCATGGTCAGTGGACTGCTCCGGCCGACAAGCGGTCGCGTGCTGATCGGCGACCAGGACGTCACCGACCATGCCGCCGAAGTCAAACGCCGCATTGGCTATCTCACCGCCAACACCGGTCTGTATCAGCGTCTGTCCCCGCGCGAAGTCCTGGAGTACTTCGCCGTGCTCTATGACATCCCGGGCCACCAGGCCCGCGACCGTATTGACCAATTAATCCAGTGGCTCGGGATCGAGCCTTTCATGAAGCTGCGTTGCGGCGCGCTATCCACGGGCCAGAAGCAACGTGTCAACATCGCCCGGGCCCTGATCGCCGACCCCCCGATTCTGATCATGGACGAACCGACCTTGGGCCTGGACGTGCTCAGCAACCGCCTGATTCTGCAATTCATCCAGACGCAAGCCGATGCCGGTAAGGCCGTCCTGCTTTCAACCCACGCCTTGGACGAAATCGAGAAGATGTGCCGGCGGGTGGGTCTGATCCACAATGGCCAACTCGTGGCCGAGGGCACCCTGGAGGAGCTGAAACAGCAAACCCAACAGGACCGTTTGAGTGACGTCTTTCTTCACCTGGTGCATACGGATGAACCGCTTCTCCCGAATTAGTACCATCTGGCGCAAGGAGTTCGTTGATACGTTGCGCGATCGGCGCACGGTCATCGCCATGGTGCTGGTCCCCATGGTGCTCTACCCGGTGCTCATGCTGGGCTCATTGATGGCCTTCGAGGCGCAGGTCGGACGTCTGCAACAGGAAGAATACACCGTCGCCGTGGCCGATGAGCAGGTTGCCGCCTGGCTCCGCGCGCTCATTGATGAAGATGAAGCCCATCGCCGGGAGGAACGCGCCCAGCGTCAGCGACTAGCCTTAAACCAGGATGGTAGCGCGGAAGAGGCCGCCGAAACCGGGGCGCGTCAGAAACCGCCCACGTACCAGATTGAGGTCTTCAAGAATGTGCGTGAAGCGGTCATGGCCGGGGATGCCCATGTCGGCTTGCTGGTTGTCGGCACACCATTACCAACTGCCGAATCCACACACTCCATTCACGCCGCCCTGATCATGGATGAAACCGAGATTCGCAGCCAGATCGCGACCGCCGGGCTGGATGGCACCCTGAAACGCATCAATGAACGCTGGGTCGCCAGACGTATCGCGGATTATGAACTGCCTGAAGATTTCATGCATCCCATGCATTTAACCCAATTCAGTGTCGCCTCGGCCGAGAAACGAGGCGGCTCCGTCCTCGGTCAGATCGTGCCGCTCATCCTGATCATCATGACCATCACGGGAGCTATCTACCCCGCCATTGATCTGACCGCCGGCGAACGCGAACGCGGCACGCTCGAAACTCTCATGGCCGCCCCGGTCCCGACTGTCGATCTGATCGCCGGCAAGTTCGTGGTGGTAGCCTCGATCGGCATGCTGAGCGCCGTGCTGAACCTGCTTTCGATCGGCGGCACGATCTACCTCGGCGGCTTGGGCGATATCCTGACCCAGGGCCAGGATGTGTCCATTCCCTTACATACGCTGCCACTGGTACTGGTGGTGTTGATCCCGCTGGCGATCATGTTCAGCGCCATGCTGCTGGCGGTCTGTAGCTTCGCCCGCAGCTTCAAGGAAGCCCAGAACTACGTCATGCCGGTGATGATGGCGGCCCTGATCCCGGCCGTGATCGGCATTTTGCCGGGAACCGAACTCAAGGGCCCGCTGCTGATCATGCCGGTCACGAACATCGTCATCCTGACACGCGAATTGTTCATGGGACAGATCGACCATGTGGCGATTCTATGGGTGACATTATCCACCTGCATCTACGCCGGAGCGGCGGTGGCCGTGGCCGCCAAGCTCTTTGGGCAAGAGGCCGTGCTGTTCGCCGACAGTGCCTCGATCCGCACGCTGCTGCAACGTCGATTCTTCAAGGTGCGCCAACTGCCCAGCGCGGCCCAGGC
>JBDRDH010000220.1:0-63272 GCA_043820985.1 Planctomycetota bacterium
GCTCCGGGGATCAAGGTGCGCCAGATCGCTTCGCTGACCAATGATATGGCCCGGGCGCTCAAAGCGCCGGCGGTGCGCGTCGTAGCGCCGCTGCCGGGCAAGAACACGATCGGCATCGAAGTCCCCAACATCGACAAGGAAAAGGTCCGGATCAAGGATCTGCTGCGTCACGCCGCCAAGCGGACCAGTGCGTTCGCCTTGCCGCTCTTCCTGGGCAAAGACGCTTCGGGACAGCCGTTGGTCAGCGATCTGACCAAGATGCCGCACCTGCTGATCGCCGGGACGACCGGTTCGGGCAAGAGCGTCTGTATCGGCAGCGTGATCGCGTCGATGCTGCTGACGCGCACGCCGGAAGAGGTCCAGATGATCCTGGTCGACCCGAAGGTGGTCGAGCTGGCGATGTTCAAGGACATCCCGCATTTGATGTGCCCGATTGTCACCGAAATTCCACGGGCCGAGGCCATTCTCGACTGGGCGGCCACCAAGATGGATGAGCGCTATGCCCTGCTGGCCGAGGCCGGCGTCAAGGATATTCGCGCTTACAACCGCCTGGGCCGCGATGGCCTGCAAGAGCGCCTCGAGGCCAACGATGAGGAGATGGAGCGGATAACCCATCACCTGCCCTACATCATCATCATGATCGACGAGCTGGCTGATCTGATGATGACCTCCGCCAAGGAAGTCGAGTTCTACCTGTGCCGTCTGGCGCAGAAGAGCCGCGCGGTCGGCATCCACCTGATCGTCTCCACCCAACGCCCGCAAGCCAATGTCGTCACCGGGCTGATCAAGTCCAACCTGCCATGCCGCATCGCCTTCCGCGTCTCTTCACGGCTTGATTCACGGATCGTGCTGGATCAGAACGGCGGCGAGGTGCTCATGGGACAGGGCGACATGCTGTTCCTGCCGCCGGGCTCGGCCAAGCTGCTGCGCGCCCAGGGCACTTTCGTGCCGGACAGCGAATTGCGCCAGGTGGTCCAGCATAGCAGCCAGCAGCGCAACCAGGTCTTCCACCCCGAGTTGATCCGCATCCGCGCCGACGAGACCGGTACGGCACCAACGGAACGTGACGAACTCTTCGATCAGGCGGTCGACATCATCCTCCAAAGTGGTCGTGGCTCGGTCAGCCTCTTGCAGCGACGCTTGACCATCGGCTATGGCCGCGCGTCGCGCTTGATTGATCAGATGTATGCCGCCGGTATCGTTGGCGAGTACAAGGGCAGCCAGGCGCGTGAAGTGCTGATATCCCAGGAAGAATGGGCCGCCGCTCGCAACCAGCGCGACCGCGAGGAAGCCGACGAGCTGAGCGAATTCCCCGTCGATTAATCCCCCGGATCGAACCCGACCGGCACACTATGGCCCGCGGCGGCCACGCGGCCCTTCCAGCCAGCGCTGCACGCGGCGATCGACTTCCTCACGCGCTTCGGTTTTCATTTTCTGTGCGTGTTGACGCAAGCCCTCAATTTCGCGGTCTAACTGGACACCCACCATTTGCGTCAATTCGGTGATCAGTTCCAAGCGGCGGGCACTATCAACCTCGGCCCGCAATGCATCAACCTGGGTACGCAAGCGTTCCGGCTCGGGAGAAAGGTCGGCATCCTCCGCCAGCAAGGCCTCGACACGCTCCTGGATATGTTCGGCGCGTGTGTCTTCCAGGTATTGAGCCCAACGCTTCAGCGCCTGGACCTCGCTCCGCAGTGCCGCGGCGAGTTCCGCGCGGATCTGATTCTCCAGTTCGTCGCGCGTCTCCTCATCCGCATCCTGCCAGGCGCGTCTTAGCATGCCGGCCCGGAAGAGATGCTCGGAATGTTCTCCGATCAGAGTGGCGAGTTCCGGATCACGCGCGTGGATGCGCCGTAGTTGCCGCAGCCGCGGTATCAAGCGGTGCAGGTTGCGCTCGAACTCCTGGGCATTGTGATCCTTCACGCGCGCCAGCAGACGTTGCAGGCGCGGCATTTCAGTTTGCAGGAATTCGCGCAGTTCAGCCTCCTCACCCTCGCGTAGTGGGCCATAATCCTCCTTCGTCGGACGAAAGATCTGTGAGGCCCAATGTTGACCGCCATGCCGCGGCCGATGTTTCCCGCGCTCAGCGCGCTGTGTGCGTGGCCAGCGCTCGCCGCGCTCATGGGCTGGAGGCCTGGGACGCTCCTGTCCGTAAGCCGGGTGACCAACATCAAAGCTCAATCCCAGTATCAGGATGCCAATGATCCACCGGATTGTCCGCGCGGTATGCATCACGGATTTATTCGCTGCTACAAGGTCTCAAAATGTTCGAATGACTGTTCGAGGCTTTCCAGCAGGCCATCGAACTCCGTTGTTTCACCGTCATCGTAGTCGGCGGCGCCGTTAATCAGCCAACCATCATCGAGCAGAAAAGTCAATCTGTCACTGGAGCGTCCGACCGCTTCCGTCCAGGCACTAAGTAACTCTTCATCGTCCAGAGCCAGGTTGCTGGTCAGTGGCCCACGAGTCAGGAAACCACTCAGGCCGACCGCCAGCATTACCGCCGCCGCCATACCCACCCAGCGTGGCAGGACGCGCGCGGCCTTCGGCAAACCACCCAGGTTCCGGGCTTCACGTATTACCGCGGCTTTCAGCGCTGTCAATTGTTCCGCGCGCGGTTCGAGATGGTCCGGCAGAGGGGCCAGCAGACCCATTTCTCCTTCCACCTGACGTTCCAGATTTTCGAGTGGTTCGCTCATCTCCATCTCTCAAACGTCCTGACCCAGATCGGTTTTCAACCGATTCAAGGCCCGATGCGCCCGAGCCAGGGCAGTGCCCAGAGGTACATCCAGAATCTCGGCAATCTCCTTAAAGGATAAGCCGGAATAGTGCCGCAACATGAGTATTTCACGTTCCGGCGGGTTGAGCTGTTGCAGACCTGCTGCCACGCGTTCGCCGGCTTCCTTTTGCATCAAATGCCACGACGGACTCTGATCCGAAGTAGTCTGAGCGGGGGGCTCCGCCGTCTCATCATCGCCGAAGCTATCGAATGAGAGTAGCGGACCTCTCCGCTGTCGTCGTCGTGCGCGGTCCCGGGCCAGATTAGCGGCGATCCGGAATAACCACGCTTCAAACTTTCCACTATGCTCATAACGCTCAATCGTGCGTACAAGCCGTAGAAAAGTCTCCTGCATCAACTCTTCAGCCACATCACGCGATCCGCTGAGCCGATACAGCAAGCCGAAGACGCGCGGGCTATACAAGTCCACCAGTGTGCTGAGGGCGTCCGGATCGCGGCGCCGGGCTCGCTGGAGTACTTCATCCAGATCGACCTGTTCCACGCCGTCCTCGTTCGTTCATCAGGGCTAAACGCTTGCGTCGCCGGGGAATTGCAGACAGAATGTCAGTCAGCTTGCGCAACCGCTCACGAGACTCTAAACAATAATATTATTGGACGATGGAGTCGATGTTACTGCAAGTCATATTCCTTGATCTTGCGATAGAGCGTACGGGTTCCGATATCCAGCATCTTGGCGGCCGCCTCGCGATTGCCTCCGGTGGCCTGAAGCGTCCGCTCGATCATCATCCGCTCAACCTGAGCCATGGTCAGCCCGACCATCCCACTGCCTGATACCGGGACCAACGCCAGGGTGCCACGTAGTGCTTCAGGCAGATCCTCGGCTTCAATCCGTCGATTCTCGACCTCAACCGCCAGTGATTCGATCAGGTTGGCCAACTCGCGGACGTTACCCGGCCAGAAATATTTCGTCAGGCAGGCTAACGCCTCACTGGAAACACCGGGTACATCCAATTCATGCATCTGGTTCGCCTGCTGCAGGAAATGCAGCACTAACAGCGGAATATCGGCACGCCGTTCGCGAAGTGACGGCACCTCGATAACCCATTGCTTCAGGCGATAATACAGGTCCTCGCGAAACTCCTTTTCCTCCACCGCCTTCAGCAGATCAGTGTTAGTGGCGGAGATTACCCGCACATCAACACGCTGGACCTCGGTCGAGCCGACCGGAGTGATCTCGCGCTTCTCAAGCACGCGGAGCAGCTTGGCCTGCATGTTCAACTGCATATCGCCAATTTCATCGAGGAACAACGTGCCCCCATCGGCCGCCACAAAATAACCCGGACGATCAGCCACCGCGCCCGTGAAAGAGCCTTTTACGTGCCCAAAAAGCGTACTTTCCAACAGGTTCTCGTTAATTCCAGCGCAGTTCAGCGACTTCAAGGGCTTGCGGGCCCGGCCGGAACGCCGATGGATCGCCTCGGCAATCAGGTCTTTACCCGTCCCGGTCTCGCCCAGAATCAGAACCGTCAGCTTATTACGGGCGGCTTTTCGGATACGCTCAATGATGCGCTGCATCTGCGACGTCGTGCCGATGATGCCCTCGAAAGCCTCATAAGACTGCTCTTCAAGCGATTGCTCCAGCAGGCGATCATCCCGGCGGGCGACCGCGGCGTTGGCCGCTTCCACCACTCGACGCACTAACTCCTCTGAGTCAACTTCAGCCGGCAGTATCACCAGCCGAACCTGACTGGAATCCGGCGGCGACCCCGGGGGCCCAATACTGATCAAGGTGGCATCCGGGGCCTGGCCATCAAGCAGTTCGATCAGCGGCGTGATAGTGAACGCATCAGCCGCGGTCATCCGCACTACCACCGTGTCCGGCGTGCGCCGACGGATCGAGTCCAGGGCCTCAGCCAGGCTGGATACCATGTTGCAGGAATGCCCATGGCGTTCGCGCAGCGATTCGCGCAGATACTGACCCTGTTCCTGGTCATCGGTGAGTATCAGGATGAATGCGGTCCGTGCCATGGTGCCAGATCATTCCGCCCGGGCTAAACCAATAAATACCAGTGTAGATAATACTAAACAAGCCCGCCCACGACGATGGGCCGCATGAGTGGGCTTTCAAGGCTCGATCAGGATCTTCTCATTCTCGCGCTGGGCCTCGTCCTGCTCCTTCTGCTGGCGATCCCATTCACGAATAGTCATAACCGCGCCATCCCAGACATATGCAATAACGCCATCCAGACTCCACACTAATGAGTAGCTGCCCTTCTTGCCAACTATCCACACCTTGGTGCCCGCCGGCAACTCACCCTGGGGTGGATCGGGCTGAAACGGGCCATCCTCATAGTATGGCGTATTCCGCGTGATGACGTGGGTGCAGCCGGTCGCGGCCACTACGCCGAGCAGTGTCAGAATCGCCAATGCCACCATAATCATGTACGAAACACGCATCTCAATCCTCGGCGCTTGTTGGATACGTCCCCGCCGCGTAGACTCGCTTTCTCCGACCCATTACTTCCGCAGGAGAACGGCACATGATATTTGGTGAAGAAGGTAACGATCCGCAAGGGCCACATGGTCAGCAACCTACCAAGGTGCGGCTTGACATTGCCCAGATGGAAACGGTCTACGCAAACTCGTTTGCTTTGGCTGGTGGGCGTGATGAGATCGTGGTGTACGTCGGCAGCAATCTGCCGATGCCCAATACCAAGGAAGCCATCGTGCGTATCTCGCATCGCATCACGCTACTGCCGCCCAACGCCAAACGGTTGATGCTGGCCCTGCAACAGACGGTTAAGGTGCATGAGGACCGCTTCGGCCCGATCGAGCTGCCACCCATGCGCCGCCCAAAGCCGCCGCAGTCTTAGCCCGAGTTGAACTCCTCATGCAGGATTCGGCGCGTGTCCTGCTCGAAGGAGCGAAACGCCGGTAAATTCTGAAGCGGACTGAAGTCGGTTATTTGATCGGCGACACGTTGGCAGCGCCAAGCCAACTCCTTTTTAAACTTATTGCGTCTTCGGCCGGTAAACTGTGCGGCAATCACGAGAAGATCTCGGAGGACTTCCTTGGGATCCGGTAGTTGCTCCAGTCGAGTCAGAAGTGGAAGATCAAGTGCGACGTCCCCGTTCGGATTGCCGGCGGCTTTACGAATTGCGGTCTCACTGATTAGGAGCCAAGCTTCGGTCATCCGAACGGGGATCACTTTAACGTGGCGTGTGATATCGGTCGAATGTAGGGCTTGTTCGATTTCCGATATTCGTTGATCGCGCGTGCATGTTTCGGCATCGCGGTGAACGAAGAGGATATCGCAAGGAAACAGGCGCAGTGCACAGTGTATGCGGTCGGCCAACCCATGGAGCGGTTGGTCGAGGTTTCTAAAATCAGCGAACTGGGAACTGAGGGAAACGAGTCCAGTGGGTCGATGAGTTTGAATAGTCCAATCAATGATGGGCAACAGGCATCGGTCGCCAGGGCCATCTGAGACAAACGTGTAGCGCAGAGACCGCATGCTCTAGTCGTCCCGATCCAACCACAACTGTCCCAGTGGAACAACCCGTCCGAGATAGGTACTTACATCACCGAGAGAGATCTTGGCAGCTGGTGGATGAGTACGGGCGCGCCAGCTATCAGTCGGTACGCGCACGGAGGCTACCCGTCCTGGATGTTGATCGATGAACGCTTTGATTTCTTCCACGAACACGATCTCATCCTTGGTGCAGCACTTGAACACCTCGGGCGAGTGAGAGTTAACGATGACCTGCCGGAGTGGGTTTTCCTCATCCACGGTGGACTGGACATCCACGGCGACATCTCTCAATAACTCAACGATCGCTGGGATGCGTCCGGGGTGAATCCCATTCTCCGGCTCTTCCAGACACACGATTCCTCGCATGCCGGGGTCGAGTGACAGAGTGGCCAGAACAAGGAAACGCAGTGTTCCATCCGACAGCGATTTGGCCGGGTGAAAAACACCGTCACGCCCGCGCACTTCGAGAGTGTACGTTTCGGTCTTCTGGTCGTCTCGCACGCGCAGTTCCTGGATGTCGTCCACCAGCATTGAAAGCCGGTTTGCGAGTTCCGCATACGTAGCCCCACGGTGTACGTCCAGCCGCTGGAGTCGGTGGACCGCAGCAGCCAAGTTTGCCCCGCGTGAACTGATTGTCTGATCGTCTTGGTAGAGAGAGGGCGCGCGCATCGCCGACGGCTCCAGCATCAAGGTGCGCCACGACTCCATCTCGCGGTGAACTGCAAGGACAGTGGGAAAGTCAGCGGTAGCGGTTCCGCCAAGCGTTGTACGGGAGGATTTCGGCGCAGGCACTTTTCGGCCCCCGTGGCCCTCCTGATGAACCCGGATGATGGCTCCAGTGGTATCTTGAGAGCTGCTGATGAAGGGGACGCGGGCGCGTCGACCAGAAATCACCGACTTCTCGAAATCCGGGCTAGCAGGGAAACCAATGTTCCTGCGCGCGTCTGTCAACTTAATTGGTTTGAGCCCCTCGTCCACTAGTTCCAGCCGGCCGTCCTTGTTCTCGCCGCTGAGACGAAATGCCACTTCATATCGGAGCGTAGAGATCGACGCTTCAGCCGGAACACCGAAGTCATCCTCGACGCTTCGGTCGACCACGAGATCAGCTATGAATCGGATCTCTGGTGCTCGGTACTTGCCAAACGCCGAGAAAAGAGAATGCGGCTCGGGTGAGCGTCCCTTCGTTTCGCGTAAAAGGCTGACAGCTTCCATGATGGAGTGTTTGGTTAGCAGGTGCAGGAAGATGATTGCGTCGAAGATGTTTGATTTTCCCACACCGTTCGGTCCCATGAGGCACGTGAATGGGCCGAAGCGCACATCTATGTCCACTAGGTTTTTGAATCCTTTTACTTGGAGTCGTGTTAACACAGGGACCTCCTACGGTCGGTCTCACGGCTATGATAGCGACCCCATTATACATGTACATCGTAATCCGCGTATACCGATGTGTCCGGCATATCCAACTCACGCAGGCGCGCAACCCTCTAACCTCAGATGTTCAGGCGAGGGTGCTATGCCATTAGGATGCCGAATTACTGACGTAGGGTACGTGTCCCGCGGATCTACGCCTCAGCCTGCATCCGCTCAGCCTTCTCGGCGGCTTGTTCAACCGGGCCGACGTACATGAAAGCCTGCTCGGACAGGTGGTCCCACTTACCTTCGCACAACTCCTTGAAGCTGCGAACCGTGTCTTCCTTCTTGGTGTAGTTGCCGGGCATGCCGGTGAACTGCTCGGCGACGAAGAAGGGCTGCGACAGGAAACGCTCGATCTTGCGGGCACGTGAGACGATCAACTTGTCCTCTTCGCTCAACTCCTCGACGCCCAGAATCGCGATGATGTCCTGCAGGCTCTTGTAGCGCTGAAGGATCTCCTGCACGCGGCGGGCGATGGCGTAGTGCTCCTCGCCGACGACGCCGGGATTGAGAATACGGCTGGACGAGCCGAGCGGATCGATGGCGGGGTAAATGCCCTTCTCGGAAATCGCACGTTCGAGAACGATGAAGGCGTCCAGGTGGGTAAAGGTCGTCGCTGGGGCCGGGTCGGTCAGATCATCGGCGGGGACGTAGACGGCCTGGACGGAGGTCACGGCGCCCTGCTGAGTCGAGGTGATGCGTTCCTGTAACTCGCCCATCTCGGTCGCCAGAGTGGGCTGGTAGCCGACTGCCGACGGCATGCGGCCGAGCAGCGCGGAGACCTCGCTGCCGGCTTGCGAGAAGCGGAAGATGTTGTCAACGAACAGCAGCGTATCGGCGCCGGACTGATCGCGGAAATACTCGGCCATCGTCAGCGCGGTCAGGGCGGCGCGCAGGCGTGAGCCGGGGGGTTCGTTCATCTGGCCAAAGACCATGGCGGTTTGGTCGATCACGGACTTGCCGGTATCGCCGATCTTGGCTTCCTGCATCTCGAGCCAGAGGTCGTTGCCCTCGCGGGTGCGTTCGCCGACGCCGGCGAAGACGGAATAGCCGCCGTGCTGGGTGGCGATGCGGGCGATGAGTTCCTGAATGACTACGGTTTTGCCCAGGCCGGCACCGCCGAAGAGGCCGATCTTCCCGCCGCGGACGAAGGGCACGAGCAGGTCGATGACCTTGATGCCGGTTTCGAACTGTTCGGTCTTGGGGGTCAGGTCGGCAAACTCGGGCGGTTCGTGGTGGATCGGTCGCCGCTCGGTGGCCTGGACCGGACCGCGACCATCGACGGGCTCGCCGATCAGATTAAAGACGCGGCCGAGTGTGCATTCGCCGACGGGGACGGTGATAACACTGCCGGTGTCGAGGATTGGCGTGCCGCGGATGAGGCCGTCGGTGCTGCCGAGCGCCACGGCGCGGACCTTGCCACCGCCGAGGTGCTGGGCGACTTCGCACCAGAGCAATTCCTCTTCGGTCACGTCGCCGACGGGGCGGGTCAGTTTGACCTGCAGGGCGTTGTAGATATTGGGCATATTCTTCTCGTCAAACTCGGCATCGAGGGTCGAGCCGATGACCTGCGTGACGGTGCCCCAATTTTCAGCCGTATTCACCATTGGGAACGTCTCCACGTGGCGGATCCAAACTCACGAACAGGGAGTTCATAATTAAGAGTTCATAGTTAAGATCTCGTGTCCGCCGTTCGTTCTTCCTCGTTCACTCTATCTGTTGTCGGGACGTCTTTACGATTGCTGTCAGGATTCGGACCAGTTCATCCGCTTCCGTTGTCAATTCCTCGATCCGCGACCGACCGATCATCTCGGACTCGGCCAGAAGTCGTAGCCAATACAATGTCTCCTTGGCTTCGGCCCGGGCGATATTCATTCGCCGGGCGAAATCAGCCTTGGATTGTGCTGCCTGGGCCTCCTCGACATTAGCGCCAATACTTGTTCCGCAGCGCGCGATCTGCCTGGAGACGACATGTCCGCTGATATCCCGGGGCAATGCCCGCACGAGCCTGATAATCCGCACGGCGAAAGCAAAACTCCGTTCTTGAATCCCGGGTCGTTCACTTTCGGTCACCACGAATCATCCATTATCTGAACTCAATGCCGCTGTTCTTTCATCACTCTTAACTCTTAACTTATTACTCTTAACTCTACTTCACTGCCTCCGCGCCTCCCACGATGTCCGCCAGTTCGAGCGTAATCTGCGACTGGCGGGCGCGGTTGTATTCGCGGGTCAGGTACTTGATCATGTCGCCGCCGGCGTCGGTGGCGGCCTTCATGGCCACCATGCGCGCGACCTGCTCGCTGACGATCGCGTCGTTGAAACACTGGAATAACCGGATCTTGACGGACTCGGGGATCAGCCGCGCCAACAACTCGGCCGGCGGCGGGGAAAACTCGAACTCCACCCGCGACCGCGGCAACTGTTCGTCGGCGTCCTCCGCCCGCGGCGGCTCGATGGGTAAAAGCTGCGCGACAAGCGGCCGCTGCATTCCCACCGAGTGGAAGCGCGTAAAGGCCACTTCGATGCGGGCCACTTCACCACGGGCGTAGAGCCGCATATAGCGTTCGGCCATGGCCGCCACGCGGAGGAAAGCGATGCGGTCATCAACGTCGGTGATGGTCTCGGTCAGGTCGTAACCCAGGAAGCGACAGTAGCCGATGCCCTTCTTGCCGACGACTTCCAGGTCAGGCTTGAGACCGTCGGCCAGTAGTTTTTCGCGGTGCTCCAAGGCGGTGCGCAACAGGGCGGCGTTGTAAGCGCCACACAGGCCGCGATTGGACGTTATGACCAGCAGGATGCCGCGCTGGACGCCCGCGTTAGGTTTGAGTAAAGCGTGTTCCACCGAGCTCTGAGCCGCCAGCGTCTGGATCATCCCGGTAATCCTGGCCGTGTACGGCTTGGAAGCGGTGGCGCGCTGCAGGCACTTCTGGAAGCGCGCCGTGGCGATGAGCTGCATCGTCGACGTAATCTTCCGGATGTTGCGAACCGCCTTGCGGCGTTTGACAATCGCTCTGGCCTTGGCCATCGCTTAGTCACCCTGTTTCGAGAGGAACGTCTTCTTGAAATTGCGGACGATTTCCTTGAGCTGGCCGTCGAGCTCGTCGGACCATTTCTCCTTGATCACCGCCGTACGCATCTCCGGAAACTCGTCGAGGTAGTGCCGCAAGAGGGCTTGCTCGAAATCGTGGATCCGGTCGAGCGGCAGGTTGTCCAGGAAGCCGCGCGCGCCGGCGTGAATGGAGAGGATCTGGTCGACAATGTCCATCGGTGCGTATTGCGGTTGCTTGAGCAACTCGACCATGGCCCGGCCACGATCGAGCGATTTCTGGGTGGCGGCGTCCAGTTCGGTGCCGAGCTGCGCGAAGGCTTCGAGCTCGCGGAAGGCCGCCAGGTCCAACCGCAACGAGCCGGCGATCTTCTTCATGATCGGAACCTGGGCATTACCGCCGACGCGACTGACACTGATGCCGACGTTGACCGCCGGTCGCACGCCGGCGAAGAACAGATCGGGTTCGAGGTAGATCTGTCCGTCGGTGATGGAGATTACGTTGGTTGGGATGTAGGCCGAAACCTCGCCCTCAAGCGTTTCGATAATCGGCAGAGCGGTCAAACTACCGCCACTGCCGGGTACCCGGCGAATCTCATGATTATCCTTGTCCGGCAGGGCGTCGTAATCAGCTTCGATCGCCTCCATGTCCTGCCGGCCCTTGTATTGCTTGCCGTTGACACCTTCCCTGGTCTCGGGCGCGGCGCTGCGCGGCACGATGATCCGCAACTCGGCGGTCTTGCAGGCGCGTTCGAGCAGGCGGCTATGTAAGTAGAACACGTCGCCGGGATAAGCCTCGCGGCCCGGCGGGCGGCGCAGCAGCAGCGACATCTGACGATAGGCCTGGGCCTGCTTTGAGAGGTCGTCGTAAACGCAGAGCGTGGCGCGGCCGTGCTCATAGGTGAAGTACTCGGCCATGGCGCAGCCGGCGTAGGGCGCGATATACTGGAGCGGAGCCGGATCGGACGCACCGGCGACCACCACGATGGAGTAGTCCATCGCGTCATGCGCGCGGAGCGTCTCCACGATCGTGGCAACCGTCGATTCCTTTTGACCGATGGCCACGTAGACGCAGATGACGTCGCCGCCCCGCTGGTTGAGGATCGTGTCGATCGCGATGGCGGTCTTGCCGGTCTTGCGGTCGCCGATGATCAGCTCGCGCTGGCCGCGGCCGATCGGGATCATGCTGTCAATCGCCTTGATACCGGTTTGCAGGGGTTCGTTGACCGGCTGGCGTTCGGCGATGCCCGGAGCGATGACTTCAAGCGGTCGGCGGTGCGGCGACTGGATCGGTCCGCGGGCATCGAGCGGGCGGCCGAGCGGGTCCACGACGCGACCGACCATGGCGTCGCCGACCGGCACACTCAGCAAACGCCCGGTCGTGCGAACCTCCTCACCCTCCTTGATGGCGAGGTAGTTGCCGAGGACCACCGAACCGATTGAGTTTTCCTCAAGATTGAAAACCAGCCCCACGGCGCCGCTGGCGAATTCCAGCATCTCCCCGGACATGGCCTTTGAAAGACCAAAGATCCGGGCGACGCCGTCACCGACTTCCAGCACGCGCCCGACCTCGGCCACGTCGAGCTGTTTGCGGTATTGGCTGATTTCCTGCTTGATGACGCTGGCGATTTCGTCTGCCTTGAATTTCATACCCGTGTCTCTGTGCGAAGGAGCACTGTTAGTCTTCCGTTACTGGTCATCAGTAACCGCGGTATAGCGCTTATTCCCGCACACCCACCTGCAATCCGCGCTGGCTGCGTTCCAGCAGTTGCGCGCGGATGACTTGCAAGTGTCGGCGTACGGAATCATCAAACCGGTAGTCACCAATATGTAATATCAGACCGCCGATGAGTTCCCTGTCCACGCCGAACTCCACCAGTGGCTGCTTGCCGGACAGTTTCTCGGCCAGTTCATGCACCTGCTTTTTCAGGGCTTTGTTCAGCTCGACGGCACTGGTGGCGGTCACTTTAATCTGTCCGCGCGCGTCCTCGATCCGAACCACAAAAGCCCGCAGCAGTTGCGGCAGCAAGCCGGCGCGCTCATGCTGGTTCATCACCTGCAGTGTATTCAGGACGATGTCGCTCAGCCGCCCGCGGAACATCTTCTCCAGACTGGCGGCACGGGCATCGTCATCCACGGCGGTCGAAGTCATGAACTTGCCGAAATCGGGATTCTCTTCCTCCAGTCGTACCAGGTCCGCCAGCTCGGCGCGCACGTCATCGACGGTACCCGCCGCGGTCGCGAGTTGGAACAAGGCCGCCGCGTACACGTCGGCCACGGCCAGTCCTAGTTGGGCATCATCCACTTTCTACAATCCATTCCTGAACCGGACGGCGCGGTCAATTGAGATCCGACGGACCGGAATCCTTCATTTTTTCCAAGGCCTCGGCGACCAGATCGCGGTGATCGGCTAGCGACAGCTCCTTCCCGATAATGCCGGCCGCCACCTTGACGGAAAGCTCGGCGGTCTGATCGTAGAGTTCCTTGATCGCCGTATCGGTCGCCAACTTGATCTCGCGCTTGGCGCGTCCCAGGATCTCGGCGGCCTGCTGACGAGCCTCGGCCTGGAGCCGCTGGCGTACGACTTCCGCGTCGCGGCGGCCCTCGTCAACGAGGGCGCTGGCGTCCTCGCGTGCTTTGTCCAGTTGAGCCTGGTAATCAGCCAGTAACTTTTCAGCCTGTTCGCGCTCGTGCTTGGCGGATTCGAGCGAATCGCGGATAGCCTGCTCGCGATCGTGCAGCACGCGTAACAGGGGTTTCCAGGCGAATCGGCCCAGGATCAGGATCACCAGCATGAAAATGATGAACGTGACCAGCGCGTTTCCGAGACTGCCGGCGAAAATGCTGGGTTCGGCATCTTCCCCGGCCGCCAGCGCGGGCGCGACAGCTATCAGCAGTATGGCTGCCAGTACTGCTCTGGTGAATATCTGGATGACCAAGGAGATCCTCCTTGTTGGCTACATTACCGGCTCAGACAGCCCGACCGACAGCGTTAACCAAACCAGCTACGTCAGCAGGCAGACCAGGACGCCGAACAACGTGGCACCCTCGATCATCGCGGCGGTGATCAGCATGGCGGTGTTAATCGTGCCGGCGGCCTCGGGCTGCCGGGCCATCGACTCCACCGCGCTACCACCGACTCGGCCGATGCCGGCGGCACCGCCCATGACTACCAGGCCAGCGCCAACACCGCGACCGATACCGGCCAGACCCTCATTGCCGATTAAGGCCGTATCCTTGACGGCGTCCTTTGTCTCGCCCGCGGCGTGCTCGGGATCCTGAGCAAATGCCAGGTCAGCGCCCATCAGACCCAAACCGGTCAGAATGAGCGAAAGTGCGACAATTGAGCGTACTCTTCGCATGACAGAAATCCTTTCCGCTAGCGTCGTCCGGTGGGGTCGGATGACATTTTTTCGATATTCGCCATCGCATATTCCAGCCTTGCGGCCCGTTACCCCACTTACCGGGCATGGCAATCGAACTCTCTTTGTCAGTCAGCACTCCGAGCCACCCGCGCGTGGCTCTATCAGGCACTCTAATGACCAACGGCCTCCACGGCCGGATGTTCTTCCGTGTCATGATCGTGGTGGATGCTAACCGCCTGGCCAATGAACATGGCACTCAGGAAAGTAAAGATAAAGGCCTGCAGGAAGGCCACGAATAATTCCAGGAAATTCAACGCGACGGCACCGATGATGACCGGGATCGAGACACCCACGGCGGCCCAGGTGCCAGAGGCCGCGGCCGCCGCGCTAACGAATCCAATGATCACCGCCAGCATGACGTGGCCGGCAACCATATTGGCGAACAGACGTACGGCTAGCGCGAATGTCTTGGCTACCAGGCCGACGACTTCCAGAAAGGCGATGAACACATTCAGTCCCGGCGGGCCCATGAAAAAGTGACTGACGAACTTCATACCGTGAATGTGCAGGCCGTTATAGACAATCATGAACAAAGTACAGACCGCCAGCGTGGCGGTAACCCAGATGTTGCCGGTCGAGGTGCCCCCTAGCACATGACCTCCCCCGAGGAACGGCGTCCAGCTACCCAGTGGGATCATGCCAAGTACGTTGCAGGTCAGGATGAAGAAGAAAGCGGACCAGATATAGGGGATGAAGCGATCGGTGTGTTCACCCAGCGCCGGGCGGGCAACATGCGTGCGCAGGGCATCACAGAGACCCTCGAGCGCATTGCCCCAGCCTTTGGGCACCAGGCGCCCGACTTCATCGTTTCCAGCCCGTAGGCGGACAAAGCGCGGTAGAAAGATGATCAATATCACGGCCGCGATGAGCTGCATGATGATGTGGTTGCTCAGCAGCGTGAAGCCGCCCGGTTCCAGGATAGGGTGCTGCACCACGTGATTCAGGGGATTACTGGATGCCAGGAGTCCCACGCTCATGAAACCTCCTTCGCGGCCTTTTTCAGCAGGATCACGAGGCCGGTCACATCAACTCCCAGGATTACACACTGCGCAATCCCGACCCACAACAGCAACGGCTTTTCGGGGACTACGTGGCACAACCAGACTGCCAGCGCCAGTCCCATGGTGACGCCGAAGCGTACCCCCAGGCCGATAAGTATACCAATCGGATGTTCACGGGCCGGTCTGGAGATATATAGCAGTGTGGGTAGTGAGCCGGCCCAGGCTCCGACCAGGGCGACCGCGACGCCTGCCAACATGCCCATAAGCCCCGCGCTGCCCGCCAGGATCCTGGTTGGCCAATAGCCGATGGCCAGCAGCAGGATGGCGGCGACACCGGCCATCAGCACGATCCGGAGCATGGCCGTCACGGTTCGCGAATTATTTGGTATCAGGCGCATTATTGTCTCGCGCGGCTGGCTTATTCTTGCGGGCGGCTTCGGATTCTCTCATCAGCCGCAGGGCCTGGCGAATGAAGTTATAAAAACCGCCGACGATGCCGAGTATGGCACCCACCGTTACCCCCACGGGGGCGGTTCCGTAACGGTGGTCGATCCACCAGCCAACGAGTGTCAACCCAATCAGGGCGGCGGCCAGTTCCACACCCATGCCCGCATAGCGGAGCACAACGGGCGAAGAAGATCCTCGTCTGTTACCGGAATCATGCTTTTGCTGCGTCTTCACGCGTACGCCCGAACTTGCGCCATAGCTCGGCTCGCCAGATCCGACCGCTTCGGTGCCGCCTGGCCATAAGTCTTTGACAGTGCCTCGGTCAGACAGCCGGGTGGTTGAATGTAGCCGGCCGCGCAGCAGTTCGTCAAGCGTACCAGGGTGCTGAACTGGGTGGGATCCGCTGGCCAGGGCGGACATCTTATTTTGGAGCTTGACACCAGTGTTAGTCTCGGCATGTAATCGGAGTTGTACTGGACGAACGCGGCACAGGGGGTGTGAGCCGGCGTCCCTGAAAAATGGTGGACGCAGGGTAAGAGATTACATGTCGGCCGAAACGGCCCCGAACAAACCCTTACAGATACTGGCGCTGGCCAAGGCGCTCCACGGGAGTGGTCTGCAAGCAGCGTTGGAGCAGCAGGGCGAGGTCCGGATCGCTGACAGCATCGATGAGGCTCTGGCAGCCCTGCGGGCACGCTTGTTCGATATCGTCCTGGGCGCCCCGACGGATCTTTTTCCTCTGGCCCGGGCCGAGGCCCGTCAACGGGCCGAGTTGATCCTGGACCGGCTGGGGCAATGCATTTGTATCGTCAACCACCAGGGGGAGTTGGTCTGGGCGAATTCCTGCTTGCAATCATATCCTCAGGTCGTGAGAGAGACAGTTCAGCGGAACTGCACTGAATTGTGCCAGGAGCTTGTCACCAGCCGCTCACGCCCGGAGGCGGTACAGGCCCGCCGACGCATCATAAGTGTCGAGCAGGATTATGTTTTTGATTTAACGGTCTCGCCACTGCTCAGCTCCGCCGGTCAGATCAACGAGGTAGTCGGCTTGGCCCTGGATACCACCAGCGCCGCGCGTTTGCAGGAGAAGATCAACACCATCGACGCCGCTGGTCGGCAGTTAATGCGTCTGGACGCGGATGCCGTGGCGCAACTTGATGTTTATGAACGGCTGGAGTTGCTGGAAGAAAATATTATCCGCTTCGCGCATGATTTGTTGCATTTCGATCATTTCGTGGTGTGTGTGCTGGATCAGCAAACCAACAAGTTGCAGATTATCATTGCCACCGGCCTGCCGGAGGAAATCAAGTCCATCGACATCTACGCAACCCCGGAGGGCAATGGTATCAGTGGCTACGTCGCCGCCACCGGACGCTCATACATTTGCCCGGACGTCAGCCGGGATCCGCGTTATCTGCCTGGTTTGGAACGGGCCGGCTCCTCACTGACGGTGCCCTTGCGGTTGCACGACCAGGTCGTGGGAGTCTTTAATGTCGAGTCACACCAGGTAGCGGCTTTTACCGAGGATGACCGCCAGTTTGCCGAGATATTCGGGCGCTACATGGCCATCGCGCTGAATATTCTGCAATTGCTGGTGGTCGAGCGCTCGACCGCCACCGGGCAGATCGCCACTGATGTGGTGTCCGGAGCCGGCGTGCCGTTGAACGACATCGTCGCGGAAGCCACACGCACGATAAACGACTACGCGGAAGATACTGACCTGTGCCATCGACTACACAACATCATCACCGATGTCGATCGCGTCAAGCAGAATATCCAGGCCATGACCCGGACACAGGGCGTGCGCGGGCTGGTGCCGGAAACCAACACCTGCGATCCGCTTTTGGCTGGCAAGCGCATTCTGGTGGCTGACGATGAAGAGATCATTCGCGAAACCGTGGCCGAGGTGCTGGGAAAGACTGGCGCCTTGATAGTCATGGCGCGCGACGGCCAGGAAGCCGTCTCCATGATCCGCGCGCAGCACTTCGATCTGGTGATTTCGGATATCAAGATGCCGTACAAGAACGGCTATGAAGTCTTCGCCGCCGTCAAACAATCCAACATCCACTGCCCGGTGATCCTGATTACCGGATTCGGCTACGATCCAGATCATTCCATCGTGCGCGCCAGCCGGGAGGGACTCGCGGGCGTGCTCTTCAAGCCCTTCAAGATCGACCAACTGGTTGATGACATACATCACGCCCTGTCACCACCCGCCAACTGAGCTTCAATCCTGATCGTCACGCGGCGTAAACTTTCCTTCGGCGCGCGCCCGGAGGCGGTCGTCCTGCCAGATTTCCCCCTGGACGCGATAGACATCAGGTGCTTCAGATATGATTTTTGCCCGCACCTGGAGGGGTGTGCCGACGATGATCGGCTCTCGAAAGCCGATGTTCAGCCGACCAGTGATGCCGATAACTCCGCGCTGCAGGAGACAATGAGCCATGGCCTCGTCCAGCAGGACGGCCACAATACCGCCATGCAGCCGGTCCGGATAACTCTGATAGGTTGGATCACAGTCAAAATCGCCAACGACCGCCCCATCACCTGCCACTTGGTATTTCACTCCCAGGCCGCCTTCCGTGCGGCTGCGGCAGCCAAAACAGGCGATATGACCCGCTGCTCGCGGTTCCAAAGCCGGTTTCGATTGCTCGGACGGCTCTGCCGATGATTCCTGAGGCGAGGATGACGACATCGTTCTTCCCAGTATATCTCTGCAAAACGGAAATTCTGGGGCACTCCAGACTGTGTTACAAGGGTATTATTCCGGGTTTGTAAGTCGTGGATCGTTGACTAGACTATCAACAACAAGACCAAACCTGGTCGGACGGAGAATTACGCGGATCAAACGCCGAGATAAATGCCACAAATGTTATCTGAATTGTCCGGGGAACGGGCAAATTCATGCTGTCACCCAACGTGGTCGCCGGCGATTGAGTCTGCCTGTATGAGACAGAACATGAAGAGTGGGAAACGAAAGAAAAAGCAGAAAAAGGTCCCGAAAGCGGAAACCCCGGCTCCCAACAGCGCGCCGGCCTGGATGATCCTGGGGGCGGTCTTCTTGTTAGTCGCCCTCGCGATGTCCTTCGTGCTGGTGCTGAAGCACGTGAAGGGGATCAATTTCCCTGGTTGTGGACCTGGCAGCGACTGTGAGGAACTCGCCGAAAGTGCCTGGGGCAAAATCCCATATCTCAATCTGCCGGTATCACACCTGGGTACGGCCTATTTCCTGGGGATCCTGGTGGCGTGGCTTAGTTCGCGCCGTGGTGTGCCTACCTTGTTTCGCTACCTGGTGAGAGTGGGTCTGCTGGGCTCAATTGTTTTTACTATCGTGATGATCGTCGAAAAGCACCTGTGCCCCTATTGCGTGGGTGTGCACATAGCCAACCTGGCCTTCTGGATTGTGGTTGAAAGCACGCGTAAACCCGCGCCGCAAGTATCCGTGCGCCCACTCGCGGCACTTTGCGGTGTGTTTATTCTCTCCACGGCGATACTCGGGGCAATCGAATGGCGGACGCAACAGGCGCTCAACGAACGCGGTGAGCGGGAACTCGGTGAAGACATCACCAGGATGATCGCGGCCACCGAGCAGGCCACCGCGGCAGCCTCCACGACCAACGGCGATGATCAGGCCGCGACCACGACAAGCCCGGCGGCGACCCAGCCGGCCGTCGCTGAGTCTTCAGCGGAAGATGATTACCCCTTCAAGCAGGGTTTCCGGGGCCGTTATCTGTACGGTCCGGAGAAAGCCGCCGTGCGCATCGTGATCCTGACCGACTACCAATGCAAGGATTGCTATCGCATCGAAAACGAGATCCGATCGGTGCTGAAGCGACACGACAATGTGTCCTTGTATGTCAAGCATTACCCGTTCTGCAAAGCCTGCAACAAGCGGGTGAACCGTGACCTGCATCCGAATGCGTGCTGGGCCGCGCGCGCCGCCGAGGCCGCCGGCATCATGTGGGGTGACGAAGGCTTCCACAAAATGCACAACTGGCTCTTCGATCATAAGGGCCTCTTCCAATCCACCCAGGAGATCGAGGATGGTATCCGCTCGATGGGCTACGATCCGACCGGCTTCGTCCAACTCCTGGCCAATAATGAGCTAACACTACCGCCGGTTCTGGCTGACATCGAGGAGGGTCAACTGCTCGGCTTGTTCCAGACTCCCATGATCTTCATCAACGGCGTGGAGATGCGCAGTTGGTACGCGCCCAACGCGGTGGTCCGGGCGGTCGAGGCGGTGTTGGCGCAGAATCCCGAGCCGCAAACACATGCTAATGATCGTCCATCCCTGGCGCTCGACAAATTGATTGGCGATTGGCGCGAACAACCAGTGCGGCGGATGCCGCCCGATCGGTGGCCGTGGGCGCGGGGACCGGATGAGGCCCGCGTCAATATCGCCGTGTGGGGAGATTACCAGGAGAAGACGACGGCCGAGGCGGATGGCATCATTCGCGAGTGGATGCAGGGTCGGGATGACGTGCGCTATACCTTCCGGCATTATCCCTTCAACAAGGAATGCAACGACAAGCTGGGCGTTGACACGCGTCATCAGCAGGCCTGTTGGGCCGCGCGAGCGGCTGAAGCGGCCGGCCGCCTGGCGGGTAGCGACGGATATTGGCGGATGCATGAATGGTTGATGACGCATCAGGATTCGTTTACTGACGAAGCCCTGCGAGACGCCGTGACGAATATGGGCCTGGATCCCGAGGTGCTGCTGACCACCATGCGGGAGGCTGACATTCTGGCGGCGATCCAGGACGACTGCGCGACGGCCAAGCAGTTGAGCTTACGAGCCATACCACTGATATACATCAACAATAAGCTGGTCATGCGCTGGCGCTTCCAGGGCCCCGAGATGGGCCGCCGGGTGATTGAGGGCATACTCAAGGAAGCGGCCAGCGAATAATCTACACGGACGGTGACTGAATCCTGATTATCACTCTCCCTCGGTGAAGTCCGCCCAGACTGCCGCGGGTGAGACGATCTCGGCGGCATGATCGAGTAACGCATTGATTAGTTGCACGGGAGGACAGGCGGGGATGGTGGTCAAATCCAGCACGCGCTTTATGACTGTCAGCAGACCCTGACGTTCGCTGTAGCGATGCAGGAAACGGCGGGACAGAAAGCCCTGCGCCACCTGCTGTAAGCCGGTGGCGTCAACCTGGGCCAGGGTACTGATTCGCTGTTCGGCGTCCGCCAGGTCACAAGCTTCCAGAGTGGTATAGAACTGCTCCGGCAGATGTGGCTGTGAACGCACCAGGTGATGATCTAGCGTCAATTCGATAACCAGGTGAGCCAGGAAATCCAGCACCAGGGGCTGTTCCGTGTCGCCGGCGTGGTCTTTCAACTCGCGCAG
This sequence comes from Planctomycetota bacterium, assembly GCA_043820985.1. Taxonomy (GTDB): domain Bacteria; phylum Planctomycetota; class Phycisphaerae; order UBA1845; family Fen-1342; genus JAAYXS01. The sequence goes on from JBDRDH010000220.1 coordinate 20,970, forward strand.
CCAATGTAGGAAGGATGGCAGGGTATGGAAGCGGCGATCGGCCTCGACGTGGTTGAGCAGGCCCGCTTGTAGCTGGGTGTCAATTGGATCGAGTTTGGCGGCGGCCCGTACGGCTTTCCAACGTATACGCCGCCGGCGCGAGAACCAGGTCCACAGATCCGGCAGGGCTACCCCCAGGACGAAATAAGGCTGCGGCGTGAGTTCGCGGATCTGGTGGTTGTAGACAAAGTGTGCCAGGTAGTTCATTTTTCGCCGCCGGGATCGTCACCATCTGACGCAATCCTAGCCGGGTAGGCGGGCAAAGCAACCATCCGGTTGGGCGCCAGTCGCGGTAGCGGTTACCATCCGCCGAAACTACCTATGTAGCCGCTGGGGAAGTGAGGAGTAGCAGGCGCATGGCAGATAAACCGCTGGAACTATCCGAGAAGCTAAGCTGGCGTTTTCCGCGCACCTTCTGGTACGCCAACGGGGCCGAGCTGTGCGAACGGGCGGCGTTCTACGGCATGTTCATCACGCTGGTACGCTACCTGAACCAGGACATCGGCTTCACCGACGTGCAGACGGGCTGGATCACGGGGGGTTTCGCGTCAATCCTGTACTTCCTGCCCACGTTCATGGGGATCATGGCCGACAAGATCGGCTTCAAGCGGGCGCTGATGATCGCGTTCGCCTTGCTGACCGCCGGCTACGGCCTGTTGGGGGCGTTCCAGCTCAAGGCGACCGCCCTGGCGGCGCTCACCGTAATCATGTTCGGCGGCGCGATCATCAAGCCGGTAATCTCGGGGACCGTGGCCAAGTGCAGCGACAGCATCAACCGCGCCCGGGCAATGTCGATTTTTTACATGGTGGTGAACATCGGCGCGTTCTCGGGCAAGGCTCTGGCGGGCGTGCTGAATGAGCAGTTGGGTCTCCAATACATCAACTACTACGCGGCCGGCATGTCCTTCGCAGCGCTCATCCTGGTCGGCGTCTTCTACAAGAACGTGGATACGGAAGGCGTCGGCAAAACGGTGGGCGAGGCTCTGCGGGGGCTCATTAAGGTCGTCTTCCACTTTCGGTTCCTGGCCCTGATCCTCATCGTCGCCGGCTTCTGGGCAATTCAAGGGCAGCTATACGCGGGTGTGCCCACGTATGTGGAGCGCGTGCTCGGCAAGGGATACAAGCCCGAGTGGATCGCGAACATCAATCCCCTGGTCGTCGTGCTCTGCGTTGTGCCGATCACGCACCTGGTGCGGAAGTTCAGACCGGAAAGCGCGATCGGCGTCGGCCTGTTCATCATCCCCTTCACGATGCTTTGCATCGCGGTTGCTCCAGCCATGGAGCAGATGTGGGGCGCTAGCATTGCACTTGGCCCGGTGTCCGTACACCCGCTGATCTTCATGCTGATGATCGGGATTGGACTCCAGGGATTCGCGGAGTGTTTCCTCTCGCCGAAGTTCCTTGAATACGCCTCGAAACAGGCTCCCAAGGGCGAGGTCGGTCTCTACCTCGGCTATCAGCATCTGACGACCTTCTTCGCGTGGCTGCTCGGGTTCATTCTCGTCGGCTACCTCTTAAACGCCTACTGCCCCGATCCACGAAAGGGTCTGGACGATTCCACACGCCAGGCGTGGCGGCAAGCCACCGATCCTTACTACCGCTTCACACTTGGCGCTGACGGGCGCGCTGCTTTCGAGACTATCGAGGAAGGTGCCGAGGCGCAGGTTCCCGAGGCAATACGTGCGGTGTTCGGCGCTCACCAGATCGAAATCCCCGCGAGTGCGGTCGTCCACCGCGACGACGCGCCGGATTGGAAGGTCGATCCGGAACACAAATGGCAGATTAGCTGGCAGGGCACAGAGTACACCGTCGAGGAAGAACACCTTGAATCACACGGTGAGGCCCGCAAAGCTGGCCGCGAACGTTCCCGGCGTGACGTGGTTGTCTACGCGCCTGAAGAACGCCCGCGCGCCGAGTTGGGTCCGCTGCCGGATGAGTACCGCAACGCGCATTTCATTTGGTACATTTTCGCCGGCATCGGCTTTGCGGCGTTTTTCGCGCTGCTGGTGTTCAAGTTCGTGACTGGCGCGATCGACCGGAGGCGCGGGCTGGTCGGCGACAGTAGCGCACCGCCGAACGAGTAGCACGCGGATCGTCAGGCGTCGTCGTGGTTCGGGTAGCGGCCGGCGGCGTGATCGCGGCCTAGACGAGCGTAATTGCGCAGAGCACGATCGACATAGCGCTGGTCGGCGTCGGTGACGTCGCGGACCACGCGGGCGGGTACTCCGACCACCAGCTTGCGGTCGGGAACGACCATCCGCGGCGGAACGACCGCGCCGGCGGCCACCACACATTCGCGCCCGATTTCAACCTCGTCGAGAATGATCGAGCCGATGCCGACCAGCGTTCGCGGCCCCACCCGGCGGCAGTGCACCACCGCCCGGTGACCTATGACGACCTGGTCGCCGATATCCAGCGGCACGCCGGTCTCGGTGTGGATCACGGTCCCGTCCTGCACGTTGACTTCGCGACCGATGGTGATGGCCGACACGTCGCCGCGAATGGTGACGTGGTGCATGATGGTGCAGTCGTCGCCGATGGTGACCTCGCCGCCGACGTAAGCGGTCGGGGCGATGTAGACGTTCTGGCCGATGTTGGGGCGGATGATCTTATCTGACATGACGGTATCATAACGTGAGGATCGAGGATTGGTTGAGGAAGGAAGCCTCCAGGTACCGGGAGAGATTATGTCTTTTTCGGACGTAATAGCCCGGCGCGGGGTTCGAGCCACAGGTCGCTGGTTTGTCCGGCTTGCAGACGCCGACAGCCGACAGCCGCGACCATGGCGGCGTTGTCGGTGCAGTACTCGGTCAGCGTTAAGTACAGTTGCAAACCGGCCTGCTCACAGGCTTGCCGCAATTCGGCCCGTAAGGCGGAATTGGCCGCTACCCCCCCACCAACCACCACGTTTTGCACGCCGGCCTGCCGGCTGGCGGCGATCGTCTTGGCTACCAGTATATCCACCAATGCCGCTTGAAAGCTGGCGGCGACGTCAGCGAGTTCGGCTGGGCCGAGGTGTTTCGCCGAGCCATACTTGCGTCCTTTACCATATACGCGATACAGGACGGCGGTTTTCAGCCCGCTGAATGAGAAGTTGGCATGTGGCTCACGTATCCACGGCCGGGGAAATTTGATCGCCGCCGGATTGCCATCGCGCGCTATTCGATCGATGACTGGTCCGCCGGGGTACCCCAATTCCAGAATCGCCGCCACCTTATCAAAGGCTTCGCCGGCGGCGTCATCAACTGTCTGCCCGAGCAGTTCGATCTCGCCGAAATCGCGCACCAGGTATAAGGAGGTATGTCCGCCACTCACGACCAGCGCGACCGCCGGCCAGGGCGGGGTATCGGTCATCAAGGCGGCGCTCGTCGCATGCGCCTCGATGTGGTCGACGGAAACCAGCGGCACATCAAGCGCCAGGCAGAGTGTCTTGGCCGCCGTCACGCCAATCAGCAGTGAGCCGATCAAGCCGGGGCCGGCGGTGACCGCGATCGCGTCCAGATCCTGGTAGGTGACATTGGCCTTTGTCAGCGCCTGCTCGATAATCGGGCGAATCTGCTCGATATGTGCCCGCGAGGCTAATTCCGGCACGATGCCGCCATATTGGGCGTGCACGTCTACCTGTGAACTGACCACGTTCGAACGCACCTCGCGGCCATCAATAACAATGGCGGCGGACGTTTCATCACAGGAAGTCTCGATCCCGAGAACCGTACAATGCGCCTGGTCTCTACTCATGCCGCCATGGTACCCGCATCCGCCCCGACCGGCATCACAACTGGTGCAATCGCACTGCGGTTATGCTCGATGACGTGTCGCCTGGCTTTCGCGAACTGGCCCGCATTGTTTACCGCCGCACAGACGATTAAAGCCACCATCAATATCCGCACAACCCGGCATGCCGGCGAAAGCAGCCCAAACGCGACCAGCAGCACCAGCAGCGGCGCAAAATGACCGCAGTATAAAAATGTTTCCAGGCCATAAAACATATGCAGCACCAACTGCCCGGCGATTGTCAGGCCCAGCACCAACCGGACGCGACTGTACCGACCAGACGTGCAACAGCCGTAAATCCCCACCACGAGCAATACTGCCCAGAGTAGTACGGCGGCGATACCCCAGGCCCCGCTCGATCCCGGCCACGCATGCTGTACACTTAAGACCTCCCGGCCATAGCGCGGCACGGTTTCAATGGCGGGCATGACCATGGAATGTGACAGGAAAGACAACGCCGCCCGACTCGGCCCGCCAGCATCCGCATGCAGCAGATATGTCGTCTCTTCCGAAGATACTGGCCAGCGCGCGGCGGAGGGGAAAAACTCGTGCTGGACCGCCATCAGGGCCAGCAGCAGACAACTCGCGATCAACAGCAGTACCAAGGCGCGACGCCAAGGTCGACAAACCAATGTGGCGGCCAGTCCCGCCATCCAGTTGGTGATGGTGAAGCTCAGGGTCGCCAGATTAACCAACACATCCCAAACAGGTCCCACCCGACGACTTTGGCTAAACGCGGTTAATCCAATCGCCAGCAGGATGGTCAACAAGCCCGGCGGATAAGTCTCCGGAACCACAAACCAGAACATGCCCGCTGCACTGACGCCCACCAGGATCGTAGCGAGCAGACTATCGATCCGCCGCAATCCCAGGATGCGCAGCAAAACATAAAAAGCGACTACACATGCGGTGACGATCAGTGAGCGCAGGCAGCGCAGTGCGACGATGGGCTCAAAACCACATACCTGACGCAACAGCCAGGTCGGCGGATACAGGCAGAGTGTTGACAGCGGATGTACGGCGGCGCGTGACTGGACGCTGAGAGGATCGGTAAGGTTCTCAAAAACACGCGGACAGTCCGCCTCAAACCACACATCCGCATTCGTGCCCAAAACGAGCAATTCATCCAGGCCAACTGAACCCCAGTAAGAGCCGATGGCAGCCGCAATGCCCAGCACGACAACGAGTGCCACATCAGCGCCACGCCCCCGCGCCCGCCCGTGCTCCTTAGGCGATTCGTTGTGTACGCCGTCACCCAACTCGCTACTCGCCACTCGCTACTCGCTGCTATATATCAACTACTATCTTCCCAAAGTGACCGCCGGCTTCCATCAGCTTGAAGGCCTCTGGCAACTCTTCGAAGGGATATCGACGGTCGATCACCGGCGCGATCCGGTGCTCTTCCAGGAACCGGTTCATGGCCTCGAAGGCCAGCCGGCAGTCCACGAAGATACCCGCCAGGCGCAGTCGCTTCATGAGAATCAGGCCGGCGTTTATTTTGGCCTCCAGGCCGGTCAGTGCCCCCAGCAGCGCGATAGTACCGCCGGCGCGCGTGGCTTGCAGTGATTGGTTGAGTGTGCCGCCGCCGGCGGTCTCGACGGTCAAATCGACGCCCATGCCTTCCGTGATCTCGAGTACGGCCTGATCCCACTCGGGCTGAGCGCGATAATTGATGAGATGATCGGCGCCCAGCTCGCTGGCTCGGCCAAGCTTCTCGTCACTGCTGCTGGTGATAATCACCGTGGCTCCCATTCGCTTGGCCATTTGCAACGCGAATATGGAAACGCCGCCGGTGCCGAGCGTCAGCACCAGGTCACCAGGGCCGATGTGGGTGACGGTGCGCAGACAACTCCAGGCCGTCAGCGCCGCGATCGGTAATGTCGCGGCTTGGGCGAAGTCATAACCGGCGGGAATCGGTACGACAGCCTCCGCCGGCAAGGCTACCTTCTCGGCAGCCAATCCCCGGCCCGGCGTTCCCAATGTGGTGCGCGCATAATCCGCCCGCACCGGACCATCGATCCAGCCCGAGATAAAGTGCGAGACCACCGGGTCCCCCACTTTGACGCGCGTGACACCCGCGCCTACCGCCGACACTATTCCCGCTCCATCGCTAATGGGCGTGGCGGGCAGGCGTAACTTCGGATTATACCAACCCTTGACCACCATCAGGTCGCGGTAGTTCAGACTCAGGGCCTTGAGATCGATTACCACCTCACCATCACGCGGCGCGGGCGGCGCGCTGGATTCCACGACCAGGTGCTCAATGCCGAATTCCCCGAAGCGGTAGATACGCATAACCTTGCTCCCGATTGAGATCGTCGACGAACATTGGCCGACAATGACGGCAGGTGATACTCTAATGCAAATGACCACCGCGCGCATACCAGAACTTTGGTCGCTGACCGGCATCCTTGACACCGTGCGCCAATATTGGGGCTACGATCAACTGCGCCCGCTGCAGGAAGCCGCCATCCGCGCCGGTCTCGAACAACGCGATTCACTGGTGGTTCTGCCGACCGGCGGCGGCAAGTCGCTGTGCTACCAGGTACCCTCCCTACTGGCCGGTGGCACCGACGTGGTCGTCTCGCCGCTGATCTCGTTGATGAAGGACCAGGTCGACGGGCTGAGCGCATGTGGCGTCCCAGCCGTGGCGCTACACAGCGGCTTGCCACGCAACACCATCCGCGAGCTGGAACAGGAGATCCAAGACGGGCAGTACCGCCTGGTTTTCGTGGCCCCCGAGCGGTTACTCTCGTCAGGTTTCTTCGATCTGCTCGACCGGCTGCCGGTGCGTTCTTTCGCCATTGATGAAGCCCACTGCATCAGCCACTGGGGGCACGATTTTCGCAAGGAATATCGGCAGCTCGCGATTCTGAAAAAGCGGTTTCCCAAAGCCGGCGTGCACGCATACACCGCCACCGCCACCCAGCGCGTGCGCGACGATATCGTCAACGAACTCGGGCTGGCAGATTCGACTGTCCTGGTCGGCACGTTCGACCGCCCCAACCTGGCGTACCGCGTCGTCCCACGCGTCGATGCGGACGGGCAGATACTCGAAGTCCTGCAGCGCCACCGCGGCGAGGCGGTCATCATCTACTGCATCAGCCGCAAGGACACCGAGGCCCTGACGACGCGGCTCCAGACCGCCGGCTTCCGCGCCGGCTGCTACCACGCTGGCCTGCCCGCCGAGCGGCGCCGTCTGACGCAGGAGGCCTTCACCCGGGAGCGGCTGGACGTGGTGGTAGCCACGGTCGCCTTCGGCATGGGTATCGACCGCAGCGACGTCCGCTGCGTCATCCATGCCGCCATGCCCAAATCAATCGAGCACTACCAGCAGGAAACCGGCCGGGCCGGACGCGACGGCCTGCCCGCCGAGTGCGTTTTGCTCTACTCGCCGAGCGACGCCCTAAAATGGCAGTGGCTCATGCAGAAGAGCGCCGACGAGGCCGACACACCCGCCGAAGCCCTCGCGGCCGCGGTCGAATTGCTCGAGCACATGCGCGGCTACTGTGCCGCCCCGATCTGCCGACACAAGTACCTTTCCGAGTACTTCGGCCAGCCGTACGATGGCGACAACTGCGGAGCCTGCGAGACCTGTCTGGATGAAGTCGAGACTGATCCCGAGGCGACCGTTATCGCCCAGAAGATCATCTCCTGCGTCATGCGCGTCGACCAACGCTTCGGCGTCACCCACGTCGTCAAGGTCCTGGCCGGCGCCAACGATCGACTTATTCGCCAGATGGGGCACGATCAGCTCAGCACGTTCGGCCTCCTGAAGGACATGGACCGCAAGGCCCTGACGAACATGGTCTTCCAACTCGTCGAGCAGGGCGTGCTGGACCGCACGCCGGGCGATCGTCCGATTCTCAAGGTCAATGCGGCGTCGCGGGAAGTGCTTAAGGGTACGCGCGGCGTGCGGCTCGTCCGGCCCAGATCCCAGCCCGTTGCGAAGACCAGCTTCGAGCGCGAGTCATGGGACGGAGTGAATAAGCAGTTGTTCGAGAGCCTCCGCGCCCTGCGGCATGAAATCGCCACCGAGCGCGGCGTGCCGGCCTACGTCATCTTCAGCAACGCCGCCTTGCGCGATATGGCCCGCCGTTGTCCAAACACCTCAGCCGAGTTCCTGCAAGTCCACGGCGTCGGGCAGAAGAAGCTCAAGGACTTCGGCAAGCCGTTCCTGGCTCACATCAAGGCCCGCCGACCGGACCATGGCCGCGCGCCGTCGCACTAAGAAACGGCGGCCGGGCTTGTTACCCGGCCGCTTGTCCCGCCCACGCCCATCATTGGCGGGAATATCAGCTCGGCGAAGTTTATCGCCGGTACTTGGTCAACCTACGTTGAGGTCGTGCAGAACTCCTCAACCCACGGGGTGGGAGCATTTGACTGGCCGATGGTGGCGACCTTCTTCAAGACCGCCCGGGGTCGCAGGCCATGCAACTTGCTCAATAACTGCCGCGCGATGCCCATCCAGGTGAAGCTGGCGCGCGCCTTCTGGGAACCATTCCGCGAGAGTTGCTCGGCAACCCGTTCATGTTGCAGAACCACGCAGATCGCGTGTCCATAAGCTTCTGGATCGAACGGATTGGCGTACAGCGCTTCCAGGCCCCAGGTCACCTGTTCCCACAAGCCGCCCTCGGTGGTCACAACCGTCGGCGTCCCACAAGCCATGGCTTCCACGGCCGTCATTCCGAAGGGTTCGTAACGGCTGGACAGGGCAAAAACATCCGCCAGTCGGTAGTAATCCGGCAATTCCTCGTCACTGATGTAATCGCCGAAGATAACGCGGTCGGCGATGCCGGCTTTCCGAGCCACGTCGCGCAACTCGGCGATCTGTTCGCTTTCTCGATCCGTGGGTTGAGTCGAGCCCACTGCCAGCAACAGACGCGTATCCGGGACACGCTGGCACGCCACCGCCATCGACTGTATCAGCAGATCGTAACCCTTGTTGTGTGCCATCCGACCGAGTGCCAACACCAGTTGCCCCTGGAAACCGTGTTGCCGCTTGAGGGCCAGCCGCGAGGCAGAAGACACCGGGAAGAAACGCGCGTCGTCATAGCCCGGCGGAATGACGTGAATCTTGTCACGCGGGACCGCGTATTCTCCCGCCATCAGGATGTCACGCTGCGCGGGAGTCGTCGCGATCAGCGCGTCACACTTCTGATAGACGATCCGCTCATGACGAATCCGCTCGCGGAAATTGTACTTACGCTCCAGCTCCGCGGGATCGCCATCCATGTTGTCGCGCTTCCAGGAGCCGATTGAGTGCGGCGTGTGTACGTGCGTGACGCCCATGCGCTCGGCCAACGCCTGGCCCGCCAGGCCGGCATCCCAGTAATGGCTGATGATGAACTCATAGCTCAGGTCTTCGGCCCGAACGTAATTTCGCACATTATCTACCCATTCCGGAAGCTGCTCGTGGAGGGTCTCCTTGGGGATGAATTCGCTGCCGCCACAGGGAAAACGCAGCACCCGCGTGTTTTCGTCAATCTCCTCGACAGCGGGCTGATCTTCAAAGCGCCGTGTGAGTACATCAACCTGGTAACCCATTCGCCCCAGGCACTTGCTCAATTCCAGGACATATACGACCTGTCCGCCCGTATCCGGTTTGCCGAACTCCGGTTCGGCCGCCACATACCCGTGCGTCGAGATCATCATGATGCGCTTTTTGCCGGACACGGAATTTCTCCTCTCATACTGGATTGCCGGCCACCAGAGCTTCCTGCTCGGTGGGTAGACAAAGGGCGTCCGGCTCGGTCGCCGGACACATACTTTCTTCCGCGGGTCCCCCATCCATCATCCGCGCCACCCGCTGTAAGGTGGCCAGGATCATCGTCTGTTCCCAGTTCTCCAGCTTGACCAGCTCACGCCGGAAGCGTTCGTGCAGGGGTGACGGTACCGCGTGCAAGGCGGCGGCGCCTAGCGCCGTAACCGTGACGATGATGTTTCGTCGGTCACGATCGTGTCGACAGCGGGTAACCAGAGTCTTGCGCTCCAGTCGGTCGAGAATGCCAGTGACGGTTGGCTGACTGAGTCGTGCGGCGCGGGCCAGTTCGCCGGTCGTCGCACGCCCCAATTGGAACGCCGCCCTGAGAATCGAGATCTGCGGTGCGGTCAGGCCATGCTCCACAACGAGCAATCGTGATTGCAGATCAACCGCCCGCACTATGTTACGTAGTGCGGCGGAGATGCCTTCTTCAAGTGAGGTCTGACGATTCATATTAAGTGGGTCAGTCGACATATATCCAACACTAATAGTTCGTACTCAAACTATCGGTAGGTTACGCCGATTCGCCTGAGGATTTCTTAAAAAGTGTAAAACTCCCGTGATTATAGTCCTCAGTGCCGATCTATCAACCGCACAAGCGGCAACAATTGACAGACAAATAGTTTGCGCGCGAACAAATAAGGCCCGATCAGCTTCAGATGGCTATTATTTGAGTTTTCGGGTGGTTATGGGACGTAAAAATACGTGCTAATCAGATCCTGATTTCGCTTCCAGCTTCAGCGGAAACATACAGACCCTCCAGGATGCGGGCCACCGCTAGACTCTGCTCAGCCGGTACCGGCGAAGGCCCGTCACTGGCTATCGCGTCGCGAAAAGCCGCCAATTCATTACGATGTCCATCCCCACCGTCTGACGTGATGACTCGTGTGTTGAACAACGAACCGCCTATCACGCCGTTAAGCTCCACCTCCGGCCAGTGAGCGCCGCCCGAGGTTCCGTGCAGCCATAACTGACAGTCCTCTTGCTCACGCATATTCAGCAGCCAACTGACTTCCAGCGACAATGCCGCCCCGGTCTCGAATCTAATCATGGCTGCCGCAAAGTCTTCTACCTCAAAGTCTTCCGGCTGATAGACGCCCCACTCATTAGCCACGTCGGATTGTAGCGCCAACTCGCGGACCGCAATTCCGGAAACGCTTACGGGCTGTGGGAAATCCATGTAGTGCAGCGCCAGATCCAACATGTGTACGCCCAGATCCAATCCGGGGCCGTACGCCGCCTGGGCGCGGGTCAACAAGCCCGGGCTGGTGGGAGCGCGTCGGCGGCGTAACCACCAGGCGCGGGCGTGATAGATCCGTCCCAACTCACCCTGATCAATGATGCGTTTGAGGGCTACCGAACGCTGCTCGAAACGCATGTGCTGAGCGGTCATCAGGAGCTTGCCGCTACGATCGCGCGCGGCGATCATCTGTTCGATTTCCGCCGGCGTCACCGCCAGCGGCTTCTCACACAGACAGTGCTTACCGGCCTCCAGGGCAGCTATGACCAACTCGCGGTGCGAACGGTTCGGCGTGCATATATCAATCGCGTCGGCGCACGGTTCGTTTAGGGCCTCTTCCAGTGAATCATAAATGCGTTTGACGCCCGTTTCCTTCGCCGCCCGGGTGGCAACTTCACGGTCCCGATCGTAGACGCCGACGATCTCCACGCCGGACGTCTCCCGCCACAGTTCCAGGTGATACCGGCCGATTCCCCCGGTGCCGATGACTACCACACCAATTGTGCCACTCTGCATATCCTGCTCCCAAGGCAACTACCTACTACCCTCTGCTTGTCGCTCACCCGCGGGTTCGTATAATCCGGTTTTCGGCTCGGCGGTATCGGCAATCGCATACCGGCCGGCACAGGATAGAAAGGGATACTAGTGGACGCTCCTGCCCAGCCGTTACTCGACAAACACCATTTTACCTTGCGTCGGTTGCACTCATTGACCGGCATCATCCCCATCGGCGCTTTTCTGATCAATCACCTGCTGGCCAACTCGACGGCTTTTCTGGGCGAGGAGCACTTCAACCACCATATCGAACTCATCCAGAGCCTGCCCTGGCTGCTGGTCATCGAGGTCGGCTTTATCTTCATCCCCCTGGCTTTCCATGGCGTATACGGCCTGATCATCGCCCTGCAAGGCCGTCCCAACCAGGGTCAGTATCCTTACCTGGATAACTGGCGCTATACGCTGCAACGCATTACCGCCTACATCACCATCGCGTTTGTGATATTGCATTTGCTGCATTTCCGCTTCGCGCATTGGTTCGGCGAGATGCACTACAGCGACGCCCCCGGAGAGGGCGGATTCTTCGCGTTCACCGGTGCGGGTTTCGCTAATATGTGGCTACCCATTTGGGCCTGGATGTTGATCTATCTGATCGGCCTGACCGCGGCGGTGTTCCACTTCTGCAATGGCATCGTGACTTTCTGCATCACCTGGGGGATTGTGATCGGCGATAAATCCCGCCAGCGACTATCAGCCCTGGCCGGCCTGATCGGAATTGTCCTCATGCTCTGGGGCGTACTCTCGCTCTACGCCCTCGGCACCATGTAGGCCAAGCGTCTCCCCCGCCCTTTCAGGGCGGAATGATTGGTAGGTGCATCTGGTGTCCACGGGTTCCGCTGCGCCACACCCGTGGCCAAGCGCCTACGCCCCTCCGGGGCGATGACCAGTCTCACCGTGTGCCTCTGCTCTCGAGCAGTGCCAAGCGCCCGTGGCATTGACCGTGTGCCACTGCTCTCGAGCAGTGCCGGGGGCCGGGCCAACCCTTCCAGGGCACGCGCAGCACACATTCTCACCTATCAGGACAACCGCGTGAAGCATGGCTGGCGGCGTCGCATCCGCCCGCCGGGTGCCACTGGTGGCTCGTCCACCAGTGCCCTGCCCGATCGCTCGTGCAAGCCTCCGCACGTGCTCAGCGTCCCGCAGGGACAGCATGAACGTAGCCCAGTGTGAAACACTGGGATCCCCCGGCCGTTACGTCAGGCCGAGTCCCGCAGGGACGGCTGAAAGCTCTTTCCGTACGTATTCCGTCGGAGTATCATCTGGAACCATGGCCAGAAAGTGGGTCTATCTGCGAACCACATAAGCAGATGTTAGAGACATGAAGGAAGCCCAAGATTATACCTTGGTTGATTACAACAACATCGTCAAGCAATTCCACGATGAACCTGATGGGTCGGCGGCCATCCTCGCGGCATGCATCACCGAGCGTTTTTCTGAGAAGCTCCTTCGCCGCTTCTTGAGGGAGCATCCCCATACTGATAGCTTGTTCAAGGGTTACGGACCTTTGTCGACATTTTCGGCGAGGTGCAATGTCGCCTATGCTCTCGGGATAATCGACGATGTTATGCACAGAGATCTGCACTTCATAAGGAAGGTTAGAAACTGCTTCGCCCACCATCCGGACGAGGCAGGGTTTGACGAGAGCCCGGTCAAAGACTTGTGCCAAAAGCTTTCCACCAACCAGCTCGGCGCAGGTGCGCGGGATTCCTTCCTGTTTGCCATCGGTCTGACGGTCGGACAGATGCACAACATCATCCTTAAGCGCGACAACCAGGAGGCGAACAAATCTCCAAAAAGTCGGTGAAGGTGGACGCGGAAGGGCGCCCGTTAGGTGATCTTGGTCGTCGGAGAATCGGATGAACAAGCACCAGCAGATTGTTGTTCTCATTGGCGTTGTGCTCGTCGTTCTCAGCAGCCTCTTTCCACCGTACGAGGGAGAACTCCGTATGGAAGGCGACAACCTGAAGAACTACCTAGGTTATCGTTTCCTCTTCACGCCGCCCTCCCAAGCGGATGTTTTTCAAGCCTTGTTGGGACGCAGCCCTAACAGTAACTCACGGCTGAGCATATGCAGTTCGCACATCATTACGTCGCGCCTCTGGGTGCAGATTGCTACTATTGTCATTGCCACCGCTGGTGTGGCTTTGGTGCTTGGCCAAAAGAACAGAAAGGGTCCTTCCAAGAACAATATGCAGACGGACATACAGTAAGTCGCGCGCGGGCCCGGTAGCGCACCTAGTTCTGGGCGCGCAGAGCGTGAAGGTGAAGAACGGGTAGCGTTCGCTCTGCGGACCGTTCACCTCAAACTCTCGTCCTCGCTGGTGCCTCCGAAACTCGCCAGCACCCGGCGCCAGGCAACTGAGCGGGAAGCCATTCACATAATGAAGACGGCCATCACAAAGAAAGAACTGATTGCCCTGCTGGCACAGGGCCTTGCTGACGCCGAGGTCGCGATACGAACACATCCCGATCCAATGGTAGCGATCTATGAGCGAGGCAAGGCCGCGTTTCAGAAAGGTGCAGAGCAAGCGCAGGAATCGGAGTGGTCACGGGCGATGGGTTTGACTCTCCCGCAACTCGCAGTGATGCATCAGTATTTACTCGCCATGTCATTCATCTCTGCTTGGTACCACATACACGGCGACACGAAGCGGAGAAATGCGGCGACATCACCGGCTTGTTTGCTCGTGTCCGGTCTTGGTCTGAAGCCAGAAGACGTGATGCTCCGGTATCTCGAATACGAACGCAAATGGCGCGACGGCATGCGTGCTTCCGGCTTGCGCAGAGGCGTACGACCGGCTATTCTGCTCGCAGCTGTCGTAGCAGTAGCCTTTCTCATTTGGCTTCTATTTCGTTGATGGCTCGGAGGCCGGGCAGGATTCGCCCTATGGATCGTCGCCTTGCCGATGACACCTTGTCATGCTATAATATCTAGAATAGTCGGAGCTTCCATGACCCGCCATCCCATGCGTAACAACCGCACCACCATCTCCACCGCCGCCAACCGCTCCCAACGTCCCGATAACAAAGATGCTCCGTTAAGGGGGGGCGCAGCATGATCACCTTGATCACCTTCGGCCTACGGCCTCTAAACGCGATTGCTGGCATGCCTTCATGCTCAAACCGGGTGCTATATTTATGCGACTACTACGGATACTCCTCCGCCGGGAACAGCTTGTCGATTTGAGCCAGGTCATCCGGGGTCAGGTCGAAGCCGGTCGCGGCGGCGTTTTCCTCGACTTGCGCGACGCGGGTGGCGCCGATGATCACGCTGCTGACCGATTCACGCTTCAGCAGCCACGCGATTGCCAGTTGGGCCAGGGTCATGCCGTGCTTCTCGGCGATCGGCCGCAGGGCGTCGACGCGGTCCGCCAGGTCACGGTCAATGTCCTTGAGAAATACACTCATCCGCTCATGAGCAGCTCGACTGTCCGAAGGCACCTGTCCGCCGGAGTACTTGCCTGTCAGGATGCCCTGCTTGAGCGGACTCCAGACGACCATCCCCAGCCCCTTCTCCCGGCAGGTCGCCTGCACGCCGTCGGTCTCGACCCGCCGGGCGGCGATGCTGTACTCCGGCTGGTTCGAGATCGGTGCGTACGCGTTCAGCGCCAGCGCGGACTCGCAGGCCTGGTCGATGGCCGCCGCCGGCCACTCGCTCACCCCCCAGTAAAGCACCTTGCCCTGGCGGATCAGGTCGTCCATCGCTCGGGCAACCTCGACGACCTCTACATCCTCGTCGTAGCGATGGCACTGATAAAGGTCGATGTAATCCGTCCGCAGCCGTTTCAGCGAGGCGTGCACGCTCTCGAAGATATGCTTGCGCGACAGGCCCCGGTCGTTGATGCCCGCGCTCATCGGAAAGTAAAGCTTGGTCGCGATGACCAGGTCCGCCCGGCGAAACTCGCTCAGCTCCTCCCCATAGCACTCCTCGGCAGCGCCGAAATTATAGACATCGGCGGTGTCGAAGAAGTTGATGCCCAGATCATAGGCACGGCGGACGCACTCGCGGGCAACGTCCCCATCCACGCCCCCGCCAAAGGTCAACCAGCTCCCAAGTCCAATCTCGGATACACGGATACCAGCCTTACCCAGTCTGCGGTAGTTCATACGTTCGGCCCTGATTACAGTGACGTACGTCGACGTAACTCAAACTCAAGCGCGTTAACGATACTCATACTCGCGCGGGCGGACAATGTATGCCAGCAGGACGATGAGGGTCATGCATGCCGTTATGACCAGGCTGCCGGCGAGGATCCAGAGCAGGAACCGGTACATCTGCCCCGTGGGCGATCCCAGGAGCCACTGCCACTGGGAAAAGAACCGCACGGCTTCCGCATCACGGCCGGATCCATCCATGACATGCACGCCAAAGCCACCTCCCGCCTGGACGTAGTAGCCCACCGCGCCGCCGCCCATCGCGACGTATCCAATCGCTCCGCCCCCCGCCACTATCCCCCCCACAGCGCCACCACCAACAGCCGCCCCGCCGATGGCCAAGCCACCCAACGCCAACAGCCCGATCGCCAGTCCGGCAATGGACACCAGCCCGACGGACAGACCGCCAATTGCCACTACACCGAACGACATACCGCCAATGGCTACTCCGCCGACCGCTACGTCGCCGATGGCGATGACACCCCGCGCCTTGCCGATCTTTTCCTCCCCGTGCGGTCCCTGGGCGATGTGAACCAGCGGCCAGCCGAAGATTTTGGTTTTAGATTGCCAGCGCCGACCAATTCCATGCGCCGTAGGATCAGTCGTATGCACGTCAGCCACCCGGGCACCACAGCCGGGACAGGTGTCACTCGCGGCCAAGCCGGTCAATGTCCGCCCACAATTGCTGCAATAAGGCTCGCCAGCCATAGTCAGTCTCCGGCTTGAGATGTCCTATAAACTGGAATTGAAGCGTGAAGCGGATAGAGGTGCAAATCGGATTTAGAATGGAAGATGCGTTCGATTCCCTGGATTATCGGCCATTACAGCCACGGACAGCGGTTGCCAGCAGAAATATCAAGATTCGGATAATCCGTTTTTCGCGGCGCCGATCAACTCCGCAAACCGAGTTATCCATTCTTCAAAATTGTCAGCTTGCTGAATGTGGAAGGACTGTTCCATCTCCGCCGCCAGATGGCTCAGGTCTGGATAACCATACGAACCGCTGGCACCCTTCAGACGGTGAGCGAGCATGCTCAGTCGCTCCCAGTCGAGGGCCTCGTGAGCCTGACATAGTTCCTGCAGGCGGGTGTTAAGGTCATTCACGAATTCCTCGACGATGTCACGCAGGTCCGCGTCGTCCTTGAGCAACTGTGAGGAGAGCTTGCGGGTACTAGCAGGGGGGGGCACGGTACTCACCATGAAACCTCCAGAATGCCGCGCGGCGCGGTGGCGCTCATCTCCACGGCTCAGCCCGGCGCGTCTGGGCCAGAACGCGAACGCCAACCTGTACAACATCACGGTCGTATTGCTTTGATCGGCGCAAGACCTTACCTTCCATCGCTTCATAACCGAAAATCCCTAAGAAAAGCAGGGATCCAAACGGTGTGAACCGAACCAGACACTGCCCCGTATGCATAGAGAAGGCAGGAGGCCCAACATGTGCGGTATTGTGGCATATATCGGACAGCGCGTGGCTTGTCCGATACTGATCGAGGGGCTCAAGCGGCTGGAATATCGGGGCTACGACTCCGCTGGTGTGGCCGTCATTCGCGACGATGACCTCATTATGTGCCGCTCCGCCGGCCGCATCTCGGCGTTAGAGTCGCAACTGGGCCCTGAATTCGACGGGGCCACGATCGGGATAGCTCACACCCGCTGGGCCACCCATGGCGCCCCGACCGAGGGCAATGCCCATCCGCACTGTGATGCGAGCGGGCGCATCGCGCTGGTACACAATGGAATCATTGAAAATTATCGGGTATTGTCGACATTCCTCCACGGACATGGCATCGAGCTCGAAAGCGATACTGACACGGAAGTGCTCGCCAAGCTGATCGGGCACCTCTACGAGGGCAACCTGGAGGATGCGGTCCGTAAGGCACTTTGCGAAGTGCGCGGTACTTTCGGCATCGCGGTCCTGCATGCCGATCACCCGGACGTCATCGTTGGAGCGCGGCGCGGCAGTCCCTTGATCATCGGCGTCGGTCAGGATGAGTATATCGTGGCTTCTGATGCCTCGGCCGTCGTGCAGCACACGCCGCAGGTGATCTACCTGGAAGACAATGAGGTCGCGGTCATACGACGTGATGGCTTCCGCACCATGACTCTGGATGCCGCCCCGGTCAGCAAGGAGGTCTCCGAAATCGAGATAACGCTCGAACAACTGGAGTTGGGCGGGCATCGGCACTTCATGGCCAAGGAGATTTTCGAACAGCCGGAGTCATTGCGCAACGCTATCCGCGGGCGCATTGATCCCATTGAAGGGCGTGTGGTGCTCGGCGGATTGACGGAGGTCTCGCGTGAACTGGTACGCTGCAAACGCATCATTTTGACTGGCTGCGGCACTGCCTGGCATGCGGCCCTGGTGGGTGAGTACCTGTTCGAGGCCATGGCCCGCATCCCCTGCGAGGTCGAATATGGCAGTGAGTTCCGCTATCGCAATCCATTAATTCTTGACCGCACGGTGGTCATAGCCATCTCGCAAAGCGGTGAAACCGCCGACACGCTGGCGGCCCTGCGCGAGGCGCGCGAAAAGGGCGCTTTGGTCCTTGGGATCGTCAATGCCGTCGGCTCCACTATCGCCCGCGAGACCGATGCGGGCGTCTATCTGCACGTCGGCCCGGAGATCGGCGTGGCTTCCACCAAGGCCTTCGTCGGTCAACTCGCGGTGCTCTCGATGATGGCGGCCTTTCTGGGACGCCGCCGCCACATGAGCCAGGCCGAATGCGAGAAGTACCTGACCGAGCTGCATAACATCCCCGAAGCGATCGGGCGGGCTCTCACACTCTCTGACCAAACCCGTGATATCGCGGCACGCTTCATCGAGTCTAATAACTGGTTGTACCTGGGCCGTGGCGTCCAGTATCCCGTTGCAATCGAGGGGGCGTTAAAGCTCAAGGAAATCAGCTACATTCACTCCGAGGGCCTGCCAGCCGCGGAGATGAAGCACGGACCAATCGCGCTGATCAGCGAGGATATGCCGGTAGTGGTCATCGCGCCGCGCGGTCATCTCTACGAAAAGGTCATCAGCAACATCGAAGAAGTGCGCAGCCGCGGCGGGCATGTGATCGCGGTGGCCACCGAGGGTGACGAGCAGATTCGTAGCTTGGCCGAAGACGTACTTTATGTGCCGGATGTACCCGAGCTTCTGCAGCCGCTGGTGACCGTCATACCACTGCAACTGCTGGCATATCACGCCGCCGTGTTACGCGGTTGTGATGTGGATAAGCCCCGGAATCTGGCCAAATCGGTGACGGTGGAGTAGGTATGTGAGCTAGTCGTCCGGCTCACAGGTAACTATCAGGGAACAAGAGGCAAATTGTTCGACATACAACTCGGCGCGCTCGCGATGCGTCACCAGCAATAGGGCACAGCCGCTTTCGTGGGCCTCAATCGTCCTTTGCACGGCTTCCGCGGGGGACAGACTCGTCAGCTTGATGATAGTGACGATAACGTGCTCGAACGAATTAACATCATCGTTGTGCAGCATCACGCGATAAGGTGGCAATTGCTCCACGCGCTGTTGCGGCTGGATCAACGGTTTAGTCGCCGAATCACTCACGCAGCACTCCTGGCAGCCCGCCAAGTAACAACGAGCATCTAACCCATTAAAAAATATAGTGTTGCGCACATTTCGTCAAGACAAATATCCCCCGCATCTGATCCTCCTCTCGGCCTATTCGACCTTGCCCAGCCGGGGCACTGGATATCAATGCGACGCAGGCGGCCCTAATAGGAAAACGTGCTCGGTTCATGCCCCAAAAGTAGTGCGGTTCGTTACAATGCGTCGTTTGTGTCACTCTGACTGCGATTCCGGAGCAAGCTGATGTCCTTAGTTTGTCGCGTCGCCATAATCTGCCTCGGGCTATCAAGCTGGTCGCATCCCGCGCGCGGGCAGGATGCGCCCGATCCGCTCGCCACACTGCAAGCCAGGGAAACGCTATCTGATGAAGATACCGCCAACCTGCGCGCCTGGATCACCGAACGCGTCGCCACCCTGGGTGGTGACGACGCGGTCATGGCCCAGCAAGCCTTCACCGAACTGCGCGGCGCGTTGAAGGGCACGGCCGGCTTCCAACAATCCTATACCACGCTGTGTATAGAGATTATTGGCGCGCGGTACAAAAATATGCCGCTCGTACCAGCCGCCCGGTTGCTGACTCTGCTGAATCTGTTCGACAATATCCGCGGCCTGGATGTATTACTCGATGCCCTGGGGGATCAGCGGGCCGCGCTCCGAGCCACCGCGGTGGTTGCGCTACGTAAGCTACAGCCCAAAATCGCGCCTAATCCCGAGGCTTATAACCGGGTGGTCGCCGCGCTCCGCGACGCTGGTAAAACCGAGTCCGCGCGGGAAGTACTGCAATTAATCTACCGAGCGTTGGAATACAGCCGCGTACAACCACCGCCGGATCTGAAAATCGCCGCCACGGGTATGCTCGAAGTGCTGGCGGAACGCGCCAAGCAATTCGGCGAAAAAAAGGTGCGCGCCGAGGGAGCTGATGCCGTCGGTTTCAAGGTGGCCACGACACTACGCACCGCACTCGAGGGCCCCGGTCAGACCCAATACACGAATATCCTGGCCCGGGCCTTGCACTATGCGGTCATCCGCTACACCCAGGGTGAGACACCACTTGGCAAAGTGAGTGACAAAACCGGCGGCGGCGATGAGATCGCGCTCCGCGACGCCACCGAGCTGTTGATTCGGGAATCCGAGCGGCAATTGACCGAGCTGCTCAAACCCGAAGATGCTCCCAATGTCACCCAGAAAATGCAGGCGGCCAACCTCACCGAGATGGTAAATGAAATGGGGCGCTGGATTCTCATTTTCAAGGATAAGCTGAATCTCGACCTGCCCATGCAAAACGAGCCACCAGGCAATGGTTGACATCAGCCCGGATCAGAATGCAGCCCCGGCTCCCGCGGAGTGTGACACAATTCAAAGGAGGTGTACCTCATGCTTCCGACACCAAGGATGGGGTTTTTTCGCTTTGAGAAAGCAATCCTGGCCATAGTGCTGCTTTACATATGGGGCGGGCTGCTGGCAGGATGCCCTCTGACGCTGTTCGGCAACAGCGGGCAGAACACAGTCAATACGCCCCCTCCGGGAGGTTCCAGCGTTAACGGGCTGACAGGCGCGCTGACAGCCGATCATAACTCCGCCAGTGCGTTCGGCGATTTGTCCGATACCGCCCTCGCGGCCGTCCGGATCAGCTACCAAATTTTCTACGGTCACACCTCCCACGGCAGTCAGATTGTCACTGGTATGGAGATGCTGGCCGAGACTGACGCGCGATATAACTTCAACGCCGGCTCCGGCACGCTCGGTCTGGAGGAAATATCAGCCGACCTGGGTGGCGTCTGGGATCTGCCGGACCAGCCCTGGGTGACAACCACCCGCGAGGTACTCAATCAAGCCGACAGTGACATCAACCTGGTGATGTGGTCCTGGTGTGGGGGCGTAAGTGACAATACCGAGCAAGGCATCACGGCCTACCTGGAGGCCATGAACCGGCTCGAAAATGATTATCCGGCGGTTGTTTTCATATACATGACCGGCCATCTGGACGGCACCGGACCCAACGGCAATCTACGGACACGCAATAATCAAATCCGGCAATATTGCCAGTCTCATGGCAAAATTCTCTTCGATTTCGCGGATATCGAGAGTTACGATCCCGACGGGAATTACCACGCCTGGGGCAGTGATTGGTGTGAGTGGTGCGAGGATTGGTGTGCCACGCATTCCTGCCCGACGTGCGCTGAATGCGCCCATTCGGTCTGCTTCAACTGTTACCAAAAGGGCCGAGCTTTCTGGTGGCTTCTGGCTCAAATCGCGGGTGAATAGGCATTAGCGTACATGACCGAGCACATGGAAGGGGTACGCAGGGCTCGGCCGGGAGCGATCCCGAGACGTCGCTCCACATTCCTCGGTACGAGTCGGCGTCCGAGTGGCTCTGCGTGGGCTGCTACTTATCGGCCCGGGTCTTGAGGGGCATATTTTTCCTTTTGACAAGTAGACAGAGCGGTTTACAATGCCCGCTTCCGGTTCGACTGGTCGGGCGCAGTCTGCGCTAGACTGGCGGTGACGGAGTAGGGCTGCCGCCAGGGCTTGCTGCTGTAGCTCAGTGGTAGAGCGCGTCCTTGGTAAGGACGAGGTCATGGGTTCGACACCCATCAGCAGCTATCGCAGTTCTGCGAGCCCGCGTCGGGACCGGAACGAGAATAATGTGACTCAAGACTAAGGTACACTGGTGGCCCCGAACGGCCACCCCGGGTTCGACCTTTCCCGGGCGTAGAGTGGAGAGCTTTCATGGCGAAGGGTGTATTTCAGCGGACGAAACCGCACGTAAACGTTGGGACGATCGGACACGTCGACCACGGAAAGACTACGCTGACGTCGGCGATTACCGCCGTGCAGGCGGCGCGTGGGCTCGCCGAGCACAAGACCTACGACGAGATCGCCAAGGCATCAGAGAAAGACGGTCGTCGAGACGCGACCAAGATTCTGACCATCGCCACGGCGCACGTCGAGTACGAGAGCGACAAGCGACACTACGCCCACATCGACTGCCCGGGTCACGCGGACTACGTCAAGAACATGATTACCGGCGCCGCCCAGATGGACGGAGCCATCCTGGTAGTCAGTGCCGCTGACGGGCCGATGCCGCAGACCCGCGAGCACGTCCTGTTGGCGCGGCAGGTAAACGTGCCGCAGTTGGTGGTCTTCCTCAACAAGGTCGACCTGGTGGACGACCCCGAGTTGCTCGAACTGGTCGAAATGGAAGTCCGCGAACTGCTCAGCGCGTACGACTTCGACGGCGACAACATCCCGGTCATCAAGGGCTCATCCACCGATTGTCTGAAAGCCTCCGCGGAAAAGAACGAGGCGGGCTACCATCCTATCGTCGAGCTCATGCAGGCGCTGGACGAGAGCATCCCCGAGCCGCAACGCGAGGAAGAGAAGCCCTTCCTGATGCCGGTCGAGGACGTCTTCAGCATCAAGGGCCGCGGCACCGTCGGCACCGGCCGTATCGAGCGCGGTCGAGTCAAGGTCGGCGAGGAGGTCGAGGTCATCGGCCTGCACGTCGAGCCGGGTCGCAAGACGATCGTCACTGGCGTGGAAATGTTCAACAAGACGCTGGACCGGGGCATTGCTGGCGACAACGTCGGCTTGCTACTGCGCGGCGTTGAGAAGAAAGAACTGGAGCGCGGCCAGGTGCTCGCCAAGCCTGGCAGCATCACTCCTCACACCAAGTTTATGGGCGAGGTGTACGTGTTAACCAAGGAGGAAGGTGGCCGTCACACGCCGTTCTTCCCCGGTTACCGACCCCAGTTCTACTTCCGGACCACGGATGTTACCGGCTCAATTGTCGAGCTGGTGGGACGTGATGGCGGAACGGCGGAGATGTGCATGCCGGGCGACAACATCCAGATGCGGGTCGAGATCATCAACCCCATCGCGATGGAAGATGGCCTGCGTTTCGCGATTCGCGAAGGCGGCCGGACGGTCGGTTCCGGTGTGGTAACGAAAATTATTGAGTAGATGAGGACTTCCTCACTCTACGCTAGAACGCATTGAGCGGTATCCCGCGGCTGTGGTAGTGTGACACCGGCCGCTGGCGAATCCTTCGCTCGACGGCCGGAGAGTGGCGCATGGCCAAGGCACAAAAACGTGAATGGGTCTGGCTGCAATGCACCGAGACGGGTGACCTGAATTATCGGACTACCGTTAACGTGCAGGGTGGCGTGCCGAAGCTGCAATTTAAGAAATATTGTCCACGACTGCGTAAACGCACCGTGCACAAGATCAAGCGGAAGTAATCCGCTAGGAGCGTAGCTCAATTGGCTAGAGCACCGGTTTCCAAAACCGGCGGTTGGGGGTTCGAGTCCCTCCGCTCCTGGTTGACAGCCGGCTTAGCCATGCCGGTGCTGGCCGCGCGGATGCCCGGGTGGTATTCGGGGCCGCGATCGTGTACATCCGGACGCTGGGCCCGTGGAGTAGCCTAAGATGGCAGATCAGATCCCTTACTCGGAAAACTCAACCAAACCGGCACGCCCGGCGGCGCGGCAACCCGGCGCGACTCCCTTACGGGTATTCAAGCCCGGCCAGGGAAAGCACGTTCGCTGGGGCACTGCCATCTTTACCGGCGTGGTCGCGGTAGCCGGCGCGCGGTTTCTGTACGAGTGGCTGGGAATGCCTTTCCCGGACGCTGGCGGCTCTGACCTGGTCTGGCGGACGCTAATACCGGTGGCCGTGCTGGTGATCGTAGGCTATGTGATATTCCTGATGGTTGGCCGCAAACGCGCGACGGTCGATTTCATGATCGCCACCGAGGGCGAGATGAAGAAAGTCAACTGGTCGAGCCGCAAGGAAGTCTTCGGCGCTACCCGCGTGGTGATCTTCTCGGTATTGGCCCTGGGTAGTATGCTTTTTGTGGTCGATTTGCTTTTCATGCTGGTTTTCAGCCTGATTGGCATCTTGCAGATACCTGTTTGGGAACGCCTCTTTGGCAGTAGCACGTAGCACGTCCACGGAATACCTGAAATGGTTACGGAAGAAGAACAGAGTGTGACGGAACCCACTCCGTCGAAGCCCGAGTCAAGGGACACGCCCGGATCGGCATCCAAGCCGGCCCTCGAAGCCGATATGCCGCCAGTGGCGGAGCCGCCATCCCCGGAAGAGATCGAACTCGTTCGACCTGGGATGGACTGGTATGTCCTGCGCGTCGCCTCCAACAAGGAAGACCAGGTACGCGACGCACTCGAACGCAAGGTCAAGATAGAGCAGCTTGAGGAGCGCGTCGGCCGCGTCCTGGTACCGACCCAGCGCGAACGCCGCGTACGCGGCGGCACCTCGCGCGTCTACCACCGCAAGCTCTATCCCGGCTATGTGTTTGTCGAGATGGCCACCGACGAAGACGGTCGCATCCCCGAAAATGTCTGGTTCGTGATCAAAGAGACCACGGGCGTGGGCGATTTCATCGGCTCGGGCGGCAAGCCCTCCCCGATGCCCAGGCACGATGTCGAGAAGATGCAGGCCGCCGTCGTACAGCATGATGAATCCCCCACCCTGGCCAATCTGGCATTCAAGAAGGATGATCGGGTCAAGGTTACCGAGGGGCCGTTCGAGAACTTCGAGGGTGTCGTGGATGAAATCAATACCCAAAAAGGGACCGTGCGCGTGATCGTAACGATCTTCGGACGAGCCACGCCGATCGAAATTGAGTACTGGCAGGTCGAGCAGGTCTAGGCCCCCACGACTTATTCCGTTACGGCCCCAAGTACTGTTGGAGAATGGGGATCCACTGATTCGGGCGAGCGAGCGGCTTGCGGAATCAGTGTAATTTGTGCTATACTCCCGGATCTTGGCGCATTTTGGGCGACAAGCGCCGTATTTGATACCAGCAATAGGATTGTCTTATGGCCAAGGCCGTCATTGGAAAGATCAAGTTACAGGCTTCAGGCGGAAAGGCCACGCCGGCGCCGCCGGTGGGACCGGCTCTGGGCCAGCACGGCGTCAACATTGGGCAGTTCGTCTCGCAATTCAACGAGCGGACGAAGAACATGGACGGCATCACCTGCCCGGTCGAGATCACCGTTTACAAGGACAAGAGTTTCGATTTCATCGTTAAGAGCCCGCCAGCGGCGTCTTTGCTGCTCAAGGTCGCCAAACCAATTGAAGAGGGTCTGGCGATTGTTGAAAAAGGTTCTGGCGAACCGAATCGCATCAAGGTCGGCCGTGTGACGCACGAAGATGTGCGCAAGATCGCCGAAACCAAGATGAAAGATCTCAACGCCTTCGAGCTTGAAGCCGCGGAGCGCATCATACGCGGAACCGCCCGCTCGATGGGCATTGAAGTAGAGGATTGATGGTACCCGGACTGCACGTCAACAAGTACCAGGTTGCGGCCCGTGTGGCCGATGGCCTGGTCGAGTGGCGGTTCGCGGTCGAAACGGAAGACGGGCAACAGCATGAGTTGTCCATCCGAGATGGCGAGGAGATTCCAGTTCTGCTGGACATTGTCAGGCGTGACACGACCGTGCATTATGATCCGGTCAACGGAGCGCTGAGTACCGGTTGGAACAATCCCGGCCATTGAAGCTGATCGCCCGGGCGCTCGCTCGGCGGTCGACACTGACGCGGATTGGCTCGCGTCATTTTGAAACTCAGGCCGTACCACGGGCCGCTATAGTGGGAGCTTTTGCGATGCGGATTCGCAGCAAGCGTTACAAACAGGACTTCCCCAGAACCACACCAACACCTGTCCACCTGGACGAGGCCTTGAAGATCCTCAAGACTTTCTCCAAGGGCAAATTCGATCAATCGGTCGACGTGGTCTGTCACCTGGGCATCGACCCGCGCCAGGCGGATCAGATGATCCGCGGCTCGATCAGCCTGCCCAAGGGTATCGGCAAGAGCAAGCGCGTCATTGCCTTTTGCAACGAAGGTGACGTCGAGGCCTGCACGGCCGCCGGAGCGATTGAGGCCGGAGGCGTTGAGCTGGTCGAGAAGGTACAAAAAGGCTGGATGGAATTCGACGTGGCTGTCGCTCATCCCGCCCTGATGAGCAAGGTCGGTAAACTGGGCCGTGTTCTAGGTCCCCAAGGCAAGATGCCCTCGCCCAAGAGCGGCACGGTGTCACCCGACATTGTCACCGCGGTCAGGGATTATGCCGCCGGCAAGGTCGAGTTTCGCAACGACTCGGGCGGGAATATTCACGCCACCGTGGGCAAGATGAGTTTCTCCGATGAGGATCTGAAGGACAACATCCTGGCCTTCGTGGGCCATCTCCGCCGGATGAGGCCGGCCGCGGCCAAGGGCACCTTTATGCGTAAGGTCTGTCTCGGTGGCACGATGACGCCCGCCGTCCAGGTCGACACCTCCACCAGCGGTGGCTTGGAGTAAGGAATCATGAGCAAGCTGATCAAGAATCTGATCACCAAGGATCTTCAGGCGCGTTTCGCGGATGTAAACAGCGCTATCTGGCTTGAACTACTCGGTATCGACGGAACCACGACCAACGCATTTCGGCAGGATCTACACGAGAAGCAGATGCATCTGGAAGTGGTCAAGAACGCGTTGTTCCGCCGGGCCGTGGGCGCGGGCCCACTCGGTCAACTGGCTTCGGCTTTGCAGGGCCCGGCAGCGCTGGTCACCGGTGGCGAGACGATCATCGACGCCGCCAAGGTAATCGAGGAATGGCGTCCCAAGCTCAAGGGGATGCGGCTGCGCGGCGCCGTGCTCGAAGGCGAATACCTCGACGAACGGGCCGTGGCCGGCTTGGCCAAGATGCCGACCAAACGCGACCTGCAAGCACGACTGGCCGCGGCGGTCAGGTCGCCGGGCGCTAATATTGCCAGCGCGATTCTGTCGGGCGGCCGCAATATTGCCGGCTGCCTGAAAGCCAAGATCGAGAAGCTGGAGAAGGATGAAGGAGCGGCCCAGGCCGCTTAAGACTTATCGAAGATGGGAGTGACTCGGCGCTGACTGCTCCGCGTGCGGATTAAATGAGACCAGCGGGGTCTCAGCTATCAGGCCGAATAACGATGCTGCTTACGGAGAGAGTGACCATGTCGGACGAACCCACCCGCGAATTCGATGCGGCTATCAAGGAAATCGGCGACAATATTGCTGGATTAACCCTGATTCAGGCCAGGGAACTGACGGATTACCTGAAAGAACAATATGACATTGAGCCCGCCGCCGGCGGCGCCATCATGATGGCCGGCCCAGCGGCCGGAGGCGAAGGGGCCGCGGCGGCCGAGGAACAGACCGAGTTCAACGTGGTCATCAAGTCGGTCGGCGACAAGAAGCTCCAGGTCATCAAGGTCGTCCGCGCCGCGCGCAGCGACCTGGGCCTCAAGGAAGCCAAGGCGCTGGTCGACGGGGCTCCCAAGGCCGTGCTTGAAGAGGTTTCCAAGGAAGACGCCGACAAGTGGGCCAAGCAGCTTGAAGATGCTGGCGCCACGGTGTCGATCGAATAGCCACTCCGGCCCTATGGGTTTAGAAGTATGTTGCCCGAGAGCCCGGATTATGCGCCGGGCTCTTGGTTTGCGCTTAGGATTAATAATCCGCGCTCCGGTAGAATATCCCCGCCGTGGGTGCGAATACCTACATACCGGCCGGGCAGGTGGGTCCGGCATGGTCGGGTGCGATATTGGGAGATATCCAAATGACACGTGTGACTGCATTGGCCTTGTTGGCTACCATCGGACTGAGTGGATGTATCAGTTGTACCAACAGCAATAGAGTCCAGGCTAGCCGTGACTTCACCTTAACCGCCGAATGGAATGACTATGAGCAGGTGGTCGTTCTGTCGCGTAATGGCCGGATCGAGTTAAACGCCGGCAGCGGAACAGATATCCAGATTGATGGTAAGCTGCGTGTTCGTGGGGATACTCAAGCTGCCGCGGAAGCCCACCTTGATGAACTGGTGGTTCTGGCCGCGGTCGATCCCGGCGATCCCCGGACGTTCCGCATTGAGTTCAAAGTACCAGAGCGATTGAAGAATTATTCACCCGGTGCCGAGTTAATTGTCAATCTGCCACACGCCTGCGCGGCCCACGCGAATACCAGCAACGGCTCGATTCGCGTAAAGGGCTTGAAGGGCAAAGTCGTGCTTGACACCAGTAACGGCGCCGTGCACGCCGAGCACATTGATGGCGACCTGACCGTCGACACCAGCAACGGCCGTATCGTGGTTCTCAACGTAACCGGATCCTGTGTATTGGACACCTCCAATGGAGCCGTGGAGGTAACCGATGTGAGCGGCGACCTGCGGGTCGACACCTCCAACGGCAGTATTCAAGTGGATTCCGATCCACCCCCCGATAGCGACGTGATCCTCCATACCAGCAATGGCTCGATCACTGCCACCGTGCCCGCCGCGATGACCGGCGAGGTAAAGCTGGATACCAGCAACGGACGCGTCAATGTCGATTTTGGCGACATTCCCGCCAAGATCCACCGCCGCGGCAAGACTCACGTGACCGCCACGCTCAATGACGGTGGCGACGGCCGCATCGTGGCGGACACCTCAAACGGCTCGATCACGCTGAAGTTCAAGAAATAAGGTTAATGCGGTGAGGCGCGGCCAGATGGTCCGTGTCAATTTCGAGTCAGCTCGGATTTGTCCCCGCCCACCAGCCGAGCCTCTCCTTTTCTAACTCTCTCCGCCAGATCGCGGCATTCGTTCAGCAGGGCCGTCAGCATCTCAGCAGTGCCAACGGTCTGCTTCCGCTCGCCCTGGACATAGATGACCGCGCGGCTCTTGCCGGCACAGAGGGCGACGTCCGCCCCTTCACACTCGCCGGGACCGTTCACCACGCAACCCATCACGGCGACTTTGAGCGGCAGGTCGATGTCCGCCAACTGCCGCTTCACGTTGGCCACCAGTTCGACCAGGTCCACTTCAACACGCCCGCAAGTCGGGCAGGCAATTAACTCCGGCTCGGTTCGGCGACGCAATCCCAACGAGCACAACAGCTCCTTGCCATCCTCGACCTCGAGCAGCGGATCAGCGGTGTAGGAAATGCGGATCGTGTCGCCAATACCGCTCGCCAGCAGCGTGCCCAGGGCCGCGATTGTGCGAATCCGGCCGGTCTCCGGCGGACCAGCATGAGTCACGCCGAGGTGTAGTGGATAATCCCATCTGGCACTGATGGCCTGATAGGCATCAATCACGATGAGCGGATCGTGGCTCTTGGCCGCCAACACGACATCTTCAAAGTGTCGCTCTTCGAAGATCCGCAAATAATCCGCCAGTTTTTCCAGCATGATGCGGACCAAGTTGCCGCGATAGTCCTGATCCAGCGCCGCCTTCTCCACTCCGCGGCGCTGGCGATCGACCCGCTCGACGATGCCACCTTCGTTGACACCGATCCGGATGGGAATGCCGCGCTCGCCGCAAGCGGAAATAACACGTTCAACCTGGGGGCGGTCCTGGAGGTTGCCGGGATTCAGCCGGATTTTGTGCACGCCGGCGGCGACGGCCTCCATGGCTCGCTCAAAATGAAAGTGCACGTCGGCCACAAGCGGCACTGGGCTGGCGGCCAGAATGGCTGGTAGAGCGGCGGTGTCCTTTTTCGTCGGAACGGCCAGGCGGACTATTTCCGCGCCGGCGGCTGCCAGGCGTTGCACTTCGGCAATACATTGATCGACGTCATGAGTCGCCCCCGCCGTCATGGTCTGGAGCACAACCGGCGCAGCGCCGCCGATCTTCACCCCCCCCACGTTAACCTGCCGCGTTATCCTGCGTGGCTGCATGAGAGTCCAACCATTCCGTGAGTGTGGATTGTATTACACGCCCGTGGAAACAAAAGGCTATTGCTGGTTGGATCCCCGGGTAAATGGTCGCTGAGCACGGATTGTCTACATCTGGGTCTGGGGCGACGGGGAAAGCTGTGAGCTTAATTCCACACCCAGAACCGTCACGTCGTCCATGGGATGCAGGGAGCCGGCTTTTTGATCCAGGTAATCACTTAGGCTGGACATAAATTCTTCAATATTGCACCTTGCCAGATTGCGTAGCAAATCGGTGTGTTCATGATAATCAGAAGGATTCTCGGGTGTGATGAAGAAATCCTCTTCAAGACCATCAGTGAAGAAGATCACCCGGTCGCCAGGTTCCAGGCCGATAAGGGCTTCTTCAAAATCAGGTTTAACATCCGCCAGGCCCAACAAGCCACCACCCGGATTGAGTTCATGAATGGTGCCGTTTGCCGTGATGTGCAGCGGATATGGATGTCCAGCCCGTGAGAGCCGCAATACCCTGGTATCCGTTTCCAGAATCGCATACGCCGCGGTCACAAACTGACAACTCGGCAGCTTCTGCCGCATCAAACATTCATGCAGATTGCCAAGGACCTGCGCGGGACTAACTATTGAATATGACGAGCCCTCGACGACCTTGGTGACCAGGGCGTGGCGCATGAACATGGTCAACAGGCCCGCCGCCACGCCATGCCCCATGGCATCGGCCACAAACAGCCCGAGGTGATTTTCATCGATGCGGAACACATCGTACATGTCGCCACTCACCCAACTGGCCGGGCGGTAAATGGTGGCGAAGCTCAGGTCAGGTAGTTCCGGCAGCTCGCGCGGCAGAAAATCACGTTGCAGGCGACCGGCCAGGCGCATTTCCTGATCGATCTCACTGAAGTAGCGGTTGAGCTGGTCGCCGAGGCGGTGCAGATGGTCAAGTTCACGTTCAAAACGTCTGATAAGTGGCACATAATGGTTCAATGTGCAGAGGCGTCCAACGACCTCATCCAGACTGTCGGCGGGATCAATCCAATCGACCATCGGGCCGCCGGCCCAGCGCACATTATCGGGAGTCCCCCACACCAAAGTCGCGATCTTCTTGCCGATCAGTTGCTCGAGTAAGCTCGCCAGGTGCCGGCTCGCCGCCGACTCGGCCGTATCCCCTGGCACAATTACCGCGATATCCAGGGGGTTCCAGGCTTCATTCTCCGCCCAGGCTTGTAATTCACGGCATACCAGCGTGATGCCCCGGCTGTCCAGGCGGGCGCGCAATTCTTCCGCCCGGACCGAATCCGCCTCAAAAAGTAATATCTGGCTGGGGGAATCCATTCCGCGCTCGCGAAACCTGAGCAAATGATCAGCGTCGCCAGCCCGGCCATTCCGGGAGCGCGCAACGCTATCCACCATCAGCCCCTTCGTCGGGCTACGGCTGTAGCTTGAATACTTCGTCAGGAATGATGAGCCGGTCGCCTTCCTCGATATTCAGCGCCGCGAATGTGCCCTGTTTGACTTCCAGGGCAAACATGACCGGCTCAACAGATGGAAAGGTCTCGATGGTCAGCGGCGGCATCTGCCAGATTTTGACGATGGTGCCGTTGGACCGGGCATAGGCAATATCCAGAGGAGTAATTGTGTTCAGCATCCAGAATCCGCGCAAGCGCTCGTCCGAAAACACAAACAACATGCCCTGATCGTCGGCGATATCATCGGCCGGGACATGCATCAGCCCTTCCTGGACCAGGCCGGGGTGCGCGTCATCAAACTCCTGGGCTAACCAGACGCGGAAGGTGTGCGTATTGATTGAGATATCAGCAGTTGAGAGCGTGTCGAGCGGATACTGCCGGGGATCGCTATCCGTGCTCGCGCCGCCCCCACTCGCGGATCCAAAGCAACCACCACTGGGCAACATGCCCACAACTCCCAACATGACTGATAAACCGAGCACTGCCGATCTAAGCACCATAGCGTCTTTACACCTCAGTGGGTAACGATACGCGATGCCGGCTGGTTTCAGCAAGCCGGAAACACACTCCGGGCAGGCCATCCAGCCACCCCCAAAACCAGATTCACACTGAAATTCGTAGTTGGTTTTAGGACCTTTGGTTATAAGATAATTGTGAGCGAACTATTGTCGGTCCGGTATGCTGGGGCCGCACCGACCTTTCGCCGACATTATGGGTGATATCACGGCATCCTCAGCCTGGGAACCGCCCGCTATACTCCAGCAATGCAAAGACCTTCAGCCGAGGTCCTCGGGACCCACGAAAAAGATTAATAACCCGGAGACACAAGTTATGTTGCGAATGGCAATCGGCCTCGGTATCGCCGCCATATCCCTGGCAGTAATGACCGCGGCCAACGATTACCCGGTTCCAGTGGATATGACTAACGAGGCGGTCGCCACTCACGGCGTCGGCCAGGCGGTAATCATCGACACACGCCTCTTCGATCCCCAGATTCAGGCTAACGAAATCTGGAGCGGGCCATCCACACCCATCAAGAATTACCTGCCCCTGCACAGCCACGACGCCCAGCAACGGACGGGTGAAGTAGACAACCTGCCCCTCGGCGGATTGCACGGCGAAGTGCGTAGCTCGGCACTGACATACTTTCCAGGCATCCAGGCCACGCCCTGGACACCCCCGGATCCGACTATCGCCGTCGGGCCCAACCATATCGTGGAAACCGTCAATATGTCCATCGCCTTTTACACCAAGGAAGGCGATTTGCAGTTTTCCCAGTACCTCGACAGCAGCGGCAATCCGGGTTTCTTCGAGGAGGTCGGTGGCGGAAGCTTTACCTTTGATCCCAAGTGCTTCTATGACCACTACGCCGAACGGTTTGTCGTCTTGGCGCTCGAGGTCTATTCGCCCACTGAAAGCTGGATCACCATCGCGGTCTCGGACGATAGTGATCCGAACGGCGTGTGGTACAAGTATCGCACCTGGTCGGCGGTTGAGGTAAGCGGTCAGGAATACTGGGTCGATTATCCCGGTCTGGGTTTCGATCATCAGGCCTATTACGTCACGGGTAATCTCTTCCGCCAGGGCGGCGGCGGCATCGCCGGGGTGTTGTTCCGCATTTTTGACAAGACTCAGATGCTCGTCGGCGAACCGGTGGAGTATAGTGATTTACGTAAAGCCGACGTGTTCTCCGTGCAGGTAGCGCACTGTCACGGCACGGCCGCGATGCCTTACTTCGTCGCCGTCGAGGGCGCGACCGCGATCAATATCATGGGCATCATGAGCCCACTGGGAGCTCCCAGTATCATTACCGCCACGGTCAATGTTCCGCCGTTCGCGTTTCCTTCGTTCGGTGCTCCCAATCTGGGCGGCGCGGAGATTTCGACGTTGGATGGCCGGATCATCAACGCACACTGGCGCCGCGGCAATTTGTACGTGGCCCACGGTATTCGCTACCTGGAGCGCAACCTGGCCCGCTGGTACCATTTCGATACGGGCTACTGGCCGATGGGCCCCCTGCCGAGCCTGGTGCAATCCGGCAACATCGATCCGGGCGGCAATGCGCACACTTATTTCCCCGCGATTTACTCGAGCGCCCGCGACGCGGTCGGCATGGTACTGGCCCAGAGCAGCCCGAATGAATACGCCAGCATTCAGGTAACGGGACGCGAGCCCGATGATCCGCCCGGCACCCTGGGACCGTTGACCCAGGTGCACATTGGTACCGGCGGGTATACCAGTTTTCGCTGGGGCGATTACTTCGATATCACCATCGATCCCGTCGACGACAACCGCTTCTGGTTTGTCGGCGAGTACGCCACCGCTTCCGACACCTGGAACACCTGGATCGGCAGCTTCATCGTCAGCTACGCCTTCGGCGACATGAACTGCGACGGCGACATTAACGCCTACGACATCGACGGCTTTATCTGCGCCCTGAGCCCGGCATGTGACTACGACACGCTGTACCCCGACTGCCAGCACGAGTTAGCCGATATCAACCAGGACGGCGAAGCCAACGCTTACGATATCGATCCGTTCATTGACCGGCTCGGCGACGTCTGATCACCAGAGCGGTGTAGTTTTAACGCGACCTGGCCTGGCACTCGTCGCGAGTTGGCGGCTTGCGGCAGACGCGGTTTCCATGTACCTAGTGCTCCGTCACGGCTCAATTGGTGGGTAGCGCCGGCGTCTCGCCGGCTGGCATCCAGGCAACAACGTGCCGGCGGGACGCCGACGCTACCCTTCAAATAACGTGTGACAGTCCACTAGCACCCACCGGCAATCTGGTGACAGCATGGACGGAATCATCAACCTGAACAAACCGTCGAGTATCAGCAGCGCCAAGGCGCTTTATCGGGTGCGGAAGATTACCAGTGTGCGCAAGAGCGGTCACGCCGGTACGCTCGATCCAGCCGCCGAGGGTGTGCTCGTGCTGTGCCTCGGCCGGGCCACCAAGCTGGTCGAAGCGCTGATGGACCAGCCCAAGGTCTATCGCGCTGTCGCACGCCTGGACGTCACCAGTGACAGCTTCGACAGCGACCGCGAGTTGCGGCCGGTACACATCGACCGTCCCCCGACCGCTGAGCAGATCTCGGAAGCCCTATGCCGCTTCGAAGGTGAGATCGAGCAGATACCACCAGCCATAAGTGCGTTGAAAGTCGGCGGTCGACCGGCGTATAAACTGGAACTGGTGGGTAAGATACCTGAGCTGAAAGCCCGGCGGGTGAACATCTACTGGCTGCACGTGCACCGCTATGCGTGGCCGGAACTCGATTTCGAAATGGCCTGCGGCCGCGGCACCTACGTCCGTGCCCTGATCCGCGACATTGGCCAAGCCCTCACCACCGGCGGCTGCCTGACCAAGCTCATTCGCCGCGCCGTCGGCCCCTTTCACATCGACCACGCCTGGACCCTGGAAGCCCTGGAGGCGGCAGGCGATCACACAACATACCTCACGCAGCTCGACGACGCCCGCCAGCTACTGGCCCAACGGCCGATCCCAATCCCAGCGCGGCCGGTCTGATTTTCCCGGTCAACCGCGCCGCCGACCGCGATAGCGCACAGGGGATCAACTCAATACTGACACGTCACCCCGCGCCGCGCCCTCCGGCCGCGGCGCGGGTACCCAAAACTACCCACCGCCACCGACGAGCTCGATAAAACCGTCGATGTCGTAGGCGTTAACGTCGCCGTCGCCGTTGCAGTCGGCCAGCAGGCGGTCGCAGTGCGGATAGAGCGCTTCGTAGTCGCACTGCGGGCTAACGGCACAGATGAAACCGTCAATGTCGTACGCGTTTACCGCGCCGTCGCAGTTCATGTCGCCGAGCAGGCCGATCCCCGCCGCAAAGGAATAGAGCGAGGCGTTCTGCATGGCAAACTGCAATCGCAGGGGATCCTGGCCTGGCAAACTCGCGAGCGCTCCCCAGGTCACCACCTGGTCGAGACTGTCACCGTCAAGAACGTCGCAGTCGTCCAGACTGTAGCCTGGAATGACCTCGCCAGACTCGTCCAGCACGGCGACCTTGAGCCATCCGCTGGTAGCATCGTAATTCACGCGCAGCGAGCCAAACACGCTGGTCAACTTCTTGGTCGTCACGGTGCCCGTGGCGGCCTGGGCGTCGAGGGACACGAACCCGTCCTTGCGAAGCCGGGCGACACCGATCCGGGCATGCCGGTTGCTGCTGTTGTGCGGGCCGTCCCAGCCGCCGTAGTAGATCTCGATCGTGTCGCCACGCAGGATCGGCGGCGCGGTGAAGACCATCCCGTCATCCCAACTGCCATACGGGCCCAATGGGAGGAAGGTCGCCATGTCCGCCACCCGCTGCCAGGCGACGTTGTTGTGGCTGATGGCGAGCTGGACATCGATCGTCTCATCGCCCGGATTCTTGTACGAGCGTATCAATCCCAGGTAGACGCTCTCGTATTGAACGACCGGCATGCCATAACTTTGCGGATCGTCGTAGGTATGGGCATGATCGATGACCAGTTGCGGCTCGGACCAGTTGATGAAGTCGGTACTCTCGGTTCGGACGATGTTACGATAATAGGGGAAGGGGTCAGCCCAGCCCTTTGTGTAAGCCACGAACTTCCCGCTGGCGGTGTCGTACATCACGTCCATCACGTCACTGACGCAGTTCTGCGCGGAGCAGGTCGGAAGCGCCGGATTGCCGGCGTATTTGGTCCAGTGGATACCGTCGGGAGAGAAAGCGACGCACAGGCCGACATTCTCGGCGGTGACGAAATCCCACCAGATCATCTTGTATAAGCGGTCCGGGTCCGGATCGAGCGGGTCCTTGACGACGCTTGGGTTGTACATGTCGTGATAGCCGTAGATGGTGAGTACGATGTTGTTGTCGGTGGACCCGTTGAAGCTGAATAGGCCCAGACTCGGCTTGGTCCAATTGACGCCGTCGGCGCTAGTGGCATACAGGATCACCGTGCGTTGGGAAAGCGGCTCCCCGTAGTTATAGCTCATGTACCACATCTTGTAGATGGCCTCGTCCTCTTCGTAGATAACGGTGCCGTAAAGGTATGGATTCGCTTCCCAGGCCCCGCTGGAAGTGAGCACGGGATTGCCGGGGTCTTTCACGGGCTGGTGCAGCGTCCGCGTGATGTCGGCGAGATCCTCCACCAGATAATCGTCGATAAAAAACTGCCATGCCCCGCTGCAATCGATGGGCGGTGGCTCCGGGCCGGAAACCGCGTCGAGGTAGATCGGATGCCCCGCACTGGCCTGGTTACAGAAGAACCGCAACGAGCCAATCCCCGTGTCGGCGGCATTGCTGTTGAACCCGAAGTTGGTGTCACCCACGCCGTCCACCAACCAGGACCAGGAGTCCGAGCCGACGGTGTACTCGATTTCCCACTTCTGCCAGGTATCAAAGGTGATAAAGGTCGTTGACTCGTTATAACCCGTGCCGTCGTACCACCTGATCATGTTGCCAAACAAACAGGTGTGCAGCGGCGAATTGTTGACGCCAACGACGATGCCCGAGGTGTCGAAGCCGACGAACTGGAACCAGGCCGTCTCAGGAGCATAGTCGGAGGGGATGTAGGCCATCATCTCGATGCGGACCACATCGCCCGGCGTGCCGGCCGGCGACGCCAACGTGTGCAGCATAGTACAGTTTTCGTACGGTATGCCGTCGTGCTCCATGTGCAGGTACTGGTAGCCCTGAAACGGGCCGGGGCTGACGGCGTCGCTGATGGTACTCTTAAACGCCTCCGTCCACACCCCTATGTCCGCCGTGGGCGGCGCGCCAGGCAGGACCCCCGCCGGCGGGGCGTCAAAGTCGTCGGTCAGTACTATGGTGCCATTGACGGACACCTCGGTGGCGCTTGCCACCGTCACCACGAGCAGACTTCCAATCGCAAGAAACACGCCAACAATCAACTTATGCATCGTTTCAGCCCTCACAAGTATCACAACACCTCGCCGCATTCCTGGCACGACGTGACTTCAGTCACAGAGGAACGAGGCCAGCGAGCGGCCACACTGGGTTACCTGCCGACCTGGCTCACGTCGCCAGGTGGCGAATCACGAATCGCCGCTGTCCAACTACCTTCTGCGCCTCGTGCATAACAGCCCAGCCGCACCCAATCCCAACAGCGAGATCGAGGTCGGCTCGGGAATCGCGTCGAAGTAGACCGGATGGCCCGAGCTGGCCAGGTTGCAGAAGAACTGGAGCGATCCGATGCCCGTGTCAGTGGGGCGACTGTTGATTCCGAGAGCGGTATCACCAACGCCGTCCACCAGCCAGGACCACGTATCCGAACCGACGGCGTACTCAATCTCCCACTCCTGCCAGGTGTCGAATGTGATCAGAGTGGTTGAGTCCACGTAGGCGGTGCCGTCGTAATACCTGATCATGTTGCCCGACAGAGCCGTGTGCAGCGGCGAATTGTTAGCGCCGCCGACGATGCCGGTGGTGTCGAAGCCGACGAACTGGAACCAGGCCGTCTGACCGGCATAGTCGGACGGGACGTAGGCCATGGTCTCGATGCGCACCACATCGTCCGGCGTGCCGGCTGGGGAAGCCAGCGTGTGCAGGATCTTGCAGTTGCCCGAACCGGGATGCATCATCCGCAGATACTGATCGCCTTCAAACGGGCCGGGGCTGACACCGTCGGCTATGAAGCTGTTCGTCGTCTCCGTCCAGACCCCGATGTCCGCGATGGGGGCCGCGCCCGGAACGACGCCCGCCGGCGGAGCGTCATAGTCGTCGCCCAGCACCACGGCGCTATTGACGGAAATCTCGGTCGCGTTTGCCACCATTGCCGAGAGCAAAACGCCGACCACACCTAGAACAACATAGAACTTACTCATCTTCCTGACCTCCTGACCAGTGTGGGCAAGCGCCTGAACTCCTCCTCGGGATCCAGCGTTGCCCGGACCAAGCCAATAACATGTAACGA
The DNA here is from genome assembly GCA_043820985.1 of Planctomycetota bacterium. Taxonomy (GTDB): domain Bacteria; phylum Planctomycetota; class Phycisphaerae; order UBA1845; family Fen-1342; genus JAAYXS01. The sequence continues at coordinate 59,144 of JBDRDH010000220.1, forward strand.
CCCCTTCATCTGATACCACCAGTGAGTTTCAGGGGCACTTCTTCTCGCTGCCGTTTTCACCGCCACGTCCTCGCCCGTGGTTCTTTAGCGTTAGCCTGCTGATGTGGGACTCTGCAAGGATTAACGTATCGCGCCTACCCGTCAAAGTCAAGGGTTATTTATTCTGGGGACATAATATGAATATATGAGAGAAGTGAAGGATAACCTGTGAAATAACCGATAACTCTATGTTGTCAAAGCGCTTCACTACAGTACATGGCAGATCTGCCATCGTGAGTCTACACCAAGTCTTAATTAGGGGGACATGTTACTTATATGCGTGCTGGCCAAGCGTGCGTGGGCATGCCGCTCAGACGCCGCCAAACGCTGAGGAAGATGGGTTATGATAGACTATCTCATGCTACTTACAGGGTTTAGGAGTGGGTAAGAGGGCTGACTGCGAACCTTGAACTACGCAACGTTAACAAGACCAAGTGGTCACCCTAATCGATGACAACAAGGTAGCACAATTACGGGGACATGATACTGATTATTTCGCCAGTCGTGGTCGACCCGGGCGCTTGGGAAACAGTTCTCGGCCGGTGAGGCTTTCGGCTCGCTTGACGAAGGCCTCATTCCCGCAGGGCCGCCCCGTACGTGTTTTCTCTTGCAGAAAGCGTCGCTCGTCCGCGTTCACGTCGGCTTCCAGAAACGCCTGCCAATCGGAGACAAGCCCCTGCAGAGAGTGATCCTGGACCAACTCGTCGGTCTCGCGCAGGCCGACGTGATAGCGGGCGCTCGACCAGGCGTAGTCCCAAGCCCACTCCACCATCCCTGCCCGCACCGGGTTACGCTCGACGTGGCGAACCGCCGCGAGAAGGTAAACCTCGTCCAAGGGGCACGAGGAGAATCGGCCCTGGAAGAGATAGCCGCGAACGCCCTGCCGGAGGTTTACCAGGCGCGTATAGCGGCGGTGGGCCTCGCCTATCACCCGGGCCAGGCTGGGCTCGGTGGACGGGACGGCAACCAAGTGGACGTGATTGGGCATCATGCAGTATGCCAGGAACTGCACGTGATGGAGTCTGGCCTGTTTTGCCAGCAGGTGGAGGTAGTGGAGGCAATCCTCGTCGGAAGAGAAAACCTCCATCGAGCGCACGCCGCGCTGGATGACGTGATGCGGGATGCCGGGAACGACTATGCGCGCGATTCTAGGCATGCCACAGGGTTAACCTGTTTCGACAGTAGCGTCAAGACAAAGCACGATGACTATCCCGGCGATCAGAGAACCGTCAGCCCGGCAAGTCGCATCATCGCTCCGCGATCGTTGGCGGGAGTTAAGTGGATACGGGAGTTAAGGGGATAACGGGAGTTAAGGGGATAAGAGGAGTTAAGGGGATAGAGGAGTTAAGGGGATAAGTTTAATTATAGCTATTCTAGGCGCCGGCGCGCTGGCGGCGGCCCCCACGCGCGGCAGATGCCGGCTGGGGTGGCGTCGAGCAGGCGGACCAGTTCATCGGCGGCCAGCTCCAGCAAAACGCCGCGGTGGATGATCGTAGCCCGGCACGTAGTGCTGGGGCAGGCCCGGCTAGCGTTCAATCAATTCCCGGTAATGCTTCAGGGTTTCGTCCAAATCCCTGGGCACGTCGGCGAAGAAGCCGTGTTCGGGGGTGTGGCGGATGGTGTCGTTTGGATCCGCATCGCCGGCGTAGTGGTCGGGGGCGCCGCCGAGGTCGAGGATCAGGGACAGGCTGGTGCCGCCGTGGTAGTCGTTGCCGCCGGCTCGGGCGGTGCCGGAATTCTGCTCGTAGGAATCCTGACCGCCGGCGTCGACGAACAGCGCCAGGCCATTGTGCGCGGCGGCTCCGAGCGCGAAACCGCCCGCCGAGTAACGGTCGTCGCCGGCGTGATCGATCAGCGCCGTCACCGTCAGGTCCCACGACGATGACTGCCCCACGCCACGCCGCACCTGGTACACGTCATCGCCGGCGAAGTCCTCCAGGTAGGCAATTGCCTGATGGGCGGCCGACGCCTGCCCATAGCGCGATCCGAGGTAGCGGTCGTTGCCGGCTCGATCCGTCAGACAGCCCCAGCCAAAATAGTAGCCATTACCCTGTGAGAAATTGCCGGCTTCGTAGATGTCGTCGCCATCCTCGTCGAGCAACAGCGCCACGCCGCCGGACGCCACCCCGCGAAACCCGACGCCGCAACCCTGCCCCCAGCCGGCGAAAATCCCCGGCGTGCCGTACGCCCCGAGATCGCGGCCCTTGCAGTAGTAGTGGTCGTTACCGGTGCGGTCGATCAAGCCGCCAAAGCCACCCGGCAATCCGAGCCCCTGCCCAAAGCGCTCGGCGAAATACTGATCATCGCCGGCCTCGTCAAGTAACAGGCCAACGCCACAGAACGCGGCCCCCTGCGTAAAATCACTTCCGCGGTAGACATCATTGCCGGCGTGGTCCAGAAGCGCGCCGACGCCAAACACGCCGGTGCCCTGTCCCCAGCGGCGGGAGATATACGAGTCATCGCCGGCCAGGTCGCACAGGAGCGCTACGCCCAGGACGCCACAACCCTGAGCCCGCGGGAAGGTGGCCTCGTAAGCATCGTTGCCCTCCATGTCGATCACCACACTAATGGGTTGCGGGGTAGCGTTGGTGTAGAAGTCGTCACCACCCAGGTCGATGACCACAGCGGCCGGCTGCTGGAACCAGGTATTGCCGTCACCGGCGAAGACGATATCACCGAAGTCGGTCTTGTGCGTGTGGAAAATGCCGGGGCCTTGCCCACGTAGATCTTTGTGCAGTCCATCGAGATACGCCGGTTCACAAAGGGCCGCGAGCAGCCGCGCGGCCTGAACCAGCTTGTCGCGCTCGACCTTGGGCGCCAGCCGCACCAGGCGTTGCACGCGCTCGAAGCGCTCGCGATCCGGATCGCGCTGGATCATGATGTCGTCACAGACGGATTCGGCCATGACGTCGATGGTCTCGTCCAGGAACTGACGTTCATCATCAGTCAAGGCGGTGAAGGCCTGCTCGCAGAGCGTATGCGCCTCCTGCAATACTCGCTCGATCTGACGCGCGTGGCCCTCAACCGACAAGCCAACATCGAGCTTTGGCGAAGCAGTGGCGGAAACATCCAGATCGAGCCAGTCACCAGCATGGGCCAACAACGCTGGCAACGAATCCGGGGCGTCTGACAAGCGTCGCGCGAGTTCCAGCAACGTAAACGGTTCGCGCATCACGTAGGCGAATCGTTCCAGGCAGTACCAGTCGTGCTCATCAACCAGTGACGCCAGCCGCTGGCGTTGATCCTGATAGGCCTCCTCCAGCGCAAACTCCGCCAGCAGGGCATCCACAAGCTGTTCAGTCGGTTCATGGATGACCAATCCGGGGATGATCCGCTCGTTCGGCGGCAGCTTTTTCCGCAGAGCCGCAATACTACCGGGACGCGGTCCGAGTTCAGCGACAATGGTGATCAGTTTTCTGACGCGTTCGGCCCGGTACTCGATCACCACGCCCGGCTCGGCGGCTTCAACCAACTCCTTTACCTTTTTCAATGCGTCCGGGGCCGCCACCGTCTGCCCATCGGCTTTCGCCACCTGGACCAGCGTGTCGCGTACGAGAGTCAGTTCGAGCTGGTCGCCTATCTTCCGCCCACGGATCGCTTCTCCCAGCCGACCAACCAGCTCGCCGGGCTCACGGTCCAGATCCACACCCGCGACGCCCACAATCACGTCGCCGGCCTGGAGACCAGCTCGCTCGGCGGCACTTTCTGGCACAACCGACTGGATCAGGATGCCCTTGGAGAAAGTTTGCGAATCGAGGCTCAGTTTTTCGGTGTAGGGTGCCATGGTGACGCCCAGAAAAGGACGCTCTTCCGCTGACTGCGGCACTACCAGGGCGATCAGAACGAGTATCGGGTATGCCATATCGGAATCCTCCTGGAGTTAATTCTGTAGGCTGTCTTCTACCCGAAACTACCCAGCAGGCCCAGCCTGAAGCCCCCTCGGCATTGACGGGTGCGTGACACTTTAGGCGGCCTTTCCGTAGGCGGGACGGGTGTCCCAGTAACGTTGCCAGCGGTCGTCCTGTGAAAGCCACAGGACGCGCAGGGATAGGATGGTCTCCACGCCGGGCAGGCTCCAGAACTGCTCGGT
>JBDRDH010000221.1:0-43800 GCA_043820985.1 Planctomycetota bacterium
TATGCGCCGATCTCCCCGATCCGGTTCGCCATCACCGCTTCGGTAGTAGCAATCACGCCCCAAGCCCCTAGAATAGATCTGCCGATTTATGCTACCGCACCGCTTTTGCCGGACAGAATTGCCGAGACGGCCGTGCCACCCTGGAGCTTGGGTTTTCTATTGCATATCTACTACCGGCAGCAACAGTTGCGATGGGTGGTCTTTGTCATGATACACGCAGTTTTGGGCGATTACTACTTCCGTCGCACTGCCGGGGGGTTCGAGGGTGTTGGTGTGGGCGGCGAATTGGGGGACGGCGGCGGAGGAGATTTGCAGGCGGAGGCGGTGGCCTTGGAAGACGCGGACGCCGGTGGCCCACATGTCGATTTTTATCTTGACGATCTCGCCGGGCGGGACAGGGTCGGGCCGCTCTAGCGAATCGCGCAGAGCCAGGCGGATGTTGCCGTCGCAGAGCTGCCGGGCGTGACCGTTCTCGTACACATCGCACAACATGGCGCAGAACTCGGTGTCGGCAGCGGATGATGAGACGTACAGCTCGGCGAAGACACGCCCACAGATGACCACGTCCGCGGCCAGCGGCTCGGTGGTGTAACACAGCACATCGTCGCGCCGTTGCACCGGGCGGGCGTCGAATGGGCCGCCGACCTGAAGCGTGCCGGCGTCGTAGAGGTAGGGAGTCGGATCGCCAGGGTCGTAGGTGTATTCGTCTGACGGAGACCCTCCTGTAGTCCCCCCTGCCAGGGGGGACGGTGAGAGGACACCATCTCCCAACATTGAGTTAGCTTTGCCGCCGGAACCAAGGTGCCAAGCCTGCTCGTTGGCGGCGGGCGGGGGCCAGTCCGGCAGGTCGTGCCAGTTGTTCTCGCCCATCAGGAAAATGCGGGCGCGCGTCGACTGTTCCCAGCTCTCCGGGCGGTCGCCGATCTGCAGGTCGAGCCAGTCGAGGATATAGCCGTTGATGTCGATGATCTCCTGGGGTCCGAAATCGACGCCGGGGATCACCGACTTGGTGTTGGTGGCGTGCGGCCAGGGGCCGATGAGGACATATTGCTCGTCCTTACTGGCAGCCAGCCGGCGAGCGTTGGGATAATTGTTAAACGTGCTGGGGCCGTCGTCGTCGTACCAGCCGCAGATGTGCAACGCCGGCAGGTCGAGCTCGTTCATGCGGTGCATATAGCAGGCGCGTTGCCAATAGTCATCCTTGGTGGGGTGCTCCATCCACTCGCGCCACATGCGCGAATGGAAGCCGAGCTGCTCATCGAGCCGGTTAAGTGGGCGGAAGCCATAGAGCGATTCCCAGTCGTACTGGTCAACATCCTGGTTGGTACGGCCGTGCACGAAGAGCGCCCAGATGATCAGGTTCCAGAAGACCGAGCCGTTCTGCCAGGGCACGTTCAGGACCGGATCGGGCAGCGCGACGATCGGGATGATGGCCTTGACCGCCGCGTGATGCCCAAAAGTGCCCATCCAGACGCAGTAGCCTTCATAAGAGCGCCCGTAGAGCGCGATCCTGCCGTTGCAGAAACCCTGGTCGGCGAGCCACGCCTGGGCTGCCAGGCCGTCGCGCTGCTCGTAAAAGAATGGGTCCCACTCGCCCTCACTATCGTAGCGCCCGCGGACGTCCTGGATGGCGACCGCGTAGCCGCCCGCCGCGAACTCGCGCGCCAGCGGGATCTTCTTGACCGGATCGTTGTTGTTATATGGCGTGCGGATCAACACGCACGGCCAGGGTCCGTCGCCCTTGGGTAAGTAGACGTCCGTCGAGAGTCGCACGCCATCCGCCGCCGGGCAACCAAGATCAAGTTTCACATCCACGCCATATTGGGGCCGTTTTGCCACAAGACACCTCACATGCTGGGAAATCCACAGGGCAGATTAATACCATTGGTAACGTAACGCACGACGACAAGAGTTGTCCAAGCCGAGGACCCACTGGTGATCACGGATTTTTGTCTTTCGCGGGCTGGGAAGTGCATGAAGCCAGAAACTCAATCAGGGATTGGCTGCGGGCGCGCTCGGCGTGACGCCGCAACAAGGCATGCGTCCGGGGGGTGTGGTCGAATTTGAGGATTTCCTTCGCGAGCGCGCAGGCCTCCGCATTCTGGTCGGTGCCGGCGAGCGCTTCGACGAGAGCGGCGCCGCGGTTGAGGGCGAACGAGCGCGTGCCACGCCGTGGTGATTCCTCGATATCGTCAGCCGTTGGACTCCCCTGCATGCGTACCATACGGATTTCCTGCTTGAAGGTGCGCAGGGGGTCCGCCACCGCCAGCACTTCCTGGTAGCGCCCGGCGGCAATCAGCAGCTCGAAGACGTAGTCGAACAGGACTTGCCGGGCGCGGCTTTTGGGCGGCAACCGATCATGGAAAGCGAGGGTGCGATTCTCATCGTTCCAGGCCGAATTTAGCTCGGCGAGATCGCGTGCCAAATTGGCATTATGCTCGTGCAGCAGAGAGTTCTCGGTAGTGGTTCGCCAAGTCTCAAGGGCTTGCCGGGCGTGTGTATAGCGCTCTGTCAACTGGGCCACACCCTTGAACACCAGGGTTCGCCGGGCAGAGGCATAGGGGATGTGCACGCGCAACCCGACATCCAGGCACCAGACATATTCCCGGAGGGCATCGGCGTATTGCTCACGACGTACCAGGGCTTGCGCGAGACGTTCGCGGGCCAGGGGATCGTTATCACCGCCCGCCGCCACCAGCTTGCGGATGCGCGCCAGTGTATCTTCGTCAGAAATCGCCGCTGCCAGTTGAGTGGCGAGTTGATCGGCGTTGAGATCACCACTCAGCCGGATTTGCTCGGTGCCGTCCGGCGCGAGTAGCAGCATCACGGGGAGTTGATCGAGCTTATAAGCAGTGAGCTGGTCGGCGTCGAAGCCGGCGTCCAGCCGGATCGCAACTGTTTCCAAAATCAGCAGATCGATGCCGCGCCAGTCGCGCATGGTCGGCTTGGCCAGGTATTTGGGCGGTCGCCCGCGGGGCTCGGTCACGTAGATGTAAACCAGCTTGCCCTCATCTTCGGCCAACCGGCCGGCTTGTGCGAGAGAGACGGAGTGGAAGGGGCTGCCAAAGCCGTGACCGCGATGGGCCCAGGCAACGGGGGTACCCGTGGGCAGTACGAGGATGCTCACGGTTACGCCGAGCACGAGCAACACACTCCGGCCGGGCGAAGTCAGGCGACTACTCAGTTCCAAACGCTTCTTCGAGACGGGCGATATTTTCCTGCATGATCGAAAGATAATCCGTGCCACCTTTCTGTTGGTCGGCGTCCAATGATTCGGCCGGCGAGAAGACCAGGTGTTCAAGCCCCAGGTCGGCCAGGCTGTCAATTACCTCAGCCGTCGGCGGGGCTTCCCAGAGCATATAGCGGGCCGCGTTTTTGGCCAGGCAATCCTTGATCTCCTTGAGCGTGGCTTCATCCGGCACCTCCTCGGGATCGAGATGGAAATTGTGAAGCTGCCAGCCATAACGGCGGCCGAGGTAGTTATACGCCGGGTGTGAACAAAGCAGGTGCGTCTGGCTCATTTTCGCGGCGAGTGCCTTGAGTCTGGCATCGAGGGCTTCCAGGTCCCTGGCCAGGTCGGCGTATCCCTGGACGAAGGCATACTGGTGTTGAGAGAAGCTTACAATCAGTGCCCGGTGTATCTCTTCGGCCTGGGTCATAGCGTTGACCGGATCCAGCCAGGTGTGTCCGTCGATGCCTTCGTGCGTATGGGCGCCGCCCGGGCCGTGGCTATGGCTGACTGCGCCTTCCAGAACGATGAACTTATCCGCCAGCGGCTTGGTGGTATCGACGATGCGCTCCTCGGGCAGCGTGACCTTGGCCAGCCAGTGCTCGAAGGACGCCCCGTTGATGATAATCATAGTCGCGTTCTGATAGTTGGTGATCGTCTGCTCGTCCGGCATCCAGAACGCGGGATCCGCGTCGGGCGGGCAGGGATTCACAACCTTGACGTGATCGCCGGCAATACGCTCGGCGAAGTACGCGGTGGGATAAAAGGTTGTGTAAACCGCGGAACTCGTCTGCTGGTTCGATGGTTTGGTCGTAGGCGGCTGTTGCTTGCAGCCGGTGACGATTAGTAAAACGGCACACAGGCAAATCAGATAAGTGCGCGCTAAGAATAGGTAACCCTCGCTGGCGCTTCGGGCTCGGACCCTGGTGTGTGAATGTGTCTGGTGATTCAATGTTTGAAACATGGCATCCTCCTTACATATCGCTCCCCTGCTCCTCACAACAAGTGCATCAAGCGGGGCGCGGCCAGGCGGGCCAGCAGTGCCAGACTGCCGGCCAGCACGATGCTTAAAACTAACACAATGGCCAGCTCGGCGATCTGTAGCCAACAGGCCATCAGCCGGCCACAGCCAATTTTGAACATGGTTTCCATCTCGCGTTGGCGGATACGCAGCGAGAGCAGCACGACCAGGACAATAAACAATACCGTCGAGACCGCGATCAAGGCGAAGTTCGCGTCGAAGAAGCGTTTGACGCGGAACACCAATCCCAGCAACTCGTTGATCACATCCGTCGGTACCAGCATGCGCTCGGTCGTCGAGAGGTTGTAGCGGGCCTTGAGCATGGTCGCCGCCTTCTCGGAAGCAGGTAGCACGATGATCGCGGAGAGTGGCAGGTCCTCCGGCTGGGCATGGATGTGAAACGAACCAATGTTCGCCGGCGTGACTTCGTTGTACTCAACGATGCCGGAACTGGCGACGACGTTGTCCTCCCCCCGCCGCAGGATTTGCGAATCGTCCGCGCTTTCAACCACGTCCTGATGTCCGTGGGCCAGACCGGCAATAATCCAGGCGGTCTTGATATCGACGAAAACCGCCCGGTCGTCCGGCGTGTTGGTGTCCGCCAGGACGCCGACGACGTGCATTTTGAGCGGGTAGGTTCTGGTGATGTCGTACAAGGCGCGCTGATCGGAGAAGAGTGCGTCGCCCGGTCCGAGTTGCAGATCCGCCGCGATCACCGAGCCGAGCACGGCCTGGCCCAATTGTAGTGGCTTGGTACCCCACGCGACGGTCAAGCCACGGAAGTCAAAATACGCCAGAGTGGTGCCGACGATTGGATATCCGCGCGCGGTAAAGCCCAGATGCAACGGGATCGGCTGGGCTAGCTCATCCGGGTCGTCGCGCAATCCCTCGACCGCCGACATGTGCAGCGGATCGACGTGGGCGCTGCCGAAGTAGAGCGTTTTGAGCACCAGGTCGAAACGGTTGCCGCGCGCCCCTACCACCAGCGGCGTCGCCTGGGCGCGCGAAAGCAAAGCGCGCCCATAAACCGCCACCAACCACGACGCCGTCAGGGGCAGGACGATGGTCAGGGTCAGGCAGGCCGTCAGGATCGTGGTCTTGATCTTGTGGTAGGTGACGTAGCGCCAGGCCAAAAAGAGCACGCGCGTCATGATGGCTCCCTCCCGGCGAAGCTGGTAATGTCAATGACCCGATCGAAGTCCTCCAGCAAGGTATGGTTGTGCGTCACCATCAGAAGCGTGGCGCCCCGGCGATCAACTTCATTCCTCAACAACGCCACGCTGGCGCGGGCTTTATCGGGATCGAGATTACCCGTCGGTTCGTCGGCAATCAGCAGCCGGGGCGCGACACTGAGGGCGCGGCAGATCGCCACGCGTTGCCGTTCGCCGTGCGAGAGGGTGCGCGGATGGCGTGAGAGCTTGTCCTGCAGGCCCATGGTGGTCGCCAGTTCAGTGGCATGCCGCCGCGCCGCCGACGTCAGTTGCAGCGTGTTGTTCAAGTAATATGGCAGCAGGATGTTGTCGCGGACGCACAGGTAGTCGAGCAGCTCAAATTCCTGGAAGACAAAACCGATGCGGGCGATGCGAAAATCGCGACGATGCCGGTCGGTGGCGCCGGCCAGATCGATCCCATTGACCAGGATCGTGCCACGCTGCGGCGTCAGAATACCGGCGATCAGCGAGATCAGTGTGGTTTTGCCGGCGCCGCTGGGGCCAATGAACGCGACCTTCTCGCCGGGGGCGATGTGTAAATCCGCCACCTGGAAGGCAAAAGCCCCCGGACGGTAACAAAAATGCAGCTCTTTGATCCTGATCATCAGTAACGTCTATCCACCCGGCAACGCGTGATTCTGTCACAACCGAGTGGGGATATTGTACCCGCTATGGCTCGTTAGAGTCAGGTGGTCGCACCGTTCACGCATGAACGGAACTCTGAGATTTGTATGACCATGGTGACCTGGATCGGTCCCATCTCCAGGCAGAATCGGGTACCATGCTGCCAGTCAGTTCCGCGGGACCTCCTGCTGATCACTTTTCCGGGAGGATAAAAGATGGACGACGAGCACTCGCCGAAAAAACGCCCGGCTTCACAGATTCCGACGTCGCCGGGCCAGACGCCGGAAAATGACACTTGGTTGTACTCAGCCCCACCAGCCACTTCTTTTCCCGGTTACGAGATCGTCCGCGAGATCCATCGCGGCGGGCAGGGTGTCGTATATCAAGCTATTCAGAAGTCCACCAAGCGCCGCGTGGCGTTGAAAGTCATGAAGGAGGGACCCTTCGCCAGCCCGGCCGACAGAATCCGCTTCGAGCGAGAGGTCGAAATTCTCGGGCAGCTCAATCATCCGAACATCGTCGCTATCCACGACAGCGGCACGGTCGCCGGCAACCACTACTTCATCATGGACTATATCTCCGGCCAATCGCTCGATGCTTACATGGAAAGCCGGGCGGGCACGGCGGGCGGAGTCAGCGGCACTCTGCGTCTTTTCGCCCGCATCTGTGACGCCGTCAACGCCGCCCATCTCCGCGGGGTTATCCACCGCGATTTGAAGCCCGGCAACATCCGGATTGACGCGGACGGCGAGCCGCACATCCTCGACTTCGGCCTGGCGAAGTTCGTCTCGCACCCCGTGACGGACGATACCCACCCCCAGGTCACAACCCTGACCGGACAGTTCTTCGGCTCCATCCCCTGGGCTAGCCCGGAACAGGCCGAAGCTCTTCCGGGCAAGATCGACATCCGCACCGACGTCTACTCCTTGGGCGTTATTCTGTACCAGATGCTGACCGGCAAATTTCCCTACGAGGTCACCGGCAATGTCCGCGACGTGCTTGACCGCATCATCACCGCCGCCCCGGCGCGCCCCAGCACCATCCGTAAATACATCAACGACGAGGTCGAGACCATCGTCCTGAAGTGCCTCGGCAAGGAGCGCGAACGACGTTATCAGAGCGCCGGCGAAGTGGCCCGCGACATCCGCCATTACCTGGCCGGCGAGCCCATCGAGGCCAAGCGCGACAGCGGCTGGTACCTGCTCAAGACGACGCTGCGCCGGTACAGAATACCCGCCATCGTCGCGTGTGCTTTCATCATCCTCATTACCGCTTCCACGATCACCTTGTCTTTCATGTGGCGCAATCAGAGCCACCTGCGCGATCACGCCGAGCGGGAGCGCGCCATTGCCCAGTTCGAACGTGACCGCGCGGCCGATTCCGCCCGTGAGACGAAGGCGCTCCTGGCCGAGTCCTACGTGCAGACCGGCCGACTCGCCGTTCAACGCGGCGACTGGCGCACCGCCCTTGAAAACTACGACCGGGCCCTCAGCGCCGGCCACCCGGAGGACATCGCCCTGCGCCTGGGGAAAGTCGAAGCCTGGATCTCGCTCAGTCAAAGCAAGCCGGCCCTCGAAGAGCTTCAGGCACTACAAGAGCGTACCGATCTAGGGCTCTACAAGGGTCCCGTGCTCCTATCGCTCGCGGATGTTGCCTTGATGCAGTCGTTCGAGTGGACACGTGCCGTTGATCTTATCGAGCAGGCCATCGAAGCCGGTCTCGATCCGGCCGACGAGGCTTACGCCCGCGCCATGCTCGCCGAGCGAACACCCGACGCGGTTGACTTCTTCCGGCAGGCCCTGCGACAAGATCCCTACCACCATCGGGCCAACGAGATGCTGGGCATATCGCTCCTGCTGCTCGGCCGTCTCGATGAAGCCCGCAATCGGCTTGAGGTCTCCAGGATGGTCTATCCGGAAGACATCGGACCCCGTGGGCTGCTCGCCTTGGTGCACGCCTTACAACACGACCTCGCCGCTGGGCAGGCCATCGTGGATGAGATGCAGGCCGAGTTGGGGGCTGAGTTGGCCGACATCTTTCGTGCCGTTCTCGATTTCGTCGACCAGATCAACCGGGTCGACGAATGGAACGAGGACGCGGCGCGGCGAATGCAGCAACAGGCCATGCAGATCATCGGCAAGCTCATGCCACTATACGCGGAAATGTCGGTCGCCGAGCCGGACATCCAGGATCCGCGCGATATGTTGAATTTTGGCGTCCGTCTGCCGCCATTCCTGGTCCACGGGATCGGCCGCGTGGGGCGCGCCACGCTGCTGACCATAGCGGGGCAGGTGGAGGCCGCTTTGGCGGAAGTGGATCAGGCCGTACGGGCGCATCCCGAGGGCTTCCTGCACTTGAGCCGCGGGGTGCTCCTGCGTGAGCTCGAGCGCATTGAGGAAGCGGAAGAAGCTTTTCGGCTGGCGGCGGAGACCCCTTCCGTCTTCGATTTTAAGGGCCTGGCCCTGGCTTACGCGGCCCACACCCAGTGGAAACTGGCTGACATGGACGGTCCGGCTCCGAATGTCGAGATGCGGACGCGCGCTGTGAAGAGCCTCAGGAAGCTGGCGTCACTCGACCACCTGCAAGCCTCCGACGCCGAGTGGGCCGCCCAGATTGCAGTTCAGGCGGGCGAATATGACCTGGCGCGGATGATCGTTTTCGATTGGCGGCGTCGCGCTCCTGGCGCCCTGGCCCCCCTACGCGCCCGTGTCGCCGTCGAGTTCAGCGCCGGTGCATACGGCCCCGCCATCCAGGCCGCCGATGCCGTCCTGGCCCGCGAACCCGAGGACGCGCTGGCGCTCCGCCTGCGCGCCGCGGCCCTCCGACTGCTCGGCTCGATCGGACCACCTCAAGACGCCTTGCCGGTTGAAGACTACCTCAAGAGCGCTGGCGGCGCGGCTGTGGCGCCATGAGAATCACGTCACGCCGGGAGCCCGTGCGTGCGCAATGTCATTGATCCAGACGCGCATCACCGACAAGCTACCGGCGTCGTATACGGTGAGAGGAATAATGGGCGGCTGTCGCAAAGTGTTCATATACTGGATAGGAAGTACAATTCACCTTCAAGTTACTGTCTCGCAAACACGCGTCGGCTCCGTGTGATGATGCAATCGAAACTTTCAATTGTCCCTGAGTTTCTTCAACAACCACGGAGATTTGATTGGCTTGTCCTGTTACTTCTCGCATATCCAAGTATCGGCGCCTTGGTCGGCCTATTACTGGGAGATCACCCGCTTAGGGACCTTCCAGAAGGATATGAGGCGTGGAATCCGGTCTGGGCATTGACAGTGCGTTACTTCACCGGGTGCGGCAAAGCCGTTCCGATAGCTGTCTGTCTGACGGCGGCGCTGCGTGTATTACAGCTCCGCTATGCCGTTTACGGGATCGCGGCATATCAAGCCATCGCCGCATCAGCGCGGGCGCTCTTCCGTATGGAACACTGGATGCAACACTCCGCATCAGACGATGTCCTCTGGGACTTCGGGAGCCGTTGGCTGCACTTGATGAACATACTGATCTTTGAGTTCGGGTCGTGCATAATCCCCTTGCTACTGACCATCCTCATCCTAAGAGGTGCGATACTTCTCAGAGATCCCGAGCGGCGCAGATTAGACAGAGAAGCCCTACAGCTCACATGCCATGTCCTGGTATTCGGTGGATTGGCGGTGCTGGTCTGTGGTAGTCACATTTATATGTTGTACTACGGGATTGGCAGGGCCAACTACTGGTCTAATGCACGGCAGCTAACGCCGGACTGGGTGGCACACGCCGTGGGAATGGTAATGGTTATGCTCACACCCCCGTTGTTGATCCTGGTAGGAATGTGGGCGCGACGCGCGCCCCAGGACAGGTTGCCCCGCGCGATTCGCCTTGCGGTCGTTTGGGAACTGGCGCGTTATCCTGCAATTATCGTGTTCCTATGGGTAAGGTGCGCAATCTGCATTAGTAAAAGCATGGATTACAGTAGCTTCAAGTTCTTCATCGTTCCATGGGTTTACTCACAGATAATGTACACGCTTCCACTTCTTGCGACTCTTGCATGGTATTGGTGGCCTACAATATGGCATAAGCGTTACATATCGACACTTGAGCGACCGAGATGTTGGCGATGCGGCTACGATTTACGAGGCAATATTTCCGGTAAGTGCCCCGAGTGTGGCATGTCATGCACCGGAGATGCGAGATAACAACATTAGAACTCCCGGACAGCCATCGGTTTGGGTGATCCACGAAATCGTGAGTAAAGGAATGCAATGCGCGGGCGGCGTTTCGTCATTCTGATTCTGGTGATCCTCTCGGCGTTGATTGTAAACGGGGCTATCTTCTATGGTGGATCGACAGCACCATCGAGCGCTTGCCGTTTCCAAGGAGTACACTTGAAGAGCTTCACGCCGGCATGACCCAAGAAGACGTGCAAGAACTGCTAGGCAAGCCCGGATATGTGTGGCCCGACGGTACCTGGGTGTATGGGGCAGGATGGACACAAGTGCTCGTGTATTTCGATGCGGACGGTACGACGTATATGGGATATGAGATCGATTATTAGCGGTTTTGGTGCGGCAAGCCGCACCGCACCCTCTTTGACAAATGGACCAGCAAGACCCCTTGCCCGGCCACCAACGTCACGATAACGAAGATGGCCCAAAAGGGGGCGCGCAAAAGGACCATCTTGGCCACCTTCAACTCAAGTACGCGCCAGAACCGATTCTATCGAACTGCCCGACTCGAACACCCCCGCGCGTTCGGATTAAGGGGAACCTACTCACCGCCGGGACGGCCGTGGTACCCGTTGTGGATAGTTATATTGATGGGTAATGCTCACACCTGCCAGCTCATTAAAGACGACCCGGAGGATCTTGTTGATTCTCCGGGTCGTCACGTCGAGTTTATTCGGTTCCGGTTGGCGGCGTTATTGCTCTTCACCGCCAGATCATCAAGGCTGTGTTATTGCTTTACTCAGCCGGAACATCAGGGTTGCATTATTGTTTTTCCAGCCGGAACATCAGGGCGGCGTTGTTGCCGTTGCGCTGGGCGGCAATGTCGATCTTATACGAGCCGACATCCACGAGCGTGCCGCCAGCCAACTCGACCGTGTCGGGGAAGAACTCCTTGGGCAGGGTCACAGTGAAGGTGTTGATGGCGGAGAGCGTGGTCACCGCCGAGGCGTCCACGTTGTACGTGGGGCTTTGCGGGCCCCAGTTGGTGATCGCCGTCGGCCAGGTCGCCGCGAAATCGAGATTCTGGATCTGCTGCCCCGCGGTGTCGTTGTAGAACACCTCAATCGAATACGGGATGCCAACGATCAGATTGCCGAAGTCATCGACCGGCGGCGCCCATTCCAGGGTCAGATCCCGCGTGCCGTCGAATTGCACCACGCCGGGACCGCTGTACACGGCCAGCGCGCCGGGCGGGCCGATGTTGATCAGCTTGGGAATGCTCTTGAAGACGTAGTTGATCATGCGCGAATAGACGCCGACCGTGCCATCGTCGAACAAAACCTCGACCATGAACGTATCGCCGGTGCTCATGAAGTCGTGCGGGGTGGCCCATTCCTGATGGTGGTTCGTGGCGTAGATGGGGATGTCGTAGGTGGTGGCCGACCACGACGTCCCACCCAGGACGGTCATCAGGGGCATGTAAGCCGGCGCCGGGGCCGGCGGACCGATGACGCGGCAACTGGTGATGTTCTTCGTTGAGAGGCCGGTGCCATTGATCTCGAAGGTGATCACCGTGTTATTCTTGAGACAGTCCTCGATGCCGGCGAGGTCTCCGGTGAAGAACGCGGTGGCCTGCTCATCATCGATCTTGAGATTCATAAAGAAGTTTAGGATCAGGCCGTCCATGCCGGGATTGAGCACGGCGTCATCGTCGAAATCGTCCACGACGCCATCGCCGTCATCATCGGCGTCGAAGAGGTCGATCATGCCATCCTGGTCGGCGTCGAGCTGCTGATCGTCGTCATCCGACTTGTCGCCCTCGGCGTCGTCGCCGCGGCCGAACTCGGGCACGCCGACGGGCACACCGTCGTCATTAAGACGCGCGATGATGTTGTCCGGCACGCCGTTGGGATCGTAGTCGGCGTCGTCGCCGGGAACGATGGGGGCCAGGGTCGGATCGTCGGGGAACGGGATGTCGCCAAGATCGACGTCGTCGTCGAGGGTGACGCCGGTGTAGCCCTGGTTGGCGTCCTGGCCGAAGACGATGGGGCCGGCGGGCTGGCCATCGGGCATCATGACATTGACCATGAAGACCTCGCCGGTCTCGGTTGCGGGGATATCAACCTGGAAGTTACCGGCGGCGTCGGCTTCGCCGACGTAGACTTCCTGGGTATCGACGGACTGGACGACCACGGCGTAATGCTGCTCCTGCTCCTGCATGCGCGGGGAGCGCTTGGCGGACTCGGAGGCGTTGATCGTACCGGTGAGTGCGCGGGCACCCGGTGTGTTGTTCCCATCCCCGATCGTGCTGGTATCGTTCACGGGACAGCCGGCGGGCAGGGTACACAGCAGCAGTAGTGTCGCCACGATGAGACACAGAGCTTTTCGCATTGGATGCTCCTTGAAAAGCGGGAGTTGACCAGACAGACCAATATCACCTGACAATTACTTATCGGCATGCAGGTGTGGGATGTTCATTCCAACAGGCATTCTCGCGAGGAGCATCCGATAAAATGCTGAAAGAACTTGCTTGAATTATGAACGGTGGTCGGGGGAATACCGCCGACACGGCAATGCCATGCATGGATGGTGGATGGATCCGACTCTACTTCTTTATGAGTGGAGTCACGTAGACAATCAGGACAAATATTATCCCGATGACAACCAGCACGCTGACCGTCCAGATGATTTTGTCCTTGGGCGCGAGTGTTATGAGATCGTGAGTCGTGGGATCGTATTTGCCCCAGGAAACATTGGCCCATATCCGTTCGTAGAAATAGTACATGACCATCCTTGTCGAATGGTGATACACCACAATCAACGTCGCGATCAGAGGCGCGTTCTTCAGTGTTGGCGGCACGAGCAGGATGATGAAGTAGGCCCCGATCCAGGTCCACGCGATGCCGATTATGCGCCAAAGCAACGCTTTCACGATGCTTCGCCGCCGGATCTCGGTAGCTCCAGAATGTACCAAAGCCTCGTCTCCTTGACACGTGGTTAACACCAGCCAACTCGGCGTATCCCGGACACACCCAGATGAGTACTAGCTGACTTCGTCAGAACATGCCACCCGTAGACTGCTACTCGAGCATGCCCAGTTGCCACATCAGGAAGGCCCAATCCTCGGACTGGTTCTGAATTCGCATGCTGAGTGGCTTGCCGGCGCCGTGGCCGGCTTTGCGTTCGCAGCGGAGCAGGATCGGACGCGTGCCGGACGTCGCGGCTTGCAGGGCGGCGGTCATTTTGAACGAGTGCGCGGTGTCAACACGGTTGTCGGCTTCCGCCGTGACAATCAACGTAGCCGGATAATCCGTGCCGGGCTTGATGTTGTGGTAAGGTGAATAGGCATGAACCCATTTGAATTCCGCG
This sequence comes from Planctomycetota bacterium, assembly GCA_043820985.1. GTDB lineage: Bacteria > Planctomycetota > Phycisphaerae > UBA1845 > Fen-1342 > JAAYXS01. Next base: position 13,612 of record JBDRDH010000221.1, read on the forward strand.
GGATTTTCCGGGTCGCCGTATTCGTGCACCCACTGGGCGCCCATGCCCCACAGGTGGAAGCGGAGCATGTCCATCAGCGGGACTTGCGACAGGGCGGCCTGGAAGAGATCCGGGCGCTGCGTGACGGCGGCGCCGATCAACAGGCCGCCATTGCTGCCGCCCTTGCAGGCCAGCTTGCGCGGGTTGGTGTAACCCAGCTCGATCAGCTTTTCGGCGGCGGCATAGAAATCGTCGTAGACGTTCTGCTTGTGTTCGCGGCGACCGCCGTCATGCCACGCTTGGCCGAATTCGCCACCGCCCCGGATATTGGCCAGCACCCATACACCACCACGTTCGAGGAATGGAATAATGCGCGGGCGGAAGGAGGGGAAGAAGCTGGAGTTGAAGCCGCCATAACCGTAGAGCAGCGTGGGATTCTCGCCGTTTAGCTCGACGTCTTTGCGGGCCACGACGAACATCGGCACGCGCGTGCCGTCGGTGGACGTACACCAGATTTGTTTCGTCTCATACTTATCCAGCTCGATCGGGCAGGCGCGCTGGTGGAGTTCTTCAAGCTGATGCGTTTGCAGGTCGTAACGGTACGCCGTGGTCGGGACCACCCAGGATGAGAACGTGAAAAACAGGCCCGCATCGTCGAGGGTGCCCGTGAAGCTGCGTACGGTTCCGATACCGGGCATGTAGCTGGAAACCGTGCCACTACCGGGCAGCGGGACTTCTTCGATCAGCTTGCCATCGAGCGAGTACACCAGCAACCGCGAATGCACGTCCTCGATCAGATGCACGACCAGCTTGCGGTTGACGATCGCGAAGTCATCGATCACACCGGCTTGTTCCGGGATCAGGTCGCGCCAGTGCTCCGGCCCCGGCTGATCGACGGGCGTGACGCAGATGCGATAGCGCGGGGCCTGGTAGTTGGTGCGCACGAACAGCCGACCGTCCACCACGTCGCCGGTGGTGATGCAGTGCAGGCCATCCGCGACGGGTGTCAATGGCGCGGTACTGTCCATCGGCCCGAAGTACAGGTCGTTTTCCGAGGGATCGCGGTAGAAGTTCAGTAGCATGTACTTCCCATCGCTCGACGCGTATGGCTTGGGTTCCTCATCGTAGGGCCGCCCTTCGCCCCAGACGTAGCGGTCGCTGGTGTATTCCGTGCCGATCTGGTGGAAATAAACGCGCATGTGGAAGTTTTCCTCGCCAGCCGGCACGGTCGCCGGGTCTGGGCAGCGGTTGTAATAGAAGCCCGTGCCGGCGGCGTTCCAGGCGACCGCGCAGTACTGCGTGTGCGGAATGACATCCGCGAGGTCTTTTCCGCTATCGACATCGCGCACGTACAGCATGCTCTTCTCCGAACCGTGTGAGGACTTGCCATAGGCAATCAGCCGGCCATCGGGCGCTGGGTACCACCAGTCGAGCGCGACGGTGCCGTCGGTGCTGAACGTGTTTGGATCCAGGACGACGTGGGGCTCCGCGCGGTAGTCGCCTTCGCGGACCTGGATCCTGGCGTGGTTTTCGAGGCCGGCGCGTTTCATGACAAAGAAGCGTTTTTTATGTGGGTAAAAATTGGAGATTGAATCGACGCCGTAGACGGCTTCAAGTTCACGGGCGATTCGGGCGCGTACGCCGTTAAACCGAGCGAGCGTCTCGTGCGTTAGTTGATTTTGTGCCGTAAGCCAGGCTTGTGTCTCGGGGCTTTGCTCATCCTCCAGCCAGCGATAGGGATCGGCCACGGTTTGGCCGTGCAGCGTATCGACGGTGTCGCCCCGGCGGCTGGCGGGGTACTGGGTGGGATCGAAGCGGACCGGCGCGGAACAGGCGACAAGCGTGCTGGCCAGGAGAGCGAAACCAGTTAGATATACCATGCGTGTTGCAAGACGGTGGGACACGAAGAACCTCCTCGCGTTTAGCAGGTGAAACTCGTTCAATGCACATTGATCGTACTACATCCCCCCACGGCGTGCATGTAGCGCAAACCAGATTTTGCCCGCCCCCCCATCAGGCAGCTAAACCGGCTGGCAAGAGGTGTGGCGCGCTCAGGATTCGTATTTGAAGGACAGGCTGACCTTGGCGCGGTAGGCCGCGACCTTACCGTTCTCGACCTTCATGTCCAGCTCCTTGACCTCCGCGATACGCAGGTTCTTGAGCGTCTTGCTGGCTTCCTCGACCGCGTGGCGCGCGGCATCCTCCCACGACTTCTCGCTGGTACCGATCAACTCGATCACCTTGTAGATACTATCCGCCATTGTCATGCTCCCTTCATTAACGCGTGCATGCGTCCAGGGCATACCCGCTACATAGCGCTTGTCGAGAGATGGGCCAAACCGCCAAGGGCGACTCGGCCGGTTAGAGTTCCAGGGACGCCAATTTCTCCGGCGTCGGCCGGCTGGCACTGTCCCAGCCGCGTAACTGGTAGTATTCCGTTAACATCTCGTCCAGTGGCACGGTCTTGCCGGCGGCCGGCCCGCCAGGCATCGCTTCCTCAAGTAGCCGTGGCGGCAGCGTGTCGTCTTCTTTGCGGAAACCGGCCCGCAGATTAAAGAGCTTCTCCAGATTCCAGATGCGTTCGCCGGCCCGCATCATTTCATCCAGGTCATAGTCAAAGCCGGTGGCGGTCTTCAACATCTCGGTTAACTCCAGGCCCCCGACCGAGAACGTGATGAACAGACAGACGCCACTGGAATCGAGTGCCGCCGTCAAATCCTGGAAGGCGATGTTCATGGCGGCCTTGCCCGCCGTGGTGTGCGGATCCATCTTCTCCGGCACGCCCAGGATCTCCGGCGCGATCATGTAGCCGCGCACGTGACAGGCGCCGCGATTCGACGTGGCATATTGCAGCCCCATGCCGTACACGCCGCGCGGATCGTAGGCGGGGAATTCCAGCTTCTTGACGCCCATGAACAGTTCCGGCCGGCCGAAGCTCTCGGCGACGCGCGCGCCGCCTTCAGCCAGCTTGTCGCCAAAGCCTTCACGCAGCCCGATTTTGTTGATCATATCGACCAGCGCGGCGCCATCCCCAAAACGCAGCGGTCCACCAACTTCCGCCTCCGTCAGTACGCCTTTTTCAAACAATTCCATGGCGCACGCCACGGTAGCGCCGGCGGAAATCGTATCCATCCCCAGTTCATTGCAGACGTAGTTCGCCTTGGTGGCGGCGGCGAGGTCATTCACCCCGACGGCCGCGCCCAGCGCCCAGATTGATTCATATTCCGGCCCTTCGCCCTTGCCGCCAAAACGCTCGTCCTCCACGGCGGTAACCCGGCCGCACGCCATCGGACAAGCCACACAGGCGCGCGGACGAACCAGGATCTTTTCGGCAATGGTTTCGCCGCTGATCTGCTCGGCACCGTCAAACTGCCCTTGCTGGGCGTTGTGGGTAGGGAAGCAACCGTGTTCGTTAATGACGTTGACCAATATCGCCGTGCCATAGGCCGGCAGTCCCTTGCCGGTGATTTCTCCCGCCCGCAGTTTTTGGAAAGAATCCAGGCACGCGGTTCGGAACGCATCCCGATCGGCGACCGTCACACCACCGGTACCGCGCACCGCAATCGCCTTGAGCTTCTTGGAGCCCATGACAGCCCCGACACCCGAGCGTCCCGCCGCGCGGTTTTTGTCATTCATGATGGAAGCGAAACGCACCAGCCGTTCACCAGCGGGACCGATGCTGACAAACTTGAAGTCCGGGCCGATCCGTTCCTCCAGCGTATCCTCGGTCTCGTGTACCGTCTGGCCCCACAGGTCGTCCGCCGGCCGCAGCTCGACCTGCCCATCGTCGATAACCAGCATGCAGGGCTGGCGGGCCGCGCCCTCGAATATCACCAGGTCATAACCGGCGAATTTGAGTTCCGGCCCGAAGTTACCACCACAATTTGAGCTGGCGATCGCACCCGTCAACGCGCCTTTGGTTACCACCATGAAGCGGCCGCCGCACATCGCCAACGTACCGGTCAATGGGCCGGTGGCGAAGATCAACTTGTTGGCCGGATCGAATGGCTCAACCGTTGCCTCGACTTCATCGGAAAAGATTTTGGTAGCCAGACCACGACCGCCGATGTACTGGCGGGCCAGACGTGGATCCAGGGCTTCGGTACGGATCTGGCCGCTGGTCAGGTCGACGCGTAGTATCTTGCCGGTATATGCGTTCATCATGACTTGACCTCCGCCGCCAGGGCTTGCAGGCGGTCAGCATATGCCAGCCGTTGAACATCAGGCCATTCGTCGGCCGGCACGAATTGCAGCGCGCCCGGACCGCAAAAACGCACACACTCCGGATCTCCGCCGCATAGATCACACTTGCGGGCCACATCGTCCTCGCAGTAGATGACGCCATAGGGGCATGACTCGACACACAGGCCGCAGTTGGTGCATTTGTCCGCCAGCACGACGACCGCGTTCGTCCATGAATCGCGCACCAGGGCCTCTTCCGGACAGGTTTCCATACAGGGGGCATCGTCACACTGGATGCAGACCCGCGGGAAGTAGAAGGCCTCATCGGTATCAATGGTAAGTCGGATGAGTGCCCGGGCCGGACGATACGTACCGCTGGTGCGACCGGAACAGGCCAGCTCGCACAACCGGCAACTGGTACATTTGTCAGGATCGATCAGTAGTACCTTGTTCATGAGACTTGCTCGCTATTAGTGTCGTCGCCCGATCGCTAACGAAATCCACGCAGAGCTGGATTTGTAACGTATTAGGTAGCGATTTCAGGAGTCCGGGTCAAGCTGGAGTTTCCACTGCTGAACTTACGGGGTAACCGGAAAGTCCCTGGATTGGGGAAAATATCAGTACTGACGCGGTCACATTCTGTTATGACGACTTCGCCTTCAGCAGGATGCGCTCGAAGAAAATGGTCTTGGTGACATCCGCCAGACTCTCGGCGGAGAAATCGTCCGGGCGTTCCGTCAGCAGATCCAGGAATGCATTGCTGATCCCCTCCAGCCCGAAGACCAACAGGCGTGGATCGATCTTGAGAAACAGGCCCTTGCGGATACCGCCCCGGAAAACCTTCTCGAGCGTATCGCGCAGGCGCTGGTAGAGCGCGCGCGACTCCAGATCAAGCCCCAGGGTTGGCAGAAACTTGGAACCGGCGGTCTGGCCAAAATAGAGCCGGGCGGTGGGCAGGTGCTGTACGAACATCTGCGCCTTAGTTTCAATGTAGCGCTCCAGCTTATCGAGTTCATTGCCCGGTGTTTTCAAGGCCGCGCTTAACTTGGGCACGACTCCCTGCACGGTGTCGAGAATCAGGGCGCGGTAGAGATCCTGCTTGTCCTTGAAGAACTTGTACAGCGTGCCGACGGCAAACTGCGCCTGGGTGGCGATCTGGGACATGCTCGTGCGATCAAAACCCTGGCTGGAGAAGAGTTCCTGTGCCGCGGCCAGGATTTCACGCCGGTGCCGCTGTCGTTCCCGTTCCCGGCGGGTCAGTTTAACAGGCATGCGCACCTCGATTTCCAGCTTGATTGAGCCGGTTGATAAGAAATTTGACAGAACGTGAACCGTGGTTCATAATATACATTGAAGATTCGCACCAGTCAAACCGTCCGTCGGACTGGATATATCCCAGGAACGGTGGAGCAGCCAGGTGCCCCCCTGCCAGGAGGATAATTATGATGAAATACAGCCGGCTTCGAACGATATTGCTGACCGTAACACTCGCGGGCGGAGCATATTTTCTACCAAGCTGTCAGGCCGTCAGCTTCCTGAACGACTGCTTCGGAGATGATACAATATCGAGCGCTGAATATCATGATATGAATTCCCTGGAGCGAATGCTCTACGAGGAAAACTGGTGCGGCCGATACTCCCGCCAGACAAACTTCTGGGATTCCCTCTTCGATTAACCGTATGTAATTCCCAGCGGTTGACGGAGCACGAGGTGTGAGCGTATCCGCGACTCGCAGCCTGGTCCGCCTGAGCGATGCCTATCGCCGGCTGTTGACGGTGTTCGTGGGGATCATCGGCCCCCGGGCGGCGTATGCCTGCCTGGGTGCGCTGGCGCGCCGCGTCTACCGGCTCTTCGATCCGCTGCGCCTGCTGTGCGAGGCACAATGCCAGGCCGCCCTGGGCGCCACACGAACCACGCGAGAGATAACGGATATCGCCAAGCAATCATTTGTCCACCGCGCCTGGAATCTGGCCGACCTGATGCTCGCCGACCGGTTGATTCGCCGCGGAACTTACCAGAATTACGGCGGCCGGATTCCGGAGCCGTACCGGAGTATGTTGTGGAACGCCCGGCGTAACCGGCAGCCGGTCATTCTGCTGACGGCCTACTACGGGCCCTACGATCTATTGCCGCTGTTTTTGGGATATAACGGAATTCGAGCGGGCGCGGTTTACCGCCGACACGCCAATCCGAGCTTCGATGCCTACCGGCAAGCCATTCGCGCCCGTAGTGGCTGTGAAATGATCCCGGATACCGAAGCCGTCATGCGCCTGCCGCAAATTATGGCGGCCGGTGGTAGTGTAGCAATCCTGGCGGATCATCACGCCACCCGACGTGGGATCCCGGTGACCTTGCTGGGCCAAAAGACCAATGTCTCGCGCTCGGTGGGGCTACTAGCCACACACTATGAAACAGTGGTGGTCGTGGCGGGTATCCGCCGACTTAATGATGCATTTAATTTTGAGATCGTGATCGCCGACCTCTTTGAACCTAGTGCCTGGAAAGCGGCCGATGATCCCGTCCGCGCTGTAACCGAGCGTTATATCCGCGGGCTCGAGCAGATCATCCGCGCCGATCCCCGGCAATATCTCTGGGCTCACGCGCTATGGGGCGCGGAGCAAGCCGACCGGCTGACCGGGGCGGCTCACTCTCCCGACGTTTCGGCTTAACTGTCGCCGGCCACGCTGATAATGGATAGTGTCAACGCGATGGCCGCCTCAACCAGACCGCCAACGTTTGCCGCCTCGGCGCGCTCGGCCAGAGGTACGCCCAACAGAAAAGCACACAACCCGGCGGTGGTCCAACGCAGTTTTCTCGGTTTCATCTCAAGCTCCTTCAGATCAGCTCGCTCAATTCTGGCTTAACCGACTCCCGGCTCGATTTGGGAGTAATCATTATATCTTATACACCTGTTGTCTCGACCAGACGCAAGAAGCGGTCGGATGGGCACGCTCCGCCTCGCCTGGCTAGAACTATCGTTCCACATTGTGAATATATGTTCATTTCATGTCAAGCTGATTCTTTTTTCGTGGCCGCCAGAGATTCGGCGTTGTAAGGGTGGGTTTCGTGCATATTAGCGTGTTGGCGGGGTGCCCCGTCGCTGGCGCTCGGGGCTCGGATTGGGGGGCGACGTCTTTGTGCTGGAGGGTGGCGGGTTGGGAAATTCCGCGCAACAGTTCTGTAAGGACCGCGTTAAATACCGCGAAGTATGGCAGCGGCCATTCACCGTACGGTATAATGAGCCCTTAGCGGTTACTTTCAAACCTGCCGCCCGAAGGAGGACATGTCATGAGATCAGCGCGTATCAATCCATACCCTGTATATGTATCGATCGCCCTGCTCGGCTGTCTTGCGGCGTCCACACTCGCCGACGAAGTCGTTGGATGGGGAGGCAACTTCGAGGGCCAGATCAACGTGCCGGCGGGCACGGACTACATCCAGATCGCCGGCGGATGGGGACACAGTCTGGCACTTACCGCCAGCGGCGCGATCGTCGCCTGGGGAAACAACCAGAGCGGGCAGCTCGAAGTTCCACCCGGTAGTAACTTCATGGCCATCGACGCCGGCAATCGGCACGGTTTGGCACTGCGGTGCGACGGCTCGCTCGCGGCCTGGGGCGATAACACATACGGACAGACCGACGTGCCGGTGGGCGATGAATTTGTCGCGGTCGCCGCCGGCTGGGGACACAGCCTGGCTTTGCGCTCAGACGGTACAGTCGTTGGCTGGGGAAACAATGACAATGGCCAGATCGATCCACCGGCGTACGCTGATTTCGTGGCGATTGCAACTGGTACCAATCACAGCCTCGGTCTGCGAGCCAACGGTTCGCTGGTTGGCTGGGGTTTGAATAATGACGGGGAGATTGACGTGCCGACGGGCAACGATTTTGCCGTGATCGCCGTGGGTTATCGCCACAGTCTGGCTCTGCGAGAGGACGGCGCGCTGCTGGGTTGGGGCGCCAACTACGATGGTCAGATTAATGTGCCGCCGGGTACTGACTTCACCGCCCTCGCCGCGGGAACGCAGCACAGCCTGGCCCTGCGGGAAGACGGGACCATCGCCTGCTGGGGTTCCAACTACTACGGGCAGATTAACGGTCCGGTCGGTGGCGGTCACTCAGCCATCGCGGCCGGTTACGTGCATAGCCTGGCGTTGATTCCGGAGCCGGGGACGGTGGTGCTGTTGCTGCTCGGAACTGGCTGCGCTTTGCGACAGCGGTAGACAACATAGCGGTAGGTTAACCCTCGCTGGCGCTTCGGGCTCTGATCTTGGGGAGAAACATTCTGATGTTTCTGGATTTGGGGATTTGACAAAAGGCATATTCATGGCATAATTACCATAGAGCCATGAAGGTGAAACCGAAACATTCGATTGAGCGGTATGAGGCCCGGGCGCGGATTGCCAAGGCGCTGGGACATCCCAGCCGATTGCTGATGCTCGACGCGCTCGCCGACGGCGAGTTGTGCGTGTGCGAACTGACCGAACTGGTGGGTGCCGATCAATCCACGGTGTCCAAGCACCTGTCCGTCCTAAAGCAAGCCGGCATCGTCGCGGATCGCAAAGAAGGCACCATGATGTTCTATCGCCTGAAAGTTACCTGTTTGCAGGGATTCTGGCAGTGTATCGAATCGGTACTGAAGGAAAATCTGAAGACACAACAAGCGGCGATCAGGGCGTAAAAGTGCCAATCCGCTCTTTTTTTGATGCTATATGTGGCAATTTGGCCATAAAGCAATGGAACGGACGCGCTCGCACGATAGCCACGCTCGGCCTGATGCTCGTTGTCTTTTTGTTGGCGTACTTCCTGCCTTTTGAAACCTGGCCAGTCGCCGGAAAGCTGACCACTGCGGGCCGCGAAGCGCTCCTGATGTTGCAGGATTACGCCCAACACCACGTCATGCTCTGTCTCGTTCCGGCCCTGTTCATCGCCGGCGCGATTTCGTGCTTCGTGTCGCAGGCGGCGGTGATGAAGTACTTCGGGGCGCAAGCGCACAAGGCGGTCGCCTATAGCGTCGCCGCCGTCTCGGGAACGATTCTGGCGGCCTGTTCATGCACGATCCTGCCGCTATTCGCGGGAATCTACAAACGGGGGGCCGGTTTGGGACCGGCGACGGCGTTCCTCTACTCCGGACCGGCCATCAACGTATTGGCGATCATTCTGACAGCGCGCGTGCTAGGCTGGGAGCTTGGCGCGGCCCGGGCCATCGGCGCAATTGTGTTCAGTGTCATCATCGGCCTTTCAATGCACTTCATCTACCGCAAGGAGGAGGCCGCCCGCCAGGTCGCGGGTGGATTCTTCGTGCAGGAGGAGTCGGACGGCCGCGGCTTGTGGCAGAACGCCCTCTACTTCGCCGCCATGATCGGCATTCTCGTGTTCGCGAACTGGGGCAAGCTGGACGAAACGGGCGTCGCGGGGGCCATCTGGTCGGTGAAGTGGTACCTCACCGGCGGATTCGTAATAGCGCTGTCCATTATGCTTCTGTCGTGGTTCAAGCGGCCCGAACTCAGTGAATGGGTCGGCAGTACCTGGACGTTCGCCAAGCAGATTCTGCCATTGCTGTTCTTCGGCGTACTCGTGGCGGGCGTATTGCTCGGTCGCCCTGGGCATCCGGCTCTGATCCCAGAAGCGTGGATTGCCAACGCGGTGGGCGGAAACAGCCTGGCGGCGAATCTATTCGCTTCGGTGGCGGGCGCGTTGATGTACTTCGCGACGCTGACCGAAGTACCGATTCTGCAAGGCCTGCTGGGGGCGGGTATGGGTAAGGGGCCGGCACTGGCGCTGTTGCTGGCCGGGCCGGCACTGTCGCTGCCTAATATGCTCGTGATTCGTTCGGTCATGGGGACGCGGAAAACGATCGTGTACGTCGCCCTGGTGGTCATACTTTCGACGATGGCGGGAATGATATACGGATTAATTACCGAATGAGGAGATCGTCAACATGAAACTGGAAGTGCTTGGCACAGGCTGTGCGAAATGTAACGCCCTGGAGGCGGCGGTGAAGCAGGCCGCCGACCAGCTTGGGCTTGATTATGAGCTGACCCACATAAAGGAAATCGCGAAGTTCGCCCAGTATGGTGTGATGATTACGCCGGCGCTGGTGGTTGACGGCGAGGTCAAAGTCGCGGGCAAGGTCCCGGGCGAAGCCGAACTGACGTCGATCCTGACAACGGCTGCCGGCCAGGATTAATAAACGGACGCGGCCGGTCACACATTCATCAGGCGATCGGCCAGCATGCAAAAGCGAGGTGCAACATGGAAAAAGGATGTTGTGGCGGAAATTGTGGCGAGACGCTGATCTTCACCTGTGCGGGCGCGGCACATTCCGGGCAGGTCGCGAACCGGGCGGGAATCAGTTTGATGCAGGAAGGCCAGGGCAACCTTTTCTGCATCGCGGCGGTCGGCGCCGCAATACCTGACAAGCTGGAGCGAGCCCGCAATGCCGGGAAGCGTGTGGTCATCGATGGCTGCGAGGATCATTGCGCCCGCAAGATCATGGAGCAGGCGAATCTGCCGGTTGATCTGCATGTCGATGTCACGACGCTCGGGATCGAGAAGAAACCCGCCGAGCCGCATCTGATCGTAGATGCCAAGCGGGTGGTGGAACACGTTGCGGAGACATTGAGCCAGGAGCGGAGCTAGACGAATGATCAAGCGGAGCATAACCGTTGTGCGAACGCTGGCGATCCTCGCGGGCTGCGCTATTTTGTTTGCCGGGTGTGATCGAACAAACCAGACGGAATCAGAGGCACCCGCTCGCACGGCCAACACCCCGACAGTTGGCGCGGCCCCCGCTGTTGCTGACTCAACCGTGCAAAAGGTCCAGCCGGCCGATCCGCCGAGCGAGGCAGCCGACACGAAGGTCATCGCCTACTACTTCCATCGCACGTTGCGCTGTCCGACGTGTCTGTCGATCGAGGCACAGGCGCGTGAAGCCATCGTGATCGGCTTTTCAAAGGAAATCGAAGATGGCCAGCTCGAATGGCAGGCGGTCGATATCGAGCAAGAAGGCAACGAGCACTTTGAGTCGGACTTCGAGTTGAGCAGCTCGTCACTCGTGATCGTCGAGATGCGCGGCAATGAAGTCGCCCAGTGGAAGAATCTGGAGCGGGTGTGGGAACTCGTGGAAGACCCGCTCGGTTTTCAAGTGTACGTATGGGATGAACTTATGAAGTATCTCCCCGGGTAATGCCCGGAGCCGCCGTGCTCTTGGGAGCGTGGCGAGTCCTTCGCGGAGGTAGCGGAATGAAAGGTCAGGCAACCAACATCTTGGCAGTAGTAGTCGTCGTGGCCGTCGTCGCCGGCGCGGCGTGGTTCAAGTCTCAAAGATCGCAGACTCCCGCGGAGGAAGGCGGGACTTCGGGCAATTCAGCACCCTTGGCCTTAACGTCGCAGCCTTCAACAGCACCTGCCGAAACGGTTGTGGAAGGTGAACTCTGCCCCGAGCCCATATCCACGTCGCAACCAGCCGTGGCCCAGGCCACGAAAAGCACGACTCCTCCGGCAGCCGACGCCAAACTGCCACGACTCGTAGACCTCGGCGCAACGAGCTGCAAGGCCTGCAAGGCACTCGCGCCCATCCTCGATGCCTTGCGTGAGGAGTACAAAGGGCGGCTCGATGTAGAGTTCATCGACGTGTGGAAGAACCCGTCCGCCAAGGCCCCCTACAAGATCCGGGTGATTCCCACGCAAATCCTCTATGACCGGGAGGGCAATGAAGTCTGGCGGCACGAGGGATTCATCTCGAAGGAAGATCTCAAGAAGCTCTTCGCCGAGAAGGTCGGAGTGAAGTAGATGTTTGACGCGTTTTCCGAGCAGCTCGCGGAGGCCTTACAGGGCAATCCCTGGGTTGCTCCCTTGGCGGCCTTTGTCGGGGGCTTGTTGACCGCCGCCAACCCGTGCGTGATCGCCATGGTGCCATTGATGGTCGGCTATGTCGCCGGGCACGGGACCGAGTCCAAGCGCCACGTCGCGCACTCGTTCCTGCTGTCGCTGACTTTCGCCATTGGCCTGACGATGATGTTCGCGATGCTGTTCCTGGCGACCTGGGCGGCGAGTTCGGTGCTGCAGGCGGCGTGGTGGTCATACATTGCCGGCGGCGTTTGTCTGTTGATGGGGCTCCACCTGCTCGGCCTGCTTCACATCAAGATCCCGGCACCCTCGGGGGTACAGCCGAAGCAGAAGGGATTCGTCGGAGCACTCCTACTTGGACTGTTGTTCGGCTTGGTTTCGATGCCGTGTGCCGGGCCGGTGCTGCTGGCGCTACTGGCAGTAGTTCCGCTGAAGGGTATTGCTTTTGGCGCGACACTATTGATCGCGTACAGCCTGGGACATTGCGGATTAATCCTGGTCGGCGGAACGTCCATGGGCCTGGTGCAGAAAATGGCCGACTCCAAGGGCTGGCACCGCGGCATGGACATCCTACGGCGTATCGCCGGCGTGCTGATCATCGGCGTGGGTATCTGGGTGCTCTTTTTGTGTGCATAGTCGCTAGCGTACGTAGAGCCCCTATTCTGGTTTCACCTCCTGAGCCTTCCTGATCCACACCGGCTCGCCATATACCCCCGCCCGAGTGTAGTCGAAAGGTATGAATCCGATTTTCAAAGCCAGCGATTCGTCTCCGAGGTGGAAGTCCCGCTTACCTGCGTCAACAAACAAAGGATCAGCTACCATCGAACCCCGGTCGCGGCCCTGGGCCTGCCAGTCGGCCAAGGTCATCCCCGCGAAATCAAACGCCGTGCCGCAAGCCTGCCAATAACAATTGCTCTCCAACTGAACATCGATCTTCTCCCAAGGACCTTGCAGCAGCGTACCCTGATCCCAATACACAATATTGTGCTCGAAGTTGAAAGAACGATGGTTCTCGACGCGTGTGCACTGGATCTGATAAAGCTGGCTGAAGGCGAAGATATTGTTTCGGATTATGTTTTCCCGGCCATAATGTTGATGGAAGCCGCCGGTCTTGACATCGTAAACCAGGTTGTTCTCCATGCGGATACCCGAACTGCCTTCATCGGTATACAGCCCCCAGCCACCATACGAATAGGCATAGACATTGTGAATGACGTTGTTGGCTACGCGGGTGCCCGCCGATGGGCCCAGCGTGTAGACGCCCCCCATATCACTAAGCAAGCCCTGGCCGATGCGGTGGATATGGTTGAACTCGATAATGTTACGCTTGGCGGGGCTGTCGTCGTAGCCCCAACGCCAGCCGACTGAGATGCCGGTGTAGTACAGGTCGCCGATATCGTTGTGCGTGACCTGGTTATCGCTGCTATGCCCGATCCAGACTCCCACCGCGCATGGGAAGATGTGACCGCCGGAAGTGATGATGTTGTTGTCGACCACGACGTGGCTGGTATGTTCCTCGGGCTTTTGGCGAATGACCGTCTCCCCAATTCGTACACCTCCCGCGCCGAGATCGTGCATATAGGTGCGCTCGATGCGGCAATCCTGGCAGCCTCGGCGGAACCAGACACCGTACCGGCCGACGTGACCGATCTCGCAGTCCACAATCTCCACGTGCCGGGCGCCATCCAACTGGATGACCGCATCAATCGAGGCCGCCGCCTGGCTGGGCTCAAAACCTTCCGGGGGTGTGCGCTGGGCGGCATGGTGAAAGGTCAGGCCCTGTAGCTTGATATGCTTAACGAAACGTCCAGCCTCGGGCTGACCAGCAATCACAATAAACTGGTCAATGAGTGGGGCCACTAAATGTGCGGTCTTGAGATCCTCCCCGGGCCGAGGCAGATAGGACAGCAGTCCATTCCGCGCCAGAAACCATTCGCCGGGCATACTGAGCGCCCCACGAAAATTCTCAAAGCGGATCCGGGTACCTTTCTTCCACGGATTCCACGACTTCATGCCCTGCCCGCTGGTAACGAGCGTCGCGCTTGACGAATCGATACTGTCAATAAATCGCCGCGTGTGATCCCATTTGTGAAAAGCGATCAGGTTGACATCAGCTAGCTCGTCCGCATTAAGTGCGGCGAGCGTCCCAAGGTCCTCCGGCTCCAGATGCACAAGCTGGCGGGCACGCTTGGGCACCCGATCTCCCGGCCCGAGCACCGTCTCCTCGACGCCAAGCATCTGCAAAAAGCCGTCGTCCGGCGTGTGGGCGCGACGGGCCCGTCGGCCGTTGACGAAAAGTTGCTCGAAGTACCATTTGCCACCCAACATGTCAGGGATCTGCGCCGTCCAGACATCCGCCTGATCGCATGTTAAACCGGAAATAATCCGCCCGCCGCTGAAAACCGGTCGAGCCCCCGAGCAGGCGCGGTAGCAGATCGGGGCGGCAGCCGTCCCACTATCTTCTGACGTGAGCACGAGTGGCTCAGTCATCATATACGTGCCAGCGGCGACCAGAACGGTAATCGGGTCACCTGCGTCACCGTGCGCCTTGAGCATACGGATGGCATTGCGTGCCCCGCTCAGCGTTGCGAGAGGACCATCTGAACGGTCCTGATAAGGTTCCGCCAGCCGGCCGGACCAGTTGTCATCACCGTTCGGCGTGACATGCAGCGTAATGTCATCCGCTATGGTATCTGAACCGGGTAATCCAGTCAGTAAACCAGCAATAATGATCCAAGTTCGCATCTGGCACTCTCTGTAAAGCAGGTATCACGACCAAATGAAAGTGTCCGAATATAACACATTAACAGAGCCACTGACAGAATCCGCCAGCGGCTCCGGTATGCTGCTATTTCCCGCGTCAGGCGCGTGTGTTCAAGCCACCTGATGCATGTGCACGTCTTGCTGCGGGAATGGGATCGTGATGCCCTGGGCGTCGAACTCGGTCTTCACCGCTTCAGTGAGAGCGAAGTAGACGTTCCAGTATTCGGCCACCGGAACCCAGGGACGGACCGCCAGGTTGACACTGCTGTCGGCCAGTTCCAAAACGGCGACCGTTGGGGGCGGGTCTTTCAGAATGCGTTGGTCCTTGGCCAGCAGTTCGTTGATGATGTTCTTGGCCTTCTTCATGTCGTCGCCATAGCCAATGCCGAAGACCAGATCGACGCGACGCTTGTCCTTGGCCGAGTAGTTAGTGATGTTGCCGCCGGTGATCGCCGAATTCGGCACGATGACGGTTTTGTTGTCGGGTGTCGTCAGCGTCGTGGCGAATACATGAACGACTTCAACGACCCCACTTGTGCCGGCGGCCTCGATGTAGTCCCCAGCCTTGAACGGCCGAAACATGATGAGCATCACGCCAGCGGCGAAGTTCCCGAGTGAGCCCTGTAGCGCGAACCCAACCGCCAGGCCGGCGGCACCAATGATCGCCACGAATGAAGCCGTTGGCACACCGAGTTTACCGATAGCTGAAATGATGACCAGGGTTATCAGCAGCATGTACAACATGTTGCCACAAAAACCGACCAGGGTTGCATCGACCTTGGCCTTGACCATTACTCGTCGCACAACATTGACGAGGATTTTGGCGACAATCCAGCCAATGACCAGGGTCAGGACCGCGGCCACTACTTTCGGACCGTAGGTTTCGGCGAACCCCTGGAGTTTTTCGAGGAGGTTCTCCATGATTGCTACTCCTTGGTAAATGGCAGTGTTGCCAGGTGCCTTGGTACACACACTGGTTTTAGTACACGCCGCCGCGCACGCGCGGCCGACGCAGGTCGTCTGAATCAGCACTTTTCGAGCTACTTGATGTCCAGCAGAATGTTGGCGTAGTAGGTTTGATCCAGCCGTTCGTAGCCCGGATTGGGAATCGAGTCATACTCGAACAGCGCGCCCAGCTTCAGCTTCCAGACATCGCTGCCACCCAGGGGGAACAACAAGGCGGAGTCGGACACCAGGCGGTAATCCTGAAGCGAATCGAAAGTCGGATACCAGATCGTACCGTGCACGAATTGAACCCAGGGCGCGATATCGACACGGTAATCCAGGCCGACCTCGGCCTGGGCGGCGTCACGGGTAATGCCATCCATGTAGCTCTCGTGCAGATAGCCGATGCCGGCGCGGGTCTTCAGCTCATGCTCCGGCTTCTTGATCCAGTAGTACCCAGCCCCCACCGCGGACGAGAAGCGGAAGTCGAGATTCTCGAATTCATCATATTCGAGATCCATGCGGCCATAGGCAAACCAGCGTGGCGTGAACAGGTATTCGTAGTATGCCCCGCCCTTGACTTCAGAGGTATTACGCTCGTCGTTCTCTTCCGCATATTCGCCCGAGACATAGAACTTCAACAGGTCATCACTTGACTGGCGACGCAGTTCGGCGCGTCCGCGGGCATTAAAGACGTCGGTGTTGCCTTCCTTGCACAGTAGTCCCGCTTCCAGGGTGGCCGACCACTTGCCACGCGCCGCCTCGGCTTCCTCCCGTGCCTTGGCAACCTGGGCTTCCATGGCGATAACTTCGGGACTCTTGCCGTCCCTGGGCCAGATATCGGTGATGCGACTGACATTAACCGGGACGCCACCCATTTCAGTCCGCACCACGGCGCGATCGATCTCGTGTTTCCATTCAACCGGCCCGACCAGCCGATCGCCGCTGTCCATGCCGACATTTACCGGCTGGTCAGTTTGGATACTGGCAATCATGGCGGCATCGATTTCCAGCGTGCCGGCGAATTTGGTCACCAGTACCAGTTTGCCTTCACCCAGCCGTTCTACCTGCCCCAACAACCGGCTGCCATCGGTTAGGGTCACGACATCGGCCGTACCAGGGGTAACTAGCAGCAGCCCCAAGATGACGATCATAAGTTTCATTATGCGGGCCTTTTTCATAACGCGTTGTCCTTCCCGGAATGGAACCAGCATATGATCGCCTGATTAATCTTCTTCGTCCGTGAACTTGTCGAACAAATAGTTGACACCATCGTCAATGGCTGTCTGGATCGGTGTTAGAACCAACATCTGTACCAGGTAATTGACCACTTCACGTCCACTGAGGGTCACGGTCGTTGTGGTGGTAAAGTTTTCCAGGTTGCAGCCACCCATCGAGAACGGCAAAGCCACAATCATCATGCCAGCCACAGCCAGTTTTTTGAGTCCACGCAAAGGCTTGGGAGATTTCACCACCCACCTCCTGTCGTAAGGTGTTACGAAATTAAAAAGAACCTTTCACCCAGATAGAAGGATACGAGGAGGGTACCGAACGCGCTGGCGTGCCAGCACGCTCGGTGACTCGGTCCTCCGTACCCGTACAAATCTATTAGTAAATATGCGTACTTTCCGTCTCCGCGACCGGACTGGTGACCTGGTCGCTGGTCATGGAGACCTTGAAACGCACATCGCCGACCGTGACGCCCTTCACGACGACGTTATATTTAACCTGGGCCTTCGGAGCCAGCGTTGGCAGCGGCGCAAACGTGATCGTCTGGCCGGCTACTCCGGCATTAGTCGGTCCGGAAGATGAGATGTACTGCTCCTCGGCCGGTAGCGTGCAGGTCACCACGATATTGGTGCCGTTGGCCGAGCCCTGGTTCAGGATCGTAATTTCATAGGTTTCCTGACCGTTGACCTCGATCGGGTCATGGATATCGACAACCTCCAGCAGAATCGCGGGAATGCCCTTGACCTCCATCGTGGTCGCCGCACTGGCCTCCGCGCAGATGGCCGTGGCCTGGGCGGTGTTCTCAACGGTACCCGGCCGGGTGGGTCTGAGGGTCAGACTGACCGCGCGCTGCGCCCCGGGGGCCAGCGTTCCGAGATTCCAGGTCACCCGCCCACTCGCGTACCGGCCATCATCAGAGGCTTCAACGAACTCCGTCCCGGCCGGGATGGCATCGACCAGCATGGTATTCGCCGCCGGTGCGTCACCTTCATTAACCACGGTGAGCTGGAATATGGCCGGTCGGCCGATGTAGCGGAATCGCGGCCCGCTCTTGGTAACCGCCAAGACCGGCTGGTGTACAGTGGTGGCCGCTGAATCCTCGGCGGTTAATCCGCCGCCCTCGATGGCGCGGGCCGTGTTGACATACTCACCCGTCCGGGCGGAGCGGACCGTGGCGGTGAACTCGCGCGATTGTCCGGCGACCAGATCGCCAGCATTGAATGTGAGTTCGGCGCGACCGTCGTTGGCGGTCCAGCCATCTGGCAACCGGTCGGTGATGCTGACATCGCGCGCCACGCCGGAGCCGGTATTGGTCACCACGAACCGTAGCGGAATCGGATCGCAGATCAGCACTTCGGCGGGGGCGGTTTTAGTCAGACTCAACTGGGGCTCGACAACCTTGGTAACGTCACAGGTCACGGTGCTGAACGCCACCCGCGCGCAGAAGGTCAATTCCTCAAGCTGGTTCGTGGAACCGCTGATGCGAATGACTTTCGATTGCCGGGGTCCAAATCGGTCAAGCTCCCAGATCAACTCGTTACCGGTCTGGCTATCAGGCTGGGGTTGGACATTGCTGGCATTGAAGTTTGGCGGGTATTCTTCCGTCAACACCAGACCCGTCAGCTCGGCACTGGTCAGATTCGTGAACTTCACCTCATAACTGTAGGCCTCCCCGACGCGGACCTCGGCTGGGGCGAGTCTTTCGATCAGGATCACGCTCGTTCCAGGATCGCCGGTGGGATAGGCCTTCTGGGTCCGATTGACGGCCGGCGTTTGGGCCCGGGCTTCCACCAGGCTGGCGAGACCAGCCACGATTGACAGACCCATCAATAACGGCGCGTAGCGCCGCCTACTTATTCTGCTACTCATCA
This sequence comes from Planctomycetota bacterium, assembly GCA_043820985.1. Classification (GTDB taxonomy): domain Bacteria; phylum Planctomycetota; class Phycisphaerae; order UBA1845; family Fen-1342; genus JAAYXS01. The sequence goes on from JBDRDH010000221.1 coordinate 32,435, forward strand.
CCTTACTCTCCTGTTTTCCTTCAGCCCGAACCTAATTGTGTGTATACATACACCGGGGATGCCGAACATGGGTTCGGCATCCCCGGCATTCAGAAAGCAGCGCTTATTCGTAGATGTGCGTGCTTTCGGTCTCCTCCGCTGGCGTGGTCATCTGATCGCTGGTCAGAGAAACCTTGAAGCGGACATCACCCTCACTCACGCCGCGTACCACCACGCGATACGTGGCCTTGGCCAGGGGCGCCAAGGTTGGCAACGGAGCGAACTTGATATTCTGACCACTCACCGTGGCATTCGTCGGCCCGTTGGAGGAAATATGCTCTTCCTCTGACGGGATCGTGCATTCAATCACGATGTTGGTGCCGTCGGCGGAACCCTGGTTGGTCACGGTGATGATATAGGTCTCATTGCTGCCGACCTCAATCGGGTCATCAACGTCAATAACCTCGAGCAGAATCGCCGGAATACCCTTGATCTCCGTCGAGACCTCCGCGGAATCCTCGGCACAGTAAGCCTTGGCTACCGCCGTGTTGTGGATAACTCCACGGCCGGAAGGCTTAACGGTCAGCGACACCGAGCGGGAAGCACTCGGCTGCAGAGTACCCAGACTCCAGGTCACCCGACCGTTGTCGTAATTGCCACCATCACTGGCCTCGACGAACTGCACACCGGACGGAATCGTGTCGACCAGCATCGTGTCGCGGGCGGGTCCATCACCCGCGTTCGCGACCGTAATCTGGTAGGTTACCGTACGCCCGATGTAACGCAGATCCGGTCCGGTCTTGGTGACTTCGAGCACCGGCTGCAGAACCACCGTGACACACTCCGCCTCGGCGGTGAGATCGCCATCGGCCGTGGCCATGGCTGTATTCTCGAAGCGGCCGGTCTTCTGAGCCTTGACCTGGAACGCGATCTGCCGCGACTGTCCGGCTTCCAGCGTCCCGAGGTTCTCGGTGACGGTGTTTCGTCCGTCAACCGTTACCAGGCCGGCGGGCAGGCGATCGGTGATCACCACGTTGTTCGCCGGGCCATCACCGGTGTTACGCACGGTCAGGGTGTAATCGATCGGGTCGCAGATCAGCACCTCCGGCGTGCACTGCTTGTCGAGCACCAGGGCCGGGGCGACGATGACGGTCGAGGCACAATCGCGGGCGGCGAGGTTGTGGGCGGCCCGTACTTCGGCACAGTTCTCAAACGTACCGGTGCGGGTGCCCTGGACCTGGACCGCGATGGACGTGCTGCCCTGTCCGGCTAGTGAGCCCAGCGACCATGTCATGGTCTGGCCGCTGACCTGAGCGGACGGGACGCTGGAGACGTAAGCAATACCGTCAGGTAGCGTATCGGTGACGATGACATCATCAGCCGTGACCTGCGACGGATTGGAAACGACGATGTTGTAGGCAAACTGACGATTGATCAGTTCACGCGCCGGAGCGTCCTTGGTAATGGCAATCTTGGGCCCGATCCAGGTCTTGGCCGTGTAACCGGTGGCGATGTGCGCCGCCGGCTTGCAACACTGGACATCCTCGGGACGGACGATATCAATCTCGACGTTGTTGGTCCCTTCCGCGGGTTGGGCCTGACTTAGCGTGACCCTCGCCAGCCCGTTCTCATCCGTCGTGACGGTCGCGACCTGATCGCCGCCCGGCTCGAACGAAGCCGCCGGACCATCAAGGATCTTGTAAGTCACGATGTAGTCCGCCAGTGGCGTCCCATCAGAGTACTTCATGACCGCCGTGGTAAAGTCGTGAGTGGTACCGATCGGGTTCGTGGCTTCCGGCGGGAACTCCCAGGCCACGTCGTACCAGTGCTTGGTGACGAAGACCTTGTGCTTGGCCCAGTCGTAAATCGCGGGAGCATAGGCGGTGATGTAGGTATCACCCTCGATCGGCGAGGTAATCACACACCAGGTCTGTCCTCTGGTCAGTTGAATATCGTCGGATGGATCGTCGTTACCCAGATCCAGCACATGATCGAACGTATTGGTGTGTGAGACGGCGTAGTGGTTGTCAACCTTGTAGCCGCGACTGGCCCGCCAGCCGCTCTCGTCCACTTCGACGATGTCGCCGACACTGCCTTCGGAGATGATCCATTCAACCCGCCGATTCATCAGCGGATTGCCCTCCTTGTCCTTCACCGTGGCAATCAATACGTGCTGTGTCCGGACTGGATTGACATCCTTGAGGGGTACCACCTCAAGTTCGGCGGCATACGGATCCCAGTCACCGTAATAGCCACCCTCCGGCGGCTTGGGGTGAGTCTGGATGATGTCACCAGTAGCTGGCCAGGTTAGCGCATGTGGCATGTGACATTTGCAGCCAAACATGCCGACCACCGCCAAGGCGGCCAACCCTAATACGACTCCTGTGATTCCTCGCTTAGTCATTGTGATCTCCCACTCTGAATTGGACAGATATCTAAATGAGAGCAATCCAGCGGCTCCTGATACTCCCAAACAGTTTTTGGTATACCGGCACGAATTTCGCCGGTGAAACTAAAATGCGTTTTTTAGCTATACTACAGCGTATCGGGTACATCAATAGATCAGCTACTCGGTTCCTAATTCATTGGATGTCGAACTTCAGGCGGATTGCCTCGCATAAAGCTCGTATCCTATTGACAGTACTGTGTTTACGTGGCAACCTGGCTTATCGAAAGCCGCCCAACCTATCCACGAATTACCTACTCAAAAAAAAAGACCGGCCACCGTTGGCATTGCTACATTAGCATGAGAACGCAGACTACGAAAGCCGCACCTCAGTGCCAAGGCTGGACTTAACTCTCGACCAACACGCTTATTGGCACAAGCGAATGCTGGCTGTGAGCATCATCCTTGTATTCCACAAGCCGTGCTTGACGCGCAACAGCCCTTCGACCCAACACTTCGGTATCCTATTATCCTCTCGATGTTCTGACAAGTGCACCAGCGATCGATACTACATTATAAGAGGTCACCCGCAAGTCCACCCGGATTGCCTTTCCAGCAGGCATGAATGTGGCTGCCGGGACTACTCCTTCGCAATGCTGGTATTCCATGGTTTCACGATCACCGACGTGTTTACGCCCGTCAAAGTCTCAGGCACAATTACGGTGATTCCGCCTGGTCAATGGGTATCCGCAGTTTTGTGCCAACCTGCAATTCCGCCGGCGAGGTCAACTCGACTCGGTTTAGTTCGTAGATTTCATCCCAGCGCGAGGCGTCACCAAGTTGCTTGGCCGCTATCTCCCAAAGCGTATCGCCGCTCTGTACCACATACCAGCGATACTCGGGCTGCTCATCGGCGCCACGCTCCTGGACCTCTGGCTTGGTCGCCGGTGCACTAGTGGGGCTCGGGGCGGGTTTAGCCGGTACTGGTTGGCTAGCGGGCGGAGCAACTGGTCGCGTAGTTGGTGTTTGTTGTTCTCCACTTTGTTTATCGCTGGGGATTGTCTTGGGTCGCTCAACCTTCAGGAAACCATGCATTGAATCCGTCACCCGCGACTCGAGCCTCTTGGTCGTCGAGCGCCACCACTCGGGGAGATACGGAGAATCCGGTGTGGCGGGCTCCTCCGCGGGACGCATAGTCAGGTTAGTGTCGGCTTTGCGGGTGCCCTGACCTTTCGCCAGCTTGTCGCGCCTAACCTTCTGCTGCAAGACTGTTTGTGAACCGGTCTTGGGGCCTATGTCGAAGTCTGGCACTTCAGGTGGTTGCGATTCGTCAACCACGTCCGGGCCAGCTTCAAGTTGAAGCGGGGCTTGTGGAGCGTCGTAGACCGGTACCACGGTGGTTTCCTGGGCCAGGCGCTCCCCGCCGGGAAGATAGATACCGAAGACGGCCAACACCGGCAAATCCTGCGCCTGGATCTCAAGTTCGGAGACCGGGATCGTGACTTTCACATCCTCGAAGGTCCACGAGTACTCGTGCACCATCAGGGCCCGGCTCGCCCCGACCGTGCCATCCGGATTCTGAAATCGACGATCAAGGGACTTAAGCGGACGCAGCTTGGAATTGACCAACCCGACGCGATAGATGATCTGCTGTCCGGCCAGACCTTCGGTTTGGATCGACGAGGAGAACGAAACCGCCTGAAGCTCACCATCCTGCTGTACACGACTCGCGGCTACTCGCAGGAAAGTGACCCGCGGCGATACGCACCCGCCCACCAGACCGAGCAACAAGACAGGTAAAAACACTCTGCCATTAATATGGCGTATGAGCCGACGCCGATGCATGCTCAATGCCTCCAGCTATTTATGCTACGCTGTCGGACCCGGAGCACGCTGCTCCCTGCACAAGCCATAACATGACACATTAGACCACCTGAAGCGGACCTGCATCAAGTCTGCCATCCGCGAAAACATCCTGAAAACCCTGCAATTGTGTAACGAAATCGATGCGGCGGGGAGGGTGGCTGGTCCCCAAATCCCCACGTCAACCCGCGCTGGCGCCTCGGGCTCGGAGTGGGGCGCATATAGGTCTGGACGGTTGTGAACAGTGGGATTGCCACCGCACGACAGAAAACCGGTTGACGACGGGTATCTGGGCTATCCCGTAACCACCCGTTAGTCAACGACCACGCCATTGACAGCCACTAGCACGCCAAAGGAGTCGGCGTTGCCCAGGAACTGGAACTGCACGAGATCGCCACACTCGTATTCATCGCCTTGCGCGATCGTGCTGGTCGAATCGGCGGTGTATACGAAGAAGCCGACATACTGTTCGGGCTCGTCCGCCTGAACCAGGCCCAACTGGTCACAGTCGAAGGTGTATGTCAGCACTTCGCCGGGAGCCAGCACGCCGGTGGACAACTCCTCACTGGGGAACCAACCGGCCAGGAAATCACTGTCATCATCAAAGACGATATACGGATCAATGTCGTAATCGGTATCATTGATGATTTCCAAAGTGATCACATTCAAGCCGAGTAACTCACCCAGATTGACGGGGCAGCCCCCGGAAAGCAGGACGCTGAAGCCCAGCAGCATTGTGAAAGGCAATAGTCTTGAACGATACATATATCAGTCTCCCATGCGTTGGACGCTGACAGCCGGGGGTGGCATACTGTCCCGCTCCGGGTACCACGGCGTTGCGTGTGGGCTGTTCGTCAATGGTAGCCTAACACTGTGGTAGCGCGGCGACAACTGGTAGACAAACCCAAGCGCTGGAGGTTGGTGCCATGGCTCTGATGGTCGGAATTTCTGGAGTGCGTGGTCTGGTCGGCGAGACACTCACGCCGGCCTTGGCGCTGGAGTTCGCCCGGGCTTACGGCACCGTGCTGGGTGGCGGTCGCGTGGTCTTGGGACGCGATTCACGTCCCAGTGGTGAAATGTACGCGGCAGCGGTTACGGCGGGCCTGCTCTCCACCGGTTGTGAGGTCACACAATTAGGCCTGGTCATGACGCCCACCGTGGGTCGGACGATTCGCGAAGGTGGCTATGACGGGGGCATGTGCATCACCGCCAGCCATAATCCCGGCCAGTGGAATGGCTTAAAGTTCTTCGACCAGCAAGGCGCGGCTCCGGCGACGGCCAGTGCGCAGCGAATCGTAGCAACACGGAATGCCGGTGAGTTTCGACAAATCAAGAACGGCTTTAACACCATACGTACAGATGCCAAGGCCGGCCAACGTCACGTTCAAGCGGTTCTGGACGCGGTCGAAACCGATCTCAAGCCACTGGCTGGCATGACCGTCGTGCTGGACAGTGTCAACGGGGCCGGCTGCCTGGATTCACCCGCTTTGTTGGAAGGCTTTGGCTGCCGCCTGCACCAGCTCAACGGCACACCGACCGGTGAATTCGCTCATCCGCCGGAGCCGGTGCGGGAAAACCTGACGGATTTATGTGAAGCCGTGCCCAAAGCCGGAGCGGCGGTGGGATTTGCGCAAGATCCGGACGCCGACCGCCTGGCAATCGTGGATGAAACCGGCAGATATATTGGCGAAGAGTACACCCTGGTGCTGGCGGCCCAGGCGGTGCTGATGAATCGGCCGGGGCCAGTGGCTACCAACTTGAGCACGTCGCGTATGTTGGATGATGTCGCGGCACGCTATGGAGCGCATGTCGTACGGACGCCGGTGGGTGAAGCCCACGTGGTTCAAGCCACGCTGGAATCCGGGTGTGTCCTCGGCGGGGAGGGCAACGGGGGCGTAATCGACCCGCGTATCTGCCTGGTACGGGACAGTCTGTCTGGAATGAGCCTGGTGCTACAACTGCTGGCCGCCACCGGTAAGACCATCAGCCAACTGGTGGCCGACATGCCCAGCTATACATCCATCAAGCAAAAGTTTCCCTGCCCACGCGCGCGTATCGCGACAGCGGTGACGGCCGTCACCAATGCCTTTGCCGAATACCAACCCAATACCACGGACGGGGTACGCGTGGACCTGCCCCAGGGCTGGGTACATGTACGGGCCTCAAATACCGAGCCGATCATTCGCATTATCGCGGAAGGCACCCAGCCGGCCGATGCCGAAAAGCTGGTCGCGCGCGTCCGGGAAATCACCGGTCTGTAATTGACGCGCGAAAGCACCTATCATGCGCCGGTGGGTGGCGGGCAAACCGCGTAGCCCGCCCGCCCACGTGACAATGACCGGATGGCAGCGGGCTATCCGGCCTCGATTCCGACCGAGTACTTGCATCTTTGTGACAACATGAATCATCTCAGGACATTCGTGATTATTCCCTCGCTGCCCGAACACCTCGAGCCGCTACGGCAACTGGCCTATAACTTGTGGTGGTCTTGGGACCCGGCCGCCCGAGAACTCTTTCGGCGGCTGGACGTGGAGCTCTGGGAGCAGGTCAAGCACAATCCCGTGGAAATGCTCTGGCGGATCAGCCAGGAACGCCTGGAACATACCGCTCGTGACGATGCCTACATGGCCCAGCTTCATCGGGTGATGGATGCGTTTTATGTCTACATGAACAGCCGGACCTGGTACGAAGATCGCTTCCCCAAGGGTGGTGATGATTTAATTGCGTACTTCTCGGCCGAGTTTGGCTTGCACGAAACACTACCAATCTACTCCGGGGGGTTGGGCGTGCTGGCCGGCGATCATCTCAAGGCGGCCTCGGATCTGGGAATCCCCCTGGTGGCGGTCGGCCTGATGTACCGGCAAGGCTACTTTATTCAGCAACTCACCGAGGATGGCTGGCAGCTCGAGAGCTATCCGCAGTATGACTTCCATCAGATGGCCGCCACGCTGGTCAAGGATGGCGAGGGTAAGCCGCTAAGTGTCAGTGTTCAGCTCGGTGAACAGACAATCCAAGCACAGGTATGGCTGGCCAAGGTTGGCCGTATTCATCTTTATCTGCTCGACAGCGATATTGCCGAGAATCCCATGGAGTTGCGGAATGTAACCGGTCGACTGTACGGCGGCGATCGGCGCATGCGCATCCAACAGGAGATCCTGCTGGGCATAGGTGGCCTGCGGGCGCTACGGATCATGGGTATCACGCCCACGGTCTGCCATATGAACGAAGGCCATGCCGCGTTTCTGTCACTCGAACGAATTCGACAGGCCATGAGCGACCATGACCTGACTTACCGCGAAGCTCGTGAAGCCATGGCCGGCGGCCATGTCTTCACGACCCATACGCCGGTGCCGGCCGGTATCGACCGCTTCCTTCCCGAGCTGGTAGTGCAGCAACTAGCCTGGATGATCCAGGAATTAGGTATCACCACGGAGGAGTTCCTGGGCCTGGGACGTGAGGCTGCCAGTCGACCGAACGCGGAATTCTGCATGCCAATCCTGGCACTGCGCATGTCATTGCGCAGTAATGGCGTCAGCAAGCTCCACGGTGAGGTGGCGCGCGGCATGTGGCAAAATAACTGGCCTAAGGTGCCCCGCGCGGAAGTCCCGATCGGCCACATCACAAATGGTATCCACACGCGAACCTGGACCAGCGCCGAAATGACCGAACTCTTCGAGCAGTATCTCGGACCTGGCTGGGCCGAAACACCCACCGAATCCGATGTCTGGCGGCGGGTTGACGATATTCCCGACGCCGAACTCTGGCGCATCCATGAACGCCGACGGGCACATTTGATCGGCATCGTGCGGCGGCATTTGCGCGATCAGATGCAACGTCGAGGAGCTCCGCCGACCGAGATTAAAGCCGCTGATGAAGTACTCGATCCAGAAGCACTGACGATCGGCTTTGCGCGGCGCTTCGCTCCGTACAAACGCGCCACACTGGTTTTGCGCGACATTGAACGTTTGGCAACTCTGCTGCGCAACCATGAACGACCGGTGCAGTTCATCTTCGCCGGCAAGGCCCACCCGGCCGATGGCGCGGGTAAAGAGTTAATCAAGGAACTCGCGGCGGTCTGCGCGAAGCCCGAGTTCCGTCGCCGGATTGTATTTCTCGAAAACTATGATATGCGCCTGGCACGGGTGCTCGTACAGGGCGTTGATGTCTGGCTGAATAATCCACTACGTCTGCACGAGGCTAGCGGCACCAGTGGCATGAAGGTTCCCGCCAACGGGGGCTTGAATCTCTCCTGCCTGGATGGCTGGTGGCCGGAGGCCTTCAACGGCGCGAACGGCTGGGCGATTGGAGATGGCCGGGTATATGAAGATCTGGCCTACCAGGACCACGTCGAGGGCGAATCGCTTTACAACCTCCTCGAACGTGAGGTGATTCCACTGTTCTACGATCGTACGGTTAACGACATTCCGCGCAAGTGGCTGGCGCGCGTCAAGGCCTCGATCAAGACCATCTGCCCGGTTTTCAGCTCTATCCGCATGCTACGCGAGTATACCGAGCGGATGTACCAGCCTGCCCTGGTGCGCGCCCACCAGCTTAACTCGGACAATTTCGCCATCGCCCGCGAGCTGGCGGCCTGGAAAGCCAATCTGGCTGAGCAATGGCACCAGGTGCGTATCGCCGAGGTCTCCGCCGAGCCGCGCGAAGTGCTCAAGGTCGGCGATGAGTGGCCCGTACACGTGAAAGTCCATCTGGGCTCGATTGAATCCAAGGATGTGGCCGTCGAGATATACGTTGGCACGCTGGGCGCTACCGATGAAATCACCGACGGGCGCCCGATCAGCATGCAACACGTCCAGCAGGAGTCGGACGGCGTACACCTGTTTGACGGTGTCATGCCGTGTGAGATAAGTGGTCGTCACGGCTTTGCCATCCGCGTCGTGCCGAGCCACGCCGACCTGGCGGATCGGCGCGATCAGGGGCTGGTGGTCTGGGGATGATAAATGGCCCGCGGCCAGCCTGGCTTCGAAAAGACGACCACGATCGCAACGAAAAGGTAGCTGTTCATGACTGATGCCACCACTAACGTCGCGGATTTGCGGGCGCTACTTGAGCAGTTTGTCGCCGAGCGCGAGTGGCATAAATATCACGACGCCAAGAACCTCTCGATGTCCATCGCGATTGAGGCCGCCGAGTTAATGGAACATTTTCAATGGGTGCGCAACGAGGAGTTGCCTGAGCTGCTGACGAACCCCGAGAAGCGCTCCGAGATCATTGAAGAGCTGGCGGATATTACCTGCTACGTGCTCTCGTTGGCCAACGCGCTCGATACCGATCTGTCGGCGGCGGTTGCGTCCAAGGTGGCCAAGAACGCCGCCAAGTATCCGGTCGAACAGTTTCGCGGCCGGTACTTTAAGCCGGCCGAGCGGTCAATCTGAGCAGACTGGTGCTACATTTCCAGCAGGATTTGCAGACTTTGTGATCATGTAAGATTCCTGTCGGCGAGGGATTAGGCGCATTCCATACTTGACACGGGGTGCGGCCGTGCTACTCTTCGTAATGCGATTGCGGGGTAGAGCAGTTGGTAGCTCGTCGGGCTCATAACCCGGAGGTCGCAGGTTCGAGTCCTGCCCCCGCTAGTTCGGTAAGCTCCTTAGGGACAAGCACTTAGGCTTGTCCCTATTTTGTTGGCCGACCGCGAAAACGGCGATTTGCAACTAATTTGCAACTACGCCCTGAAATGTCACAGGCCGGCCAGCCGCTCTCGGGATGGAACAAGCCACCGCGTACCGAGAGCGACAAGGAGCTTGCCGTGGCCTCCATCTTTCAACGGGGAAAGAAAGGCACCTGGTGGATCAAGTACTACGTCGCCAGCCACCAGGTCTATCACACGCTGAACACGACCAACGCCCGGGTCGCCCAGCGCATCAAACGCCAGATCGAGGGTGAGGAAGCCAAGGGCGAACTGGTCGCCCCGTCCAAGACGCCGCTGCCAGAGCTGCTCGAGGACTACTGCCGGTTCATGTCGACGTTCCGTACGCCGAAGTCCTGCTCGGCGGACGTGTCCGTGCTCCGCGTCTTTTTCGGGCCGATTTGCCCGCCGCTCGAGCTCGGCACGCACGTCAACCACCGCTTCCGCGACGACCAGGCCAAGCAACTGCCGGACATGATGATGCGCCGGCATATCCGGGCCAAGCAGCTCGAAGACGTTACGGGGGCGATGATCGAGGACTTCATCACCACGCGGATGTGCGAGGACGGGATTTCGCCCAAGACCGCCAATCGCACGCGTGAGGTCCTGCACAAACTGTTCAATTACGCGATCAAGAAGTGGAACTTCGTGGCCCCGGACCGGCGGCATCCGAACCCGGCAGCCCTCGTCCAGCGCCGGGCCGAGCCACCCCGCGTGATCCGCTTCCTGACCGCCGAGCAGATCGACCAGCAGCTGACGTTGCTCGGCGATGAGCAGACTATCCGGGTGTTGGTGGCGACGTACATCTACGCAGGCCTGCGGCGCGAAGAGGGCCTGTGGCTGACGCGAACGGACGTCGACCTGGACAAACGGCTCATCCACGTACGGGCCAAGACGATCGGGGGTGAGTTCTGGCAGCCGAAGACCAAACGGAACCGCGTGGTGCCGATCGGCGACACGCTCGGCGACATCCTCACCGAATACGAACCGCCGACGGGCTGCCCGTGGTTCTTCCCCTCGCCACGCGGCTGCCGCTGGAATCCGGACAACTTCTCGCAGACCCTCCGAGAGGTCAACCGGGAGAACGGCTTGGAGTGGTCCTGTCTGGACTTCCGGCACACCTTCGGGAGCCATCTGGCCCAGAAAGGCGTGTCCCTCTACAAGATTGCCGAGCTGATGGGCAACTCGCCGGAGATCTGCCGCAGGCACTATGCGGCGCTGGTGCCCGAGAAAATGCATGATGTGGTTGAGTTCGGAGAGGTCGAAAAGCCGAGTCCAACCGACGCGATCCTGCAGCAAGTGCTCGCGAAGCTCGACCAGCTGCCGAGAGACAGGGAAGCGCCCCAGTTGCGGCTTGCGGAGTGACCCAGGCGGGGTGCCCGGGCTCTTGGTCGTGTCCAAAGGATGGACGCTCCTGTTGGCGGTGCGAGCCTCCTGCAACCTGAATCCGTAGCAGTTTGGCGGGCGGTCAGTCGACGTACTCACGTGAGG
>JBDRDH010000222.1:0-37860 GCA_043820985.1 Planctomycetota bacterium
TTCAGCCCGCGCGGTTGCACGTTCTTTTGTTCCAGATCCGCGCGGGCTGAAGCCCGCGGCTCTTTATCACACAGATGGACTTCACGCGTGATACACTCGAAGATCTCGTCGATGATGCCGCCGGTGAGGTGGTAGTGCCAGATGGCGTTGCCGAACTCCTCGAACTGGTTGAAAATCACGCAGTCCGGGCGCGTGCGGCGGATTTCCCAGCATTTGTCGTAGATTTCCTTGACGTTCGACTCACAGCCCGGCGTCGCGATCACCTCGGCCCCAATCGACTTGAGCCACTCGAAACGCTCGCGCGACATCTCCTCCGGCAAAATCGCCACCGCCGTGCAGGCCAGCAATGCGCAATCGAAAGCGCCGCCGCGGCAGTAATTGCCGGTGCTGGGCCACACGGCTTTTTGCGTGGTCGGATCGAATTGGCCGGAAACCAGGCGCGGCACCAGGCAGCCGAAGCCGGCGCCGACCTTGTGCGAGCCGGTGGGAAAATATTTGCCAACCAGGCCGATGATGCGAGCATCCACGCCGGTGAGTTCCGGCGGAAACTCGATCCAGTTACCGTCATTGAATTCGCCGCCGGTCGCGACCGGCTCGTTTTTCCAGGTGATGCGGAACAGATTGAGCGGATCAACGGCCCACAAGCCGACGTTTTTGAGCTTGCTCTTGATAGCGTCGGGAATAGTGGTTGGGTCCTTCTGTTGGGCGAAGGTGGGGATAATGATGTTCCGCTCGCGGCAGCGCTGGATTGTTTTCTCGAGCACGGCCTCGTCGATGTGCTGGATGATTTTCACTGATCGGCTCCATTTGTGGCTGGTGGGCGTACCCAAATGCGACTTAGGTATGTCGTCACCAGTGACGCTTTGAACATGATATACTACTCCGTTAAGCGTATTCATTGGAGTCGGATTTGTGTCTTTGGTAACCAAGCTAAGCTGCGTCTGCTGTGGCCGGGAGTACGCCGAGGGTCAGGCCATGACCTGCCCGACCTGCGGGCTGGATGATGGCATCCTCGACGTGCACTATGACCTGTCGCGGGCGGCACGCACCTTGAGCCGCGCGGCCCTGGCGGAGCGCTCGTGCTCTTTATGGCGCTATCGCGAGTTGTTGCCGGTAGACGGCGATCCGCCGGCGACGCTGGCCAACATTGGTTGGACGCCGCTGATTGAAACCCCGCGCCTGGCACGCGCGCTGGGTATTCGGCGCTTGCGGCTCAAGGATGATGGGCGTAGTGCGTCGGGTTCTTTCAAGGACCGCGCCAGTGCGATCGGCGTGGCCCGGGCGATCCAGGCCGGCGCGCGTGCTATTGCCTGTGCCTCGACCGGCAACGCCGCCAGCAGCCTGGCGCATTGTGCCGCGGCGGTCGGCCTGCCAGCCTATATCTTCGTTTCGCGGATCGTCCCGGAGGGCAAGCTGGCGCAACTATTGGCCTATGGCGCGCGGGTGTTTAAGGTACGGGGGACCTACGCCGACGCTTACGAGCTATGTATGCGCGCCTGTGAGCACTTCGGCTGGTACAACCGCAACTGTGCCGTCAATCCGTACCTGGTCGAGGGCAAGAAGACGGGTGGTCTGGAAATCGCCGAGCAGTGTGCCGACGATCCGCCCGACTGGGTGGTGTGCAGTGTCGGTGACGGCTGCTCGATCGCCGGGGTGCACAAGGGTCTTGTGCAGATGAAGTCCATCGGCGTGATCGACTGGGAGGCCTGCATGCTGGGTGTACAGGCGGCCGGCGTGGCGCCGATTTGTGAAGCGTTCGCACGTTGCCAGACCGCGTCCGGTTCTGATGCCCATGGAGCCGCAGGCTTCAGCCTGCGCGGCGCCGCGCGGGCTGAAGCCCGCGGCTCAGCGATCGGTGACACTTACGCCGACAGCATCAACGTTCCCGTTCCACGTAATTGGCGCAAAGCCGTGGCGGCGGTGCGTGACAGTGCCGGAGAGTTTGTCAGTGTCAGCGATGAGCAGATAATGACGGCCGTGCGGCAGACCGGAGCATTGGCCGGGATCTTCGCCGAACCGGCAGCGGCGGCGGCCGTGGCCGGCATCACGGTAGCCCGCGAGTTGGGCATAATCGCGGCGGGCGCTTCGGTGGTTGCCATGATTACCGGCAGTGGCCTGAAGGACATCGCCGGCGCGCTACGCGCGGTTGGCGAGCCACACGAAATCCCGCCTGACCTGGAACAGGTTGTGCGTGTTATCGATTCGGAGACGTCGACTTCGCAATGAGGAATTATATGCCTGCATCAGCAATCAGAGCCCAGAGCGTAAGCGACGGGTCGTTTTGCCCAAGCTCGACCCCGCGCTGGCGCTTGGGGCTCGGATTGAGGCCACTGGTGGACAAGCCATCAGTGGCACCCGGTTTGGGGCGTGGATTGATACAGGAAGTGATTGATGGCAATTGTGCTACAGAACGCGTTACTGGTTGATATTGATCCGATCAACGTTGAGCCCGGCTGCCTGCGGATTGAGGGCAGCCAGATCATCGAGCGCGGTCCGAGCGTATCGACTGGCGTGGCGGATGACACCATCGATTGCGGCGGGGCGGTGGTGCTGCCGGGCCTGGTGAACGGGCACACGCACCTGTATTCCGCGCTGGCCGCCGGCATGCCCGCGCCGCCTAAAGCGCCGCAAAATTTCCTCGAGATTCTGCAATACATCTGGTGGCGGCTGGACCGGGCGCTGGACGCGGAGTCGTGCACGATGTCGGCTCGCATCGGTTCGCTGGATGCCTTGCGTTGCGGCACGACCACGCTGATCGACCATCACGCCTCTCCCGGTTTCATCGCCGGCTCGCTGGATGCAATCGAGCAGGGCATCGCCGAGGTCGGGCTGCGTGGCGTTTTGTGCTACGAAACCACCGACCGTAACGGTCCCGACGGTCGCGACGCCGGCCTGGAGGAGAATCGGCGTTACATCGAGAAGTGTATGCGCGAGACCGGCAAACGCTTCGCCGGCATGGTCGGGGCGCACGCCTCGTTCACGCTCGAAGACGAGACGCTTGAGCACCTGTCCGGCCTGGCCGACGACTATGGCACCGGCGTGCACATCCACGTCGCCGAGGATCCCTGTGACGAGGAAGACTGCCAGACGCGTTTTCAGACGTACCTGATTGACCGCTTGAATGGGCACAAGCTGCTGCGGTCCGAGGCCATCTTCGCCCACGGCACGCATCTCGAAGCCGAGGCCATCACCCGCATCAGCAACGCCGGCGTGCATGTGGCGCACAATCCGTGCTCCAACATGAACAACGGGGTGGGTTATGCCCCCGTGCGGTCGTTCGGCTGCCCGATCATGCTTGGCACCGACGGCATCGGCAGCGATATGTTTGCCGAGGCCCGGGCGGCCTGGCTCAAGTCCTGCGACGAGCACGCCGGTCTGACGCCCGGTCATGTGTTCGGGATGCTGGCGACTTCAGCGCGGCGCGCGTCGACAGCGCTCGACGTCACACTGGGAAAGCTGACGGTCGAGGCGACGGCGGACGTGGTGATTACCGACTACGTTCCCGCCACGCCGCTGACGAGCGAAAATCTTGCCGGCCATTTCTTCTACGCCATGTCGAGCCGGCATGTAAAGGACGTCATCGTCGGCGGCACCTGGACCCTGCGTGACCGCGCCGTGCAAACCTGTGACGAATCCCGCATCCGCGCCGCCGCCACCAAAGTCGCCGCCAATATGTGGGACCGTATGACGGGGATAGAGTAGAACTTACTGCCTGCATCTTTCACCTTGTCGATTACCACAGAGGCACAGAGGCGCAGAGAGTACGAAGAAATAGTGCGCTATTGGACCGCAATCCCTCGATATGATTCCAAATACTTGACAGGGCAAGATATTTCGATCGGGCAATATTCTGACATCTGACATTCCTCTGCGTCTCTGAGCCTCTGTAGTGAAATCGATCGTGAGACAAGCAGGTTAGCTGTCGGTCCGCTCATAATCTTGCGGCGTATCCACGTCCCGTGTCACGCCGGTGGAGTGGCAGGGGGCGGTCAGGACGCGCTGGGCATGGGCGCGGGGCAGGGCGTTCAGGCCGCTGTCGCAGGCTGTCGATTGCACGAACGGCAAGAATTCGCCGGGGAAGATGATCGGGTGACCGCGTTTGCCGGCGCGAGTGGCGATGACGATCTGGTCCGGCGTGTCTCGGAATGCGGCCACGCACGTGTCGAAGTCCGCCGTCGTGATGCCGGGGTGGTCGGCGGGACAGACGAGAAAGCCGTCACGCTCGCGGATCGTCTCCCGCTCGGCCCAGGCGGCCAGGCCGATGCGCACCGAATCGATCATATCGCTGGTTTCATCATCGTTGAGCGCGATGAACGTGTCGGCGAAGCGCTCGGCCGCCAACTGGTTGACCAGGCCGGAGTGTGTCACCAGCGCGATTCCCGCCACTCGCGCTGCCGCTAACGGTGCCATCACCGAGTTGAGCATCGTCGCGCCACCGACGTCGAGCAGTTGCTTCGCCGTCCCCATCCGCCGCGATCGCCCGGCGGCGGGAACAATGGCGAAGATCCGCGGTTTGTAAGTTGTCATGGCGAACTCGTTATTCGAGGGTGCCCCATCGCTTTAGCGCTCGGGTGCCCCATCGCTTTAGCGGTGGGGGCGCGAATCCTGGTCCCGTTCGTGTCCCCCACGGCTGAAGCCATGGGCCACCCGTCGGGTGCCACCCGTCGGGGGCCATGCCTTAGCGCAGCGCAGGCATGTCCGGCACCCGACGACTGACATGCCCGCGCCTACGGCTTGGGCATGGCACCCGCCGCTTCCCTTCAACCGCCCGTGCCAAAACCGTCACCTTCACGGCCCCCACGGCTGAAGCCATGGGGCACCCATACATCCGCCCATGGGTACCCAACCATGGAGCACCCGCGCGCCGCTATCACTGTTTCTCCACCATACTCAGAGCCTCCGCCGGGCAGACTGTCACGCACAGCCGGCAGCCGGGGCATTTATCGGGGTCGATCTTGGGCAGCCGGTCGGGCGGTTCGAGTTTGATGGCCTGGTGGCCGCCGTCGCGGCAGGCGATGTAGCACAGGTCGCAACGCACGCAACGCTCCTCGTCAACCGACGACTGTACCTTCACATCCCGGCGCAGATCGCCATGGCCGACGATATGCTCCAGAGCCAGCCCGACCACATCCGCCGGCGAAGTGAAACCCTTCCGTTCCAGGTAGAACGCCAGCCCGTCGCACAGGTCGTCGATGATATCATACCCGTAGTGCATGACGGCGGTGCAGAACTGCACGGTCGTCGCTCCGACCAGCATCATCTCGACGGCGTCACGCCACGTGACCGGCCCGCCGGTGGCCGTGATCGGAATGTCCACATGCTTGCTGATCTCGGCCAGCGTGCGTAGCGTGATGGGCCGTGTCGCCGGCCCGGACAGACCGCTGTACGTGCTCGCGCCCCGTACGTCCGGGTAGGGCACGAACGAGTCCACGTTCACCCCCATCAGCGACGGGATCGTATTGGCAGCACAGATCGCGTCGGCCCCGCCGCGCTTCACTGCCTCGGCCACCTTGACGATGTTGGTGACCTGCGGCGTGATCTTGATCACCACCGGGCAGCGCTGCGCGGCCTCCTTGACCCAGCCGGCGACGCGCTCGGTGGCCTCGATGGACTGCGCCAACATGGCCCCCGGTTCCTCGCCCATACTGCCTTGCGGGCATGAGAAGCTGCACTCGATGATATCAACGCCGGCGGCTTCCAGCCGTTTGACCAGCGTCTGCCATTCCTCTTTCTTCGAGCCCATGATGCTGACGGCCACGACGCGTTCGGGATACTCTCTCTTGAGCGTGGCGGCGCGCTGCTCGACGACGTCGATGTGGTGCTCGGAGATCAGGTCAATGTTGCCGAGCCCGATGATGCGCTCGCCGCCGGTATGGATAGCGCTCATCATCGGGTAGACCAGCTCGACCGGCTCGGTCTCGACCGACGTGGTCTTCAGCACCGCCCCGCCCCAGCCGGCCTCGAACGCCGCCCGCACCATATCCAGATCGTCCGTCGGCGGGGCGGCCGAAAGCAGGAACGGATTCGGAAACCGCACGCCGCAGAATTCGATCGACAGGTCGCGATTGTGTGTGATCATTGGTTCAGCCCTCGCAAATACGCGTCGATCTCGCCGCCGGCGCGCTTACCTTCCGCGACGGCCAACACGATCGTCCCGCGCCAACTGTCCCCCCTCCCAGGGGGGACCACAGGGGGGTCATCGCCTTGGCGCGGTGCGCTTGACCCTCCCCCAACCCCTCCCTGAAAGGGAGGGGAGTGTCCGGCGACATCTCCACCTGCATAGACGCCCACCCGCGATGTCGCGCCGGTTTCGGCGTCTACCACGATCCGCCCGGTCTCATCCACATCCACACCCGGCAACTGTTCTGCCAGCTTAGCGGCCGGCTTGGCGCCAATCGCAAAGATCACCATCTCCGCCGGCAGCCAGTATTCAGTTCCAGGGATGATCTCGGCATTGGATGGTACGAACAGGTCAGGTTCCTTCCACCGGATCCGCACGGCTTTCAGCCCGGTGACCTGACCATTCTTCGCGGTGATCTCGCCAGGCATCGAACGCGTATGGAAGCGCGCTCCCAGATCCCAGACCTCGGCTAGCTCATCCCAATCAGCGGGCATCTCGCGCGGCGCTTCCAGGCAGACGATGTCGATCTCATCGGCGCCCAACTCGCTCACGCGCGTGGCTACATCCATCGCCACGCTGCCGCCGCCGACGATGATCACATTGTGAGCAACGATCGGTGGATCACCAGCGTCCAGTTCAGCGACCGAACAGGCATCGAGTATGTCTTTCCAGTTGTAAACACCGTCGAGCTGCGAGCCCGGCATGGGTGGCATTATGGCTTGCTGTAAGCCGCACGCCAGGTAGACCGCGTCAAAGCCATCCGCGAAGAGGTCGTCCAGCGTGCCCTGCTCACCGAACGTGCTGCCGAGCTTGAACTCGACTCCCAGGTTCCTGATATATTCGACCTCGCCAGCGACCAGTTCCCGTGGCAGCCGGTGGCTTGGAACACCATAGTTGCATATCCCGCCCGCGCATTGGTGTTTCTCGAAGATGGTTGGCAGATGCCCGAGCCGAGCCAGTTCGGCGGCAGCGGCCAGACCGGAGGGACCGCCGCCGATGACCGCGACCTTGTGTCCCGACTGACGCGGCGCGGCGGGCTGCCGGCCGGAATCAAGCTCGGTCTGGGCGGCGTAGTGTTGTAACTGATTGATCGCGATAGGCGTACTGAGTTCGGTGCTGGCACAAGCGCCCACGCACAGCTCATCAACCGGACAGGCCAGGCCGCAGATGCCAGCGAGTACGTTGCGCTCGCGGATCAGGTTTATCGCTCGCCGGGGATTATCGAAACGCAGCGCCCGGATGAAGTGCTTGACTGGCACTTCGGCCGGACACGCAGCCACGCAGGGTGGATCGTCGCACATCAGGCAGCGCGCGGCTTCGAGCCGGGCCTGTGTATCGGTCAGGGTGGGGCAGGCTGAAACGGTATCATTATTCATTGGCGGTCCTCATAGCCGAACCCGTATCAGCCAGCCACCGCGCGGTCCAAGCCCGTGGCTCCACACCCATCATCGCGTTGCGGCCGGCGTGAGCTTACAATACTACGCACTATGACAGCGGAAGCCAATGATTCGCCGGCCCTGACACCTCGGCTCCAGACAATCGAATTCACTCTCAACAACCAGCCGGTGTCAGTTGCCGTCGATCCGCGACGTTCGCTGTTGGACGTGCTCCGCGAGGATTTCGGCATCGTCTCGCCCAAGGTCGGTTGTGCGCCACAGGGGGCTTGCGGTTCATGCACGGTATTGATCGATGAGCAGCCCAAGCTGTCATGCACGCTGCCGATCAGCCGGGTAGCCGGCCGGCGGGTAACGACTACCGAGGGGCTGGCGCGCCAAACCCGCGAACAGTTGGCTCGAGCCTTCGTCCACGCGGGTGGCGTGCAGTGCGGTTACTGCACGCCCGGTATTGCCCTGCGCACGGTCGGACTACTGAATAAAAATCCCGATCCCACCCGTGCGGAGATCACGAAAGCTCTCCGGCCGCATTTATGCCGCTGCACGGGTTACAAGAAGATCATCGACTCCATTGAACTGATGGCGCGACTGTGGCGCGGCGAGGAACCGGCACCCCCGGAGAATAGCGGTCGGGTTGGTACGCGACTGCGGCGTTATCGCGGCCGCGATCTGGTGCTGGGAGACTTTCGCTACGTCGGCGATATTCAGGTCGCGGACGCGCTGTTCGCCGCCATGCGCTTCAGCGATCACCCGCGTGCCCTGGTTAAGTCAATCGATCCGGCCAAGGCCCTGGCGGTGCCTGGTGTGCGGCGGGTGCTCGCCGCCGCTGATGTGCCCGGTGAGCGCTACGTCGGTTTGATCGAGCAGGATTGGCCGATTCTGGTGGCGGTTGGTGAAGAAACACGCTGCGTGGGAGATATATTGGCGGTCGTGGTCGCGGATAAGCAGGCTACAGCCCGGTCGGCGGCGAAGCTGGTCGCGGTCGAGTATGAAGTTCGCGAGCCGGTCACGACGCCCGAAGACGGGCTCAAGCCGGACGCGCCACAAGTGCACGCGCGCGGCAACCTGCTATCGCGTGCGGTTATCAAGCGCGGGGATGTCGAGCAGTCTCTGCGAAACTCGGTACATGTTGTCGAGAATACTTACAGCACCCAGCGTATCGAGCACATGTTCCTCGAACCGGAAGCCTGCATCGCCATTCCTGAAGCGGGCGACGACGGAAACGTCAAGAGCCTGAAGGTGCTCAGCCAGACCCAGGGTGTCTTTGACGATCGCCGCCAGATTGCGTCAATTCTCGGTTGGGAGCAAGAGCGCGTTTTCGTCGAATTGGTATCCAACGGCGGTGGTTTCGGCGGCAAGGAAGACCTGAGCATTCAGGGGCAGACGTCGCTGGCGGCAGTGCTCTGTAAGCGACCGGTTAAATGCACGCTGACCCGCGCGGAGAGTTTTCGACTGCACCCCAAACGCCATGCGGTGAAGATCCATACGAGACTCGGTTGCGACGCGGAAGGCCGCATCACCGCCATGCACACGCGTATCATTGGTGATAAAGGCGCGTATGCCTCGGTTGGGGGTAAGGTGATCGAGCGCACTGCCGGCCACGCCACCGGGCCGTACCGGGTGCCGTGTGTGGACATCGAGTCGTTAGCGGTCTACACCAACAATCCGCCCTGTGGCGCCATGCGTGGTTTTGGCGTGAACCAAGGGGCGTTCGCGGTCGAGCGCTGCCTGGATCAACTGGCGCGGAAAGTTGGTATCGACGGCTGGGAAATCCGCTGGCGCAACGCACTCGAACAGGGGGACCGCTTCTGTACCGGCCAGATTCTTGATAAACCCTTCGGCCTGAAACGCACGCTGGAGGCGGTGAAAGACGTCTATCGCGGCGCGCGCTACGCCGGCATCGCCTGCGGGATCAAGAACGTCGGTATCGGTAATGGATTGCCGGACCTGGGTAAAGCTGTGTTAAGAGTCGAAGCACCCGACCAGGTTACCATCCGCACCGGTTTTACCGAGATGGGGCAGGGATATTTCACGATCTGCATTCAGACGGCCTGTCAGGAGACCGGCCTATCGCCAGAGGTTTTCGCGGTCACGACCGACACATCGGTCGAGGTGAACTGCGGACAAACCACCGCCAGCCGAGCGACCGTGCTGGGCGGACTGGCCATTCAACAGGCCGCCCGGCGGTTGAAGGCCGAGCTGGACACTGGTAAGCAACTCGCCGATCTGGTCGGACAGGAATTCCGTGGCGACTACGCCTGCACGTACACCAATGCGCTGGAAGACAATGTCCCCGATCCCAAAACGCACTTGAGCTACGGCTACGCCACGCAGGTCGTGTTGTTGAATGACGATGGCACGTTGCGGAAGGTCATTGCCGCTCACGATGTCGGCCGGATCATGAACCCCACGCTGCTGGAGGGCCAGATCGAGGGCGCCGTGCACATGGGTCTTGGTTATGCGCTGACCGAGGAATTCGTCGTCGCCGGCGGCCACCTCAAGACGGACAAAGTCAAGTCGCTCAATATAATCCGCGCTCACCAGATGCCCGAGGTCGAGACGATCTTCATCGAGGAGGCCGATCCGGAAACACCCTATGGCGCCCGCGGCGTCGGCGAGATCGGCCTGGTACCCACGGCACCGGCGGTGGCGGGAGCGCTGGAATCGTTCGACGGCATCCACCGGACATGTTTACCGATGAAGGATTCACCCGCCGCCCGGGCTATCCTGGCACGCTAATACGGGAATAGAGGACTGGCATGAGTGAAATGGTCGTCTTGCTTGAAACCATGGTAGCCGAGGTCGAGGCCGGCCGGTCGGTGGCCTTGTGCGTGATCGTCAGCAAAAAGGGCTCGGCGCCTCAGGTGCCGGGAGCGGCCATGGTGGTGCGGGCCGACGGTGTCATGGTCGGCACGGTCGGCGGGGGCATATCCGAAGCACAAGTACGAGATGCCGCGCTGGTGGTAATTCGCGAAAACCGCGCGCAACTGTTGGACCTGCTGCTGGATCACGACTGTAGCGGCGAAGGCGCGAGTATCTGTGGCGGCCGGGTATCCGTGATCGTCACTCCTTTCGCGGGGAAGTCGGCCGCGGGTGTGCTTAAAACTGCCCGGGATAATGCCCGGCGACATCAGCCGGCGCAACTTTTGCTGCGAGTGACACACCAGGGTCGGGATATCGAGTACCGGCTGAGCGTGGAGACGATGCCCAAGCTCTTGATGGCGGGTGCCGGTCACGTCGGGCAGGCGGTGGCGTATCTGGCACGCCAGGTCGGCTTCCGGGTTGTCGTGTTCGACGATCGCGCGGATTTTGCTTCCGCCGACCGCTTGCCGCCGGAGACTGAACTGATCGTGTACGACATCGCGGAAGCGTTGCGTCAATATCCCATCGATGGCAGTTGTTACGTGGTGATCGCCACGCGCGGGCATGTTTACGATCGAGAGGCGTTGGAAGCCGTGATCGCTAGACCGGCGGCTTACATCGGCATGATCGGCAGCCAGCGCAAATCCGCCGCTGTATTAAAAGCGCTGGCGGATGCCGGCATCGCGTCTGACCGGTTGGAGCAGGTACACACGCCGATCGGCTTGCCGATAGGGGCCCTGACGGTGAATGAAATCGCCGTCAGCATCCTGGCGGAGATGATCCAAACCCGCCGGCGGGTAACACCCAAAGTGATCACCGGCCCATTTGAGCTTAGCGCCTGACAGTTCGACACGGCAGATATGTAGCGGCCCGCGGGCCGTTGGCGCTCTGATCCGAGCCCGAAGCGCCAGCGAGGGTTACCGGCATTTCAGCGCCCGGGTCGGGTAACCCTCGCTGGCGCTTCGGGCTCGGATTTGGGAACCCACTCGCTGGCGCTCGGGGCTCGGATTTGGGGCGCTTGCTGGCGCTGCGCGTTCGGATTGAGGGTGACGTGCGTGGGCGGTTACTTGGCTCAGGCGTTCTCGGCCAGCCAGTAATACAACAGCCGACTCAACACTGTGGCCCGATACTTCGCTGTCGAGCGGATGTCGTCTATCGGCGCGACGTCGCTGCTCAGAATCTGGCGGATTTCGGCGGGGCTCTGGAAGGATTTACCGGCATTCAGCGCGTTTTCCAGCGTGCGGCAGCGGCAGACGAATGGCGCCACGCTATTGGCCACCACGCGCCAACCACACTCATCCTGAACCAGCGCCACGCCGACTTTTGAGATCGCCTGCGCGCTGCGTTGCCCGACTTTATAAAACCACTCTTGCTGGCGCATGCGGCGGGGCACGCGGATGCCGACGATCAATTGATCCGGTTGTTGGAGTGACTGCTTATATCCGCTGAAGAACTGATCCAACGCCACCTGCATAATCCCGCCGCGCGATTTCAATATCACAATCGCGTCGTACGCCATCAGGGCCATGACGCCATCCGCCGCGGGTGAGCCATTGGCGATATTGCCGGCCCACGTACCGCGCGTCTGAATCTGCATGGCGCCGACCTGGCGCGCGGCTTGGGCTAATAGCGGGAATTCGGCGGCGGCGGGTGAATCGATCAAGTCCCAATAGGTCGTCAGACCCCCGATTTCCAACTCGTCTTCCGTCAGCTTCAGCGCTTGCAGCTCAGCCCGCAGACCCGAGAGATCCAGGAGTTGGTCGTCTTCATGATCGGCGTGATACCAGCAAACGAGCAAATCGGTTCCCCCCGCGACCGGGGTAATAGCGCCATCCCGCTCGGCTAACAGTGTGAGCGCTTCGTGTAATGTTATGGGTTTATGAACCTGCATGCTGGGTTCCTCGTGCTTTTTGCAACACTTCCCGAATGCCCGCCAGAATGCTGTCGTATCCCGTACAGCGGCACAGGTTCCCGCTCATGAACTCGCGCAGGTCGAGCGACTTGGCGTGCTCGGGATTTGCCAACAACCAGCGAATCGCCGACACGATTCCCGGCGTACACGCCCCACACTGCGCCGTACCGGTCCGGTTCAAAGTCTCCAGCACATCCGCCGCGACCGATTCGACGGTGTCAACCTTTCGACCCGTGACCTGAAACGCCGGTACCAGACACGAGTTCACCACCAGCCCATCGAGCAGCACGCCGCATGCCCCGCACTCGCCCTCGCCGCAACCTTCTTTCGTGCCCGTGCAGCCGCAGTCGTAGCGCAGTACATCCAGCAAACGGGCGTCCAGCGGCACGGTCCGCGTGATTTCCTCGCCATTGAGCGTGAATGACAACTCGAACTTATCCACGGTCGGCGTTCTCCAGGTGCTCCATCAATCGTTCGGGTGTCAATGGTAAAGCCTCGATCGATGTATGCAGGGCGTTACAGACCGCGTTGATCACCGCCGGCGCCGGGCCGTCCATCGGCAACTCGCCAATACCCTTGGCGCCCTGGGGACCATAGGGTGCTGGCTGCTCCTCGAAGTACACGCGGATGGGCGGCAGATCCCCGCAGCCTGGGATGGCATAGTTGGTCAATTGAGTGTTCCGCATGGCACCATCCCGCAGAACGACATCCTCCAATAATGCCCAGCCGATGCCTTGCGCTACACCGCCCTGGATCTGGCCGCGCGCCAGTGTGGGATTCACCACCTTGCCGACATCCTGTAAGGCGACAAAGTCTTTGACGCGGACCATGTATGTGCGCAGATCGACCTCGACCTCGGCCACATAAGTCGCCCAGGCGTAAGTGGCATAAGCGTCGCCGCGGTATTGCTCTTCATCCCATTGGATCGACTCGGGTTTGCGATACCTGGCATAGCCGCGCAATTCATCATTCGGATTGCTGGTATGCCAGTTGCGAATTGCCGCTGTTATATCGTGATCTTCACCATCGATATCGAGCCGCGCGACCAGATTATCACAGGCCTGCTCGATCAGGCGCCCAACTATCATTACCGTGCGGCTGGCGACAGTGGGACCGCTGTTCGGGACGCGCGACGTATCCGGCACTGCGATCACAACTTGGTCCACCAAGATCCCCAAACGATCGGCGGCGATCTGTGCCAGCACGGTGTCGGCGCCCTGCCCCATTTCCGTCTGAGCGGTCAACACCTCGACGCGCCCATCAGCCAGCCCGGCGACTTCCACCTCGGATGCCAGTACCGTTTCGCCGCTACCGGTAAAGCCGGCGCCATGGAAGAAGCACGAGATACCCATGCCGCGGCGCAAATATGGATGATTCTGGTTGAGTTCGGCGTGTTCCCGTTGGCGCTGCTCATACTCGGAATAGTCCAAGGCGCGGTCCAGCAATCTGCCCAGATCGACGCCGTCGCGATAGACCTGGCCGGTCGCCATCGTCTGGCCGTCTTGCAGCAGGTTGTGTCGCCGCAGTTCCGCCGGTGCGATCCCCAGGCGCGTGGCGATTTTATCCATGTGGCGTTCCATGGCGAAGAGTGTTTGTGGGGCGCCGAAACCGCGAAAAGCCCCGTATGGCGGCGAGTTCGTCAGTCGGGCTTCGCCGTGGATATGAATGTGCTCGCAGTAATATGGGCCGGCGGCGTGTAGGCAGCCCCGACTGAGCACGACGGGGGAGAGCGTCACGTAGGCCCCGCCGTCGAGCAGTACGTCAATCTCCATGGCCCGTAAACGACCGTCATCGTCGACCGCCGTCCGGTGGCGTACGTAGCTGGGATGGCGTTTCGTAGTCGCCGCCATGTCTTCCTGCCGGTCGTAGATGATCTTGACGGGCGCGCCGGCTTTCTCGGATAGCAGCACGGTGTGAATGGCCAGTACTGACGGGAAGTCCTCCTTGCCGCCGAAAGCTCCGCCGGTCGGGGCCTGCACGACGCGGAATGCCTCGGGCGGGCGGCCGAAGGCGTGCATGAGCGCGCCCAGCACGTAGTAAGGGCATTGCATGCTGCCGCAAACCACCATGCGCCCATCTTCCGCGTAGGCCAGCATGCCTTGTGTCTCGATGTAGGCGTGTTCCTGGGCTCCGGTGTGGTAGTAACCTGCGATTACGTGTGGCGCCCGGGCGAACACCGCCGCCGGATCACCCTTGCGGATGTCCAGGCGTTTGAACACGTTGTCGTCGCTGTACTGAATCAGCTCGGGTGTCAGCGCTTGGCGCGGGTCGGCGATCGCGGGCAGGGGGTCAACTTCCACTGTGACGGCACGTAGCGCGGCGCGCAGCTTGTGGATCGAGCGGTGCGCGATCAGCACGACTGGTTCGTGGAGATGGCGAATCTCGTCCGACACCAGGGCCGGCATATCATGCTCGATCATCGCGACCTGGTTAGGTCCCGGCACGTCGCGGTGGTCGACGATGACGTACTCGTCCCAGTTGATCGCCGGATCGAAGCGAATTCGCCGGACGCGTCCGCGTGCTACCGGGCCGCGGATGGTCCCACCGTGCAGCAGATCCTCGATTGCTAGATCATCGACATAGCGCAAGCAGCCACTGAGCTTGGCGATCCCATCGATTCTGGGTACATCCTGCCCAACTGACACGCGGCCACTCCTGTGCCGATCTTGCCACCGCTACCGTCCGATGCTCACAAGTCAGTATAAACCCCCACATCCCGCTCCACAAAGCCGGACACGACCCGGTAGATATTGCGTGGGTATTGCGCGCCAGTGATCGATTACATGGCTTTAACAGAAACCGCGCAGATTGAGCACCAGTTCGACTTCACCCAGCGGCAGGGCGACGGCCTCCGCGATTTGAGTCGGCGACTGGCCGGCATCCGCTAGTTCATAGATGCGCTGAGTTGGGGGATTGGCGGAGGAATCCGTGGCTGTATCAGCCCTGGGTGATACGGCGGTGGTTAAGTCGGGAGCCTGGCTGGTGAGCTTTTCCAACCGGGCGATGCGCGCGTCGGCATCACGCACCACGGTTTCGAGCTTGACGAATTTAGTATCCAACTGGGCATTAATCCGCCGGGATATGTCTTCGAGTTGCAGCAACAACTCGTTCATGGTGCTATGCACGTGTGATTGCTGCCGCAGATGCTCATAGTTCTGACGACTTTGTTGATTGGATGCCAGTGAGCGGCGCCGGGCGCGGCGTGTCAGCATGAGTGATATGAACGTCAAGCCGAGTATGGCTACCAGGAAGATCAAACCGTTCTGGTAAGTATCGGCTTCACTTAGAATCATCTGATTCCATCCAGAGACGGAGCGCTTCCTGTTGCACGGTTCGCAGCGGCACCTGCCCCTGGCGGGCCGCCATGACACAATCCTCATACTCCGGCCAGGTTTGCCAGACACGGTTGTCGCGCCGGCCGACTTTGATCCGAATCACGCCGTAACGCGTCGAGACACTTGCATGCGTCCGGGCTAGTTTGTCACGCAGACATTCATGTCGGCGGATCCCGAACGTGGTGGTCTCGCGGAAAACAATATCTTCCAGTCGGGAAACATCCTCGGGTTGTGCAATTACCGTCAGTAACTGTCCCGGGCGTCCCTTCTTCATGATTATCGGCACGATAAAGACGTCGAGCGCACCAGCGGCGAGCAACTCCTGGCAAGCATGGGATACGTTTTGTCCGGAGGCGTCATCCAGTTGGGTTTCAATCACCACCACGCGATCGCGCTCGTCAGTGTTATCGGACTCCAGCTCGCCTATCAGCAAGCGCAACAGATTGGGGCGGGTGGTACCCTCGCGCGTTCCCGCGCCATACCCGATTTTACTAAGCCGCATGGGCGGCAGGGGGCCATAGGAATCGGAAAGGGTCGTCAACAGAGCGGCCCCGGTGGGAGTGGTCAACTCGGCCGGCTCGTCGCACTCGGCGAGCGGCACACCGATCAGCAGGTTGGCGGTGGCCGGGGCGGGGATCGGCAACACGCCATGGGCGCAAGTTACCGTGCCATGGCCGGTGGGGATGGGCGCGCAGACCAGGCGTTCAAGTCCCAACAGCTCGACCCCGACACATACGCCCACGATATCAACGATGGCGTCCGCGGCGCCGACTTCATGAAAGTGCACCTGATCGATATCTATACCGTGAGCGGCGGCCTCGGCCTCGGCCAGGCGGCGAAAAACGCGACTAGCTCGTTCAGTGGTTTCGCTCGAAAGCGCGGCTCCCGCGAGGATGTCCAGTATCTGGGGAAGATGGCGGTGTGGTATGTCGGCCGCCCGATCAACATCGACATGCACATAAGTAGCGGCGAGTCCGCCACGTTTTACCCGTTGCGTGGTTAGTTTTACCTCGGGCAAAGGTAAAGCCGCGATGGTGTCCTGGAGGGTTTCCACCGGGCAGCCGGCATCGATCATGGCTGCCAGAATCATATCGCCGGCGGCGCCACTGAAGCAGTCGAAGTATCCACATTGCACGGATCCACCTCGCATCCACCAGCACGATGGACCTTGGCACGGAGGCTGAATAGGATCGCTGGAGCTGCCAGTACTGGACATTGTATTCCACGGGTGGCCGGGGATACCCGTGCATGTCCACTGGGTATGCTTGCTCCGCTCCAGCGTGGTACAACTTTTATTCAGCCACTGACCTGACTATTTATCAGCGCTCTTCAGTGACTGAGGCCGTGGCCGGGTCTGGGACATTGTCGAAATCGGCGTTTGTGGCGGCGTTCTCGTCGATCTCGTCGTGTTTGTCGTGCTTGTCGTCCGATTGGGGCCCTTGCTCGTCAAGATCATCAAAACCGCCCTTGGCGGGGGCGACGATCATGATCATATTGCGGCCGTCCATACTGGGCGGGCGCTCCACCTTGACGTGTTCTCCGAAGTCGCTGGCGATGTCGCGCAGGATCGCATAGGCAATTTCATTGTGAGCGCGTTCGCGGCCACGGAAGCGCATGGTGAACTGAACTTTGTCCCCTTTGCGCAGGAATTTGATCGCCCGATTGACCTTGATGGCCCGGTCGTGGTCGTCAGTCTTGGGCCGCAGGCGCACCTCTTTCAGTTGCTGTTCGTGGCCCTTCTTGCCCTTTTTCTTCAGGTTGTATTTGTGCTTCCCGTAATCCATGATGCGACAGACGGGAGGCCGCACCTTCGGGGCCACTTCCACCAGATCGAGACCCGCTTCCTGTGCCATCCGCAGCGCATCCTGCGTGGACAAAATTCCGACCTGTTCGTTGTTCTCATTGATCAGCCGGATCGGCGAGATACGAATCTGCTCGTTGCGTCGCATTTCGTGTGCGATTGGTGTAATCCTCCTTCGGAAAGTGGTCGTCCGGACCACGATCCGCCTTATACCGGAGCCTGGTCACTCGCGGTCGGCGCCTCTGCGCCGCGATTATTGATCTCAGTCACGCACGCGGCCAGGAAGTCGGCCAGCTTCTGACAACCATACTGCTGACCCTCTCGCGTACGTACGTTTACCCGGCCGTCGGTCATCTCCTGTTCACCGACAACCAGGATATAAGGCACTTTCATGAGCGTGGCTTTTCGGATTTTGGCACCGATACGATCATCGCCAGCATCCAGCTCGACACGCAAGCCCATTTCGCGAAACTGCTTGTATACGTGGCGCCCATATTCCGCCGATTTTTCGCTAACCGTACAGATAACGGCCTGTACCGGCGACAGCCACAGTGGGAACTTGCCGGCAAAATGCTCGATCAGGATGCCGACAAAACGCTCCATACTGCCAAAGAGCGTGCGATGCACCATGACTGGTTGGTGCTCGGCGTTGTCGTCACCAATGTAGCTCAGGTCGAAGCGCTCCGGCAGGTTATAGTCGCATTGCACGGTGCCAAGCTGCCACTCGCGCCCCAGGCAGTCCTTGACCACGAAATCGATCTTGGGGCCGTAAAAAGCGGCTTCGCCAATCTCTTCGGAGGAATTCAGTCCGGACTCACGCACCACCGACCGCAACGCTTCCTGAGCCAGCTCCCAATTACGGGCGGTGCCCACATACTTGTCACTGTCCGACGAACGCAGGCCGATGCGGACACGGTAGTCCGTCAGGCCGATCATTTTCAGCACGTACTGGGACAGATCCACACACTCGGCAATCTCGGCCGGTAGTTGTTCCGGCGTACAGAATACGTGAGCATCATCCTGACAGAATCCGCGGACACGGGTCATGCCACTGACTTCGCCGGACTGTTCGTACCGATAGACCTGACCAAACTCCGCCAGCTTGACAGGCAGATCGCGATAGCTGCGCGGCTCGGAGCTATAGATCTGAATATGATGTGGACAGTTCATCGGCTTGAGCAGGTAACCATCTTCCACCGAGAGCCAGGTGCGAATGCGTTTCTGCCGCTCCGCGGCCGGGGCTTGGGCGGGATAGCCGGCGTTGCGTAAGTCGGCGTGTTGCCGCGCCAGGTTCTCAAACAGCTCGAGTTCGGCCGGGCTGGCCGGCGCGCTACCGCCGCCAGCCATTTCCCACAGATCGTTCAGCAGGCGGGCACGCTCTGACTCGAAGAGCGGCGGATACTGAGCTTCCTTATAATACGGGAAATGCCCGCTAGTGCGGTACAGATCCAAACGCCCGATGTGGGGGGTGTAGACCGGCTGATAATCGCGAGCCAGTAGCTCCCGGCGCAGCTCTTCCTCCAGTAGATAGCGTATCTGAGCCCCGTGGGGCTTCCAAAGGACCAGGCCGGTGCCGACCAGCGGGCTGAGGCTAAACAGCCCGAGTTCCTGGCCAAGCTTGCGGTGGTCACGCTTGCGAGCTTCCTCCAGCATCAGTAGATGCTGCTTGAGGGCCTTCTTATCCGGCCAGGTGGTGCCATATATGCGTTGCAGCATACGTTTGCTGGCATCGCCATGGTGATAAGCCCCGGCAACCTGCATGATCTTGAAAGCCCCCACCATGCCGGTCGAGGGTACATGCGGGCCACGGCATAGATCCTCGAAGCGGTCGGAACCCGGCTCACCCGTGGCGTAGAAGCTGAGTGTATCGCCCTCGGCACGCTCGGCATTATCGAGCTTGTATTCGTTACCTTCGGCGCGGAGTTTTATCATCGCTTTGTCGCGTGGCATCTCGTAACGCCGGAAGAGGCGTTTTTCTTTGACGATCGCGGTCATCCGCTGTTCGATGCTGGTAAAGTCTTCGGGCGTCAGGGTGTGCTCGAGGTCGATGTCATAGTAGAAGCCGTTCTCGACCGGCGGCCCATAGACCAGCTTGGTCCGTGGCCAGAGGCCGCAGATGGCTTCGGCCATGACATGGGCGCAGCTATGACGGGCCACCTCGAGACCTTCGGGATCGCTTAGTTTGAGGGCGACGACCGCAACCTGACCGTCATCGAGCCGGGTAGCAAGATCGACAACCTGGCCATCGATTTTGGCGGCCACGGCAGTCCTGGCCAGGCCGGGGCTAATGGCGCACAGCACGTCTGCTACGGTTACTCCGCTGGAATGCTCAACGATATTACCGTCGGGCAACTGAACCTTCACCATGGGAATCCAGTCCTCATGGGAGCGGTAGGGTTACAGTCGCCGACTTTGGAAGGAACTGCATACGGGACAAGTGTTGCACCCGCGGTTCGGGATGATTGCCACGGCGAGACAGCGACTCCACCAGCCGCTCCAAGTTTCTCACCAACCTATGTCTCTGTCGTGCGCAACATCATTCCCACAAACCCAAATCGGGCAGCCTCCGAAGCTACCTCGACCCTATCCAGTTTATAGGTACCAGCCGACAAGTCAACCCGCCTTGGCGCTATGCTACTCGATTATCGGCATGTCTGGCCGCCGGGCATGAGCCCAAGGTGGACGTAGCCGGGGCTACTTCCCGGTCCGAATGTCACCCTGCTGATGCAGGGCCTGATATGAGAAGGCGGCGGTGAAGAGCATGATCAGAAATATCGGGACGACCAGCACTTGATTGTTCGACCATTGGCGGAATGTGGATCCCATTTCCGGGAGGAACTGCGTGGATAGATTAACGAAGGCGAGTTGTATCAGCACTATGCCCTGGAGAGTAGTCAGGATGACCATCATCGTCCTATAACTCAATAACGCAAAAAGTGCGCCTAATCCCCCGGCGATGATCACGGCAGTCAGGATGCCGGCCGTGGGCAGCTTGAATTGATCCGTAAGGTAGTACGCGAGGAGGGCCCAGGTTGAACCGCAGGCAAAGACCACTGCCGGCCTGTGCCACCGTAAGGCCAGGAGGCCCAGAACCGCGGCCCCCAGGCCTCCCAGCAGGACTGGATCTGGCCCGGCGAAATGAGCGCAAATCACACCTGCAAACCAACCTAGTGCCAGACAAGTAAGCACCAGCAGGGCCTGGAACAGGCGAAAGCCAAAAAACGCATAAAGCGCCCCTAATCCCAGTACGACCAGGCCGGTGATGGCCGGTTGAACAGCGGCCCATTGGAACAAAGTGTGTTGCAGACTATGCATTGCTCGTCTCCGCGGGCGTGGCGTCTCGCGCTTCTATAAAGAATCGTTGATATTTAGTGGTGGGATGACAAACTTGCAGCGCAATATGGGCTGGCCGAACTCCGAATATTGATGACCGGCGGAGTTATGAGACGAGATAGCGCGGTCCGCAGATCAGGCCGTGGCGGTTTCCCCTTCGGGCAGTTCGTCCTCTGCCGAAACGGATTGGCTTTTGTTGCGCTGATCGAGGAGGTTGTATCCGAGCGAGACACCCCACAGCAGCGCGATGATCAGCCATTG
This sequence comes from Planctomycetota bacterium, assembly GCA_043820985.1. Classification (GTDB taxonomy): domain Bacteria; phylum Planctomycetota; class Phycisphaerae; order UBA1845; family Fen-1342; genus JAAYXS01. The sequence goes on from JBDRDH010000222.1 coordinate 21,020, forward strand.
CCAGATACCTAATGACTGGATCCAGTCCAGTCCGCTGGGCCATAAATTCTGGAGCGTGGCCACGGCCGCCGTCAGGAAAAAGAACGTACCCGCGGTGGCGGCAAAGAGGGCCCGCGAGAAACGATGCAGCAGGAGTCCAAAGACCAGGCCGGCCAGTCCGGTGGAAATCAGGATGGCCCAGAAACTGGTCAGAAAACTCGGCACTTCGGTACTCAGGTATGTCCAGATCCGGCTCAACTCTATTTGCGGCGTTTCGGCGACAGCTACAGTCGCTCCAGGGTCAGGCAATGTCACACCGACAGTGGCATTCTCTGCCTGGTAATTATTGGAACTATAGTTGGCCAGATATGGGGTGATGACCTTGCCACCGTAAAGCGAAAGTGAGCAGGCCACAAAGCAGATGCTGATCAGAACCGCCAGCCAGACTTTGAAGAGAACCAGGCCGAGCACGAATCCAAGCACGGCGGTGATGGCGACACTCACCCAGAAGGGGCTCCCAAGCCAGTGGGCGGTGAATGAACCCGCGAGCACGCCAATCCCGAGGAAGGCCAGGGCTGACATCAGAGGGGCCAGCTTGGCGCCTTTCACCATCAATATCAGGCCGAATAGCCCCAGGACGGCGGGACCGGCAAACGCCATCCAGGCCGCATCATGCGGGATGTGCTGGGTAAGCGTATTGTAAATCATTTGCGCCATATTCTGCATTGCGTATCCTCCGGTGCTGCCCGCCCGCGGGCTCTAGCGGCACAAGATCGCGTCCGCGCTACGCACGTCAATCCTGGCACAGTCAGGCAGTGTCTCGTACTCGACGTAGTGTGACCACAGCAACTCCAGCTTCCGTGTGGCCGTGCACTCTATATCATATTCTTCCCCGGGTGGCAGACCCCACAAGATTCGACGATCGGGATAGACCGTCTGTATTTGCAGCCAGCCGTCGCGGGGATTCAAGCGATTCTTGTAATTCGATACGTCAACAGACTTAAACAACCGCTGAAGTTGCTCGGGAGCGCTTTCGGTCAGATACTCAACCAACTGGAGACCGGCGACTACCGCGTCGCTGTCCCAGGCTTCTCCGAGCGGTGGGACGGAGGCCTCCACGCCGGTGATCAGGATCATCTCATATGGCTCAGTATAGGCCGCGGCCTCCTGTCGCGGTAGGCGCACGCCATTCACATCCACCAGGTAGCCCATTCTGTCCCGGACCACGAAGGTCAGATAGTCGCGGAAATTGGCTTGGATCGTAATGGTGCCGTTGGGTTGCTTGTAAATCCGATGAATGCTGGCGATCCAGGGTGAACTGTCCAGGGCGATGGCCAGGTGTCCGCACAAGTCGGGATCGTGCAGGCTGGGATGGGACGAATCCGGGAAGTAAGTCGCGAGGGTTTCGCGTTCAATGTCCTTGATGATCCAGTCATCCAGGGAGGGTGGAATATCGGCCCACTGCACGTGCCAAGTACCATCATTGCGTGCATAGCGCGCGGTAGGCTCAAGATAGTGCAGTCCATAAGCGATCCCGGCGAACGTGGCCAGCCAAAGCACAACCAGGCCCAGACGCCGCCAGGCTGCCGCCGACATGCGCGGGATCCGGGTGCCGCGGCGTGTAGTGCGACGAGGTTTTTTATACTTGCGGGTGCTACGCCTCATGATGACTCACGCAAGGGCATCAATGCCAGACGCTCGACCAGTTCGTCGAATGGGATCCCAAGACGAGCGGCGGCCTTGGGCGTTAATGAATGACTCGTGAAACCCGGAATCGTGTTTACCTCCAGAAACCACAGACGCTCATCACGGTCAACGATCCAGTCGATGCGACTCAAATGCCGGCAAGCGAAATCCATGAACACCGCGCGGCTCTGAGAGCTGGCGCGCGCCAACAATTCCGGTGTATGGCCGGCGTCAAACAGGTATTCGGTGGCAGCGTCCTCGTATTTGGCCTCAAAATCATAAAACTGCCGCTTGGGCCGAATGAAGATCGGGGGTAGCGGTTGCTTATCCAGGATACCGACGGTCAACTCGTCGCCACTGATGAACTGCTCCACCAGGGCGCGCTCGTAGTCCTCCACCACCTGCTGCACGGCATCACTAAATTGTGCGGCCTGAGTAATGACAAAGGTAGCCACACTGCTACCCTGGTCGGCCGGCTTGACTACCACAGGAAGGGCGAGTTCGGGCCGTGACCGCTGCCGGCGCGTCTCGGCGGTCCAGACCTCGAATGGCGGCGTGTCAAAACCCAGATCGAGCACACGCTGTTTTGAGGCGACCTTGTCCATTGCCAGGGCCGAAGCCTCTGAGCCGGAACCCACAAATGGGAGACCGCGCTGCTCGAGGATGCGTTGCAGCGTGCCATCTTCGCCGAAAGTGCCATGCAGCACTGGAAAGACAACATCCGCGGGATGATCGAGGGCACTCAGATCGTTGGGCAGGATGTCGGCCGCGAATACCAGGTGCCCGCGCTGCTCAAGCGCTTGTGCCACGGCTTGCCCGGAGGCCAGGCTGATATCGCGTTCGGCGCTCGGGCCGCCGCGCAGCACGGTAACGCGCAACTGCCGGCCGGGTTGTTGGTTGTGTGATTTCACCGTCAGAGTCTCGTGCATCCGTTCACCAGACGCGGACCCGCGGGGCGCCGGCCGGGTGGAACGGGCACTGCGTCCAGTGACTCTGGTTTCACCAGATCTCGACTTCGAGCTCCAGCTCGATTCCCGCGCTTTCACGCACCTGTTCCTTGGCGCGCGTGATTAAGTCTAACACATTTTGTGCGGTGGCGCCTTCATCGGCAACGATGAAATTGGCATGGTGCCGGCTGATCTCGGCGCCGCCGATCCGTGTGCCCTTGAGCCCCAACTCGTCCAGCAGGCGACCGGCGGAGTCGCCGGGCGGATTCTTGAAGATGCAGCCGGCGGTGCGCATGCCTAGACTGGGTTGTGTCGCCTTTTTCTCTCCCCAGATCGCCTGATAACGCTGGTTCAATTCCGAGCGCTGCCCGGGCTGCAATTGGAACGTGGCTGACAGGACGATGCCTCCGGCCAGGTCGGTGTGGCGGTAGGCGAAGGGGATCTCGTGGCGTTGCCTGGTTATTATGGCTCCAATGGGATCCATCAGGCGGATGCTATGCGTCCAGTCAGCGATGTAACCATGCTTGCCGCCGGCATTCATCCGGATGATGCCGCCGACGCTCCCCGGGATGCCGGCCAGATTTTCCAGTCCGGCCAGGTTGTGCTCGAAGCTCTGTTTTACCAGCTTGGTGAAGTCCGCGCCAGCCGCGACGTGGACCAGGGGATCTTCCCAGCGGACCATTTCCCAGACCGGACCGGTGAGCTTGATGACCGCGCTGTCCACCCCCGCGTCGCGTACCAGGACATTAGCGCCCTGTCCGAGCAGCCGCCAGGGTGTTTTTTGTGTATAACAGTGGTTCAGCACCGCGGCCAGTTCAGCTTCATCGCGCGGCGTAAGCAGCCAGCGGGCCGGGCCGCCCAGCTTGAACGTCGTCAGTGGAGCCAGTTCGGCATCAGGTTGGCAAATCTCTTTGAAGCTGGCGAAGCAACTCATCGGCGACTTTCCAGATATTTCCGGCTCCCATCGTCAATACGACATCGCCCGGCGCGACATCGGCGACCAGACGCTCGACGATGCCGGCAAAGGTGGGAACGTACTCGGCGTCATCGCCGCGTTGCCGAATCTGGGCGACCAGATCCGCGGCACAGACGGCTTCGCGCTCCAGTTGGCTGTCGCGCACGAAGAAGATGTCGGGAACCACCACGCGGTCGGCTTGCGAAAAACTCTCGGCGAAGCTGGACATGAAAAAGCGGGTGCGCGAGTGTTGGTGCGGTTGAAAGACACACCACAGCCGGCGGGGCTGGTATGACTCGCGGGCCGCCTGGAGGGTGGCGATGATCTCGGTGGGATGATGAGCATAGTCGTCGATGATGCGGATACCATTGACTTCGCCGCGGAACTCCAGCCGCCGGCGGGCGCCGTGGAATTCCTCCAGGGGAGTAACAAGCGTCTCCCAGGGTACGCCGCAGTCAGTTGCCAGGGCGATAACCGCCAGGCTGTTAAGGATGTTATGTTGGCCGGCGATGCCCAGGGCGACGCGCCCGAGGACATTCTCACGGCGGAGTACGTCGAAAGAGTAGCGCCCGGAATCCAGGGTGATATTGGCGGCGCGCCAGGTGGCCCCGGAGCGCGTGCCGAAGGTTTCGAGACGAGGATGATCTGAATCCACCAGCGCCCGGCAGCACGGATCGTCGGCATTCAGCACGAGCAAGCCATCAGCAGGGAGTAAGGTTGTGAAATGTGTGAAAGTGGCGGCGATTTCATCCAGATCGGCGTAGTAGTCCAGGTGGTCTTCCTCGATGTTCAGAATCGCGGCCCGGCGTGGTCGCAGGTTGAGGAATGAACGGTCGTATTCGCAGGCTTCGGCCACAAAATGCGGGCCATCGCCAACGCCGCTACCGCCGCCAAGCTGATCGACGCCGGCCCCGATGACAAAGTTCGGATCCAGCCCGGCGCGTTTGAGCACGTACGCCAGCCAGGCGGTGGTGGTGCTCTTGCCGTGCGTGCCGCTGATGGCGATACCATCACAGCGCGACATCAAATGACCTAACAACTCGGCATATTTGAATACCGGTAAGCCGCGCCGGCGGGCCTCGACTACTTCAGCGTGATCTTCCGGAATAGCGGCGGACTTGACCAGGTACTCGGCGCTGAGCGGCAGGGTAGCGGCAGTCTGCTCGGTGCCGATGGTAGCCCCAGACTGAATCAGCCGAGTGACTTCTTCGCCAGCCTGGCGATCGGAACCGCTGACCACCGCCCCGCGCCGTAGCAGAAACGCGGCCAGGCCGGACATGCCGCTACCGGCGATGCCGACCATATGTACGCGCAAAGTTTGCAGATCACGCGGCAGGGCGAGTGATGGGTGCGCGTCCGTCCTTGTGGAAACAGTATGTGAATGCATGACTATCACGGCCAGAATAGCGGTCTGGTAGGGGATGGACAACCGTCTTGCGGGTTAGTCTACACTCCCTCCTGATCGGTACATCGACAATTTCGGAAAAGTTCTTTAGCGGCTTTCATTATTTCCTGAGTTTGACAAGCCGGGCGAACCACAGGACAAATGACAGGGTAGTATCTCGGGAACCATCTGATTTGCGCTTCTGGGTGTCGTGTGGTCGAGCCAAGTGAGGATGTTGAAGTTCCGGTCGAACCGCCAGACGCGGGAGCCGCCGCTCCAATGCGTCAAGGCGCACGGCGTTTCGATTGCTCACGGGCGGTACTCATTCTGGCATTGGCCCTGTTCGCGGCTGTTTTCTTCCTTTTGAGTCCGCCCCGTGATTCGACCTATCCAGGCGCCATCCCATGGAGCGATCTTTCCATTTTACGATCATTGACCGAACTCCTGTCGCTGGGAGGTTTGGTATCTACCGTTCGCGGAACCGAAATCAAGGATCTGGCCTTTCACCTCGCCGCGGTGTTGGGGCTGGGATTACTCGCCTGGCGCCTGATGCGTCATGGGTGGGGGACCGGCTTGCGGCGGCGGCTGACCGAACCGTGGTGTGCGGCTCAGGTCCTGCTGCTTGGTTGGGTGGTTATCTCAGCCCTGAGCATATTTTGGGCGGCTGACACCGATCTGGCGCGCGGCCAGGCAATCCTGCATGCATTGGCCCTGGCCTGGGCTCTGGCGCTGGCCTGGACGCTGGATCGGCGGGCGCTCCCGTCGCTGTTGATGGGATTGGTTATCATTTCGGCCCTGAGCGGGATTCTGTGCATCTGGTACTTCATTGAGCGTAATCCGGCCCATCGACCGGGTTTTCCGCTGGGCAATCCAGGGACGCTGGCCGCCGCGATATTGCCCGCCATACTGGTGGCTGGTTGTGCACTGACCGGGCACCTCGTGGGATTTCAACGGCGACGACATAAGCTCAACTGGCGGCTGATCTGCGGGGCAGCGGTGGCCCTGATTCCGCTACTATGGTGTTTCAGTCTGGCATATTCACGGGCTGCGCTATTGGGCCTGGCCGCTGGCGTGATTACCGTGTTCTACATGTTGTCCGGGCGACGCTTACGCTGGGCAATCGTCGGGCTAGCCCTTGTGGGCGTCGGGGTGACCGCCTGGTTGCTGGTGAGCTATTCGCGGCTCGATGCCGCCATGGCCCGTAGCGCGACAGTGCGGTTTCGGCTCTACGCCTGGCGTTATGCGACGGAACTATGGGAGCAGTCGTCATTTACTGCTATCGCCGGTCAGGGGGCCGGATCCTATCCACAACTGGCGGGTCAATTGTCGCTGCACGATCGGCGGCTGGATCCGGCGGCTTTCATGGGGGATATCGTCGAGCACGCGCATAATGAGCTGTTCGAAATCCTAGCTGAAATTGGGCTGGTGGGTGGTGTGACGTATGTCGGCGGATTGCTGGCAACGCTCGCCGCCGGTGGGTTGCTGCTACGCTCCAGACGCTTCAGCGAGCAGCGCTGGATGATGCTCGGGCTCCTGGCGGCGGTAGTGGCGTTGATCGTGGATGGGGGTTTCTCGCCGGGCTTGCGCCTGGCGGGTGTGCCGGCGATCTTCTTCAGCCTGTTGGGGATGCTGTGGGCGGCAGGTAGATCAACAACGGAGGCTCGGACGGACGATGTCATCGCCGAGTTGGCTCGTAGCCGGCCGACCGGCGGGATGCCGATCTCATCGCCACGAGCGGGAGTGGCCGTGGTCGTGCTGCTGTTGGCACTGAGTGGCGGATGGTTGACGCTAAGAAACTGGCAGGCGGTGTTAACTGAACAAGCTGGTAATGAAGCCTTTGCCCGCCGTGAGTACCAGACGGCCGCACAAAAATATGAAGCAGCCAGTATCCACTTGCTGGATCCGGTCCGGCAACTGGTCAATGCGGGCTGGGCGCTGCATGCACAACTGAACACCGCCGGGCGGGCTGCTGACGAATATGCCCGTGAGGTGGGCAGCAGTGATTCAGTGCCGCCGGCCACCAGTCCGACCTCCGCGCCGGTTTCAGAGTTGCATCAAGCGGCGATCGAGCAGGGCCAGGCGACTTACCTGGCGGCCGTGCGGTTGGGCAACCGGGCGCCCACGCTGATGGGCTCGGCCCGCGTGGCGGCCAGTGCCGCCGAAATGCTGGGCGAACTCTATCGGCCAGTGGATGCAAACCTCTCACGGCAGTGGTATCGATTGGCGGGGCAGGCCTGGCGTTGGCAGCGACGCTGGCGGCCGTATGACGTGGAAGCCCTGCTGGCTTTGACGCGTTACCCCGACCTGCTGGCGAATCACGTGGGATTGTTACGTGATGCGCTACGCAGCAGCACCGGCTGGGACCGTTGGGGGCGACCATTGGGATTCGACCAGGTCCGACTCATGTGGCAGACGGCCTTACGTCGCCTGGCCCAGGAGCCCGGTTTCGCCGACACGCTTCAACAATTCCTGGCAATGATTGGTCCGGTTGATCCGAGTACCGATCTGGACAGTCTGGTCGCCTCGCGGGCGCCGGAAATATACCGATTGGCGGCTCATTGGGAGGCTCAGCGCGGCGACTATCAGACGGCTTATGGCCATGCGGCCCGCGCGGTCCTGTTGTACAAGCCCATGCAGGCCCGTTTCCCGACGCTGTATTCAGTAGCGCTGTTGGAACAAGCCGAGTTCGCCCTGGCCGAGTCGGTCGAAAAAGCTCCCCAGGCCGCCGAGCTGCTTGAGGAAGCCATCCGCGGATTACCCAGCATTCAGGAACAGAAGTACGAGGAACTGGCCTGGCCGTTCCGTTTGAAGCGAGCGGAAGCGTTGTTGGCGAGTGGGGCGGTTGATGAAGCCGCGCAAGTTCTCCAGTTGATTGTGGGTGCCGAGGCGTTGCCCGATGTGCTGGCTGACCGCTATGTAGCCCTGGCGGTTGGCTATATTCAGCGCTCCCCGGCCGATCGTCCGGATGTGGAAGCCTGGCTGCGGGCGGCGTTGGAATATATGCCGGACCACTTACGGGCCTGGGGCTGGCTGGCCTGGCTGGCGGCCGAGCGCGGCGACGTGGACGGCGTCCGCGCCATCCTCGCCGAAGCCGCCCGCAAAGGTCTCTCGGCGGAGAGCCTGCACAGCATCCGCGTACAACTTTTCCGGGAATACCCCTCCCTGGCCGAAACCCTGGGCGGCGGATGATGGCGCCCCGCAAGTTGGGTCATCGACCCGACGCCCCGTCGTCTGATCCGCCGCGGGTCCGCCGACATTGGCCGCTCAGGGTAAAGCAGGGTAAAGGGGATAAGTTCAATTAAAAGAAGGGATAAAGGGGATAAAAGGGATAAAGGGGATAAGTACAATTAAGGCTCTGTAACCCTCCCCATCCCCTCCCTGGGAGGGAGGGGGGTTGTACGCGGTACCCGGCTATTAATATGCGAAGCGGGCGGCAGTGGGATAACTGACCGCCCGCTTCTTCTTGCAGACACTGCGCTGGGGGGTATGTATCTCAGTCAATCAATCAACCGCCGCCGCCCATGAGCTGGACGAAGGCGTCGATGTCGTAGGCGTTGACGTTTCCGTCGCCGTTACAGTCGGCGAGATTGATATCACATGTTGGCCATTCAGCGTAATAGTCACAATTTGGGCTCAGGGCGCAGATAAAGGCGTCGATGTCGTAGCTGTCGAGCACGCCGTCACAGTTCAGATCGCCCAACTCGCCGCAGCCGCCCAGTTCGGTCAGATCGGTCTCGTAATAGTCGAAGCTGTAACCCAGGCCCTCCGAGATACCGACCATGCCCCATTGCACCTCGAGATCCACACAGGTGACGGTGATGCGACCGTCGTAGAACATCTCGATCTGGGCCGTGTTCGGTTCGGTAAGCTGAACATGCGGCACTTCGAGCCAGGTGATCGCGATCCGATCGTCACGTTGCTTCCAGCTAACTGAGCCGCCCGCCTCCGGGTTCAGATCGCAGAACAACGCCGAGATGCGCGGTTGGCTGAAGTGATTACTCGGATGCCAATAGCTCGAAGCGTCAGCATAGGCGAAGGTGATGTTACCATTGCTGCTGACGAAGCAACCGCCGTAATCCATGCCGTAAAGCTGCACCATGGCCCCATCGTTGAAGATGACGTACTCGGTGGCATCGTCGGCGAGTTCCAGGATCGTGCCGCCGGTCGGATCGGTCGGCAGGCTGGTAGCCGCGCGCACGCAGGCGGAGTAATAGTCCGGACCGCCGTCGGGCGTGAGTGCCAGGCTATGGTTGGAAAAGTCGTTGGGATGCTGCCAGAAGAACTCGGTGAAATGCTGCGGAATTCTGGGTGTTTCGAAAGTATAACCGGTACCGCCATTGTCGGCGGTGGTCACGTTACCGGCCTGATCCTCGACGTCGATAAGCAGATAGTACAAGTTTTCGCCGTCCATTCCGGTCAGTCGCAGGGTATGTTGCGTGACGAAGCTGCTCGAGGGGGTACTCAGGTAAAGGTCGTCGCTGGACGTACCGAAGCGCGCCATGGCGATGGTGGGCTCATCGGTTTCGAAGTATAGCATGGCGTCGCGTGTGCGGATGTCGGTGATCTGCACGCCGGTGACCTGTGGAGCCGTACAGTCCAATTGGGCGCTTTCGAGCACCTCGACGTCGATCCCGCCGGCACCATCGTCGGCGTCGATGTATGTGACCGTGACGGTATCGCCCGGCGCGACCAGCAGCACGCCCTCGGCATCAATGCCACTGAGGTCGAGCTGGGCCTCGAAGAGGGCGGAATCCACGGCGGTCTCGGTCAGGACGATTCTTTCGCCGGCGAGTTCGGAGTCGGAGGTGACCGTCACTTCGACGGATTCCGCGATTTCCGGATCGGTATTGAGTCCGCAGTCGAGCACGGCGATGTCGGCCGTGCTCTCACAGGCATACGCCGCGCGGTTTAGCGAAACCGTGCCAGCGTCTGCGCAGAACGGGATATACAGATAGTAGACGTCCTGTTCGATGTTGAAGGTCGCGGCGTAAGCCAGGTGGGCACCGGCGTTGTCGGAGACCATGTGGTAATAATCACCCAGCTTGTTCTGCTGGGGGAAGCCATAGTAACTATTGAACTGGGGCGTGATCGGCTCATTGGTGGACCAGGTCAGGCCGGCGTCGAGCGAGTATGAATGGAAAGTCTCGCAGAAAGAGTGATTGAGACCGTTGCGGGTGTCGTTCCAGATGACATCCAGGCGACCGTTGGGGGCCACCGATAGCGTGCCAAACCATTGCCAGGTGTTGGTGTCGAGCGGATCATCGTTGATGCGTAATGGCGTGCTCCAGGTAACGCCGCCATCCGTGCTGCGGGCGAACATGACATCCATGGGGTCGTCGCCCGGCGGATCAACGGAACATAGCAGATAGACGTAGCCGCGGGTCGGACCTTCGGAGCGGTCCACGGTGACCCAGGCCTGGCCGGTCATACCTGCCGGGTTGGGAGCCGCGCCGAGGTCCATGATGCCGCCGATGTCTACCGGGGTAGTGTAGAAGTACACAGCGCTTTCGGGATTACGGGCATCGGTTGACTTCGAAACCACGAACTGAGCCCAGTTCTGAAAGTCCTCGGCATCGATGCCAAAGACGTAGACCTCGCCATCCGGGCCGACGGTCAGGCTGCCGAAGCTGGGTGTTCTGGGCATGTAATTGGGGAATTCGAAGCTTTCGCCGCTATCTATTGAGCGCGCGAAAGTCCAGACGTCGCAGCAGTTGAAGAAGCGTTGCCAGGTCAGGTAGACGTTGCCGTTGCCGATCCCGCCGGTGTTATCGACATCCATCCAGATCTTGTCGCCGCCCCAGCCCGGGACCGCATCTGACCAGGTAACACCGCCATCCGTGGACTTGAACAGCTCACAAGTGCCAAAGGTGGACAAGCTGTAGTAGTAGAAATTGCCCGCGGTATCGGTTGCCAGGACCGGGTCACTGCGGAAAACGCCATCCTCGAGCACGCCGGGGAATGTCCAGGACTGGCCGCCGTCGTGGCTGTAGGCCCAGCCGGCTTCGCGGAAGTTTGAGAAACGTGTGTCGAATTGGCGCCAGCCGATCACCATATGGAGCGGATTGGTCGGATCGATCGCGAGGCTGGGCTCGTTGGCCGCGTCGTCGTCGATGTTCAAACCAAAGGGATCGACATTAACCTGCACACTTACATAACGCCCACGACGCTGGTCTCCGCGCGGTAGTGGTTGCGCGCTTTCCTCCGGGAGCACTTCGGGCAGGGGCCGCCGGGGCAACGCCTCGTGCATTACCGGCGGCGGCGTCCCCGGGGTGTTCCGTGCTTTCGCAGCCGGCGTGTCCGCCGCGCCCGCCAGCACGGCGCATGTCAACATAAGTGTCAGTGCGGCGAGAAGTTGGCGTCCGTAGGCTGGGGTCATGCTGGTCCTCCTTACATAGCGGCCGTGGGTGTCAATTGACCGTACAGCGCGCCCTTAAACCTTAGCGGCTTCTCACTACTACTACGCGACGCCGGACAGCGTGAATTTTCTCAACCTGGATGGCCCCATATTCGCGCGCCCACGCTGACCGTGCCGTTAGAACCCGGCGAAGCACGAACTACATTGCTATGGCCGTGAACCGTATCCGCATACGGGCGGTCCATAGTCAATCCGCAAATGGCGATCAAATCCACGCGCGCTTTGTCTTTATTATCCATGTGTAGTCACGCGGCCACCTCAGGATCGCTGTCGTAATTCGTGAGCGGATAATGGGCGGTAAACGCGACCACCGAGGCGCCGGCCTCTTCGTTGCCGTGCTGCGCACCGTGGTACATCACGCCGGGTTTCTCACCACCGGGGCCGGTGATACGCAGCGCCCACATCGGGCGTCCTAGCACAGAGGTGCCGACCACGAACATTTCAGCCAGGTCGGGATAGGTCGCCACCAGATCAGTCATGAATTGGACGTGTTCGTCGTACGTGCGCAAGGTATCGAAGAAGTCTCCATCGCGCCGGCCGCCGAACAGCTCGTCAAGGTGCTGCTGGAGATCCTCGACCGTGACTTCATAACGCAGCCCGCTGGCGTCGAGTACGGCCACCGCCGCCGGCGCGACGCGCACCTCGATCGGGCCGACGGCGATCACTTCGGACCAGACCTCGAAGTCGCGACCGAGGGCTTCGAGTGCCTGGAGCGCTTCGAGCTCGGCCTCGTTCGCAATCGCGATCCGAACGACTTGGCCGGTCGGCCGACCCCCGTCGGCAGCAACTCGATCAGTGTAAGAGTAAGGCGCGGCGGGGCTATCTGGGTCGGAAGTGCTCCCGGACAGGGCGGCGCGTCCGGGATCGTTGGGCGCATCGTCATCGACGTGGAAGACTGCCCCGTATGCGTTTAGGGGGCAGAGCCAGAGCAGGATAGCGGCGAGAATGAGGGGAACCGTGTGTCGGGTCGGCGAGATGCGTGGGCGTGGCATTTCTGACCTCCGAGTTGCAAACGCAATCCGGGCGACCTCCCGCGGAGGCCGCCAAGAAGAATTGATAGTGTTGGTGGTCGGAACAACACTTGGATCCTCGGCTTGCCCCGCTCGCTGGCGCTCGGGGCTCGGATTGAGAACCCGCTCGCTGGCGCTCGGGGCTCGGATTGGGAACCCACTCGCTGGCGCTCGGGGTTCGGATTAGAGGTCAGGACGGCGGACAGCCATCACGACCGGGACAGAGCCCGGCCGCTATATCCCCCGGCCGGCAGGGACGCCGGGCCGCTACATTTAGGGTGGTACGGAGATGGGCCGTTACGTTCCCCGGACGCGCGCGGGCGCGGGGCCGCTACGTTATTGCCTGGTTGCCCAACTTAACTCGCTACTTGCTACTCGCTACTAACCGCCGCCGACCAGGGCGATGAAGCCGTCGATGTCGTAGGCGTTCACGTCGCCATCGCCGTTGCAGTCGGCGAGTTGGCGGTCACAGTCGGGGTAGATGCCTTCGTAGTCACATGTCGGGCTCAAGGCGCAGATGAAACCATCGATGTCGTATGCATTCACCGCACCGTCGCAATTCATATCGCCGATGACATTGGCGCGCTGCACGCCCCAGATCTCGACGTCGTCCACGTTCCAGCCGCAGTAGGTCCAGCCGCCATCGGTGGTGCCCATCGTCCAGCGGACGTACAGCGTGGGCTGATTGTCGGCAATAGCGGCGAGGTCGAATTCCTGGTAGCTCCAGGCGTAATCCGCGACCTCCACCGCATTTTCCCACACGGTATTCCAGGTTGTGCCGTCGTTACTGACGCGGACATAGGCGTGGTCGTAGATAGGTTGCTCGACACCCAACCAGCGCCAGAAGGCCAGCTTGACTCCCAGCAAGCCACTGCAATCGATGGCAGTCGTGGTCAGGTTGTATTCGGGCATGTTGTTGGGATAGTCGCCCCACAGGTTGTAGCCGTAGGCGTTGTCGCCGGTGTGGCCGCTGGTGGGATCCGGGCCGCCATAACTGCCGCCTTGCCCCTGTGGCTGGCCGAAAGCCCAGTCACCCTCGATCGTCCAGCCGGGATCATCATCGAGCGGCCATTCGTATTGCAGGGTAGGCGGCCCGACCGCCAGCAGGGCTTGACGCGTGCAGTCACCCAGGTGGTCGGTCGTGTTTGTGAAAGTGATATTGGCGATGTAGCCACCTGCATCGAGGTCGTTGGCGGCGGCGTTGATTTCAACGATTGCCTCGGCGGTACCCAGCGCGGGCAGCGTACCGCCCAGATCGCCGCTGAGGGTGATCCAATTGGCGGAGGCGTCCGCCACGACTTCGTACGCGATCGGGTAATCGCAACGGTTCTCTATGACGTAGCTGGTGCTGACGGGATCGAAGGGGCCCCCGACCGGGCCGGCGGCGCTGAGGTTCTCCGCCGGGCTGACACGTAAACCGGCTGCGCTGGTAAGGCCCTTGATGCAGAAGTTAGCCGTGCCGGTCCAGGGCGGGTCGTCATAGTAGTAGAGGTCGTGCCACTGACCGCCGCTGTAGTAATAACTCTCGCCTGGGCTGGCGGCTGAATCGACGATCGTGCGACCGCTCGCGCCCAGCAGGACCGGGATATCGGAGGTACGGTCGTAGGGCTGTCCGCCGGCGGATAGTTCCAGATGCAGGTAGAAGTCATCATCGGCGGCCAGCGCCACGGCCGTGTCCAGGTCTACCGTGTGGAAACCGGTGTACTGGATCGCGCCGGATTGTGTGGATAACTCGTCGAGCAGCTCACCGCCCTCGTAGCGATCGTATACCCGTACGGTGTAGGTGACGTTATCAACAGCGGTATAGAAGCTGACGGCGTGGAGCACTTCGGCGGTAACGGTCTCGAAGGCGTTAAAGGCCGCGCTACAGTCGGTCATGGTATCACGCCAGCCGTGATAGTCGTGATAGTAAACCCGGTCGTACGCCAGCGGTTCGACATTGCGGAAGGAGATAGCGCCCATCTCGGGATTCTGGCAGGCGTGCTTGTCGTAGTATGAAATCCAGAAGTAGCCGGCCAGCCCCCAGCTACTACCCCAACTGTTCTTGCACAGCCAGGCTCCCGGCAGGGGGGCCTGTGTGGCCAGGTTGTCGTCCCACCCGACGATCCCGATGGCGTGGTTGGGATCGAGTGTGCTGGAAGGCGGCTGATAGTGGATGTAATTCGACATGAAGCCACTGTCATAGCACATACATGTACCCATCACGCCTTCAGTCATAATTTGATTCTTAATGGTGTTGATGTTGCTCAGATCGGCGCCGGCCACGAACCACTCGATGTCGCGGGTGTAATAGTAATGGTAACTGGGATCATGCCGAGCGGGGGGTGTTTCGTAGGACTGACCGTCGATGTCGCGCACGGCACCCTCTCCGCGGCCGGTATAGGCCGCGGTGACACGGTAGTCGCCACCCATGTGTACCTCGAGGCCGCCGCCGGTGGGCGGATCGGTGTCGTCGTTGTTATGTTGGTTGAAACCATTCCACCAGTCCAGGTGATATTCCGCCAGGTTGGGCTCACCGGCCTCGCCCGCCGCCGCCCAGATGCCGGTCATCAGCAGATTACCCTCGATGGCGGCCATCGCGCCATGTGTCCAGCAGGTGCCGCCCTGTTGGCTCTTGACGGAGGTGACGTAGTTTTCTCCACCCACGTTGCGCAGGTCGAAAGAGCTGGGTGGGTCCCCGAGCGTGGCTGGTGATAAGGTAAACCCTGCCAGCAAAATGGTAGCAACAAATACAATCATCTTATTCATGGAAAATGTCTCCCAGAAAGCACCGCGGTCGGCGTGATCAAACACCACTTGAACGTACGCATACCACTATTCCCCCATTTTGCCACCAGACCATGGGCGGTACAAGCATTTCTTTCCTGGCATACCGTGCGTGAGCATCAAATTAGGTATTGTTACGCCCTATATCGTGGATCAGTCATTCAATCGCGGGTGTCGGCGGTCCAGCCGGCGGGGGGCGTGTGCTGAAGGCGGTGTCGATTGAGTAGATCAACAGCGCGATCCAGATGACGATGAAGGCGATCAGGTGAGTTGTTGGGAAGGCTTCGCCATAGACCAGCACGGCTAGTAGAAAATGACCGGTTGGGGCCAGATACTGTAAAAAGCCAAGTGTGGCCAGACGCAGGCGGCGGGCGGCCTGGGCGAACCATAGCAGTGGGACAGCCGTAACGACGCCGGCGGCGATCAGCAGCAGATCAAACTGCAACGATTGCGCGGCGAACACCGCGCGCCCCTGAACCATCTCATGGATGAGAAAGATCAAAGCTATCGGCGCGAGCAGGCCGGTTTCGATCGTCAGACCGGCCAGGGCCTCCACCTGGGCGGTTTTTCTGAGCAAGCCGTACATCCCAAACGTGCACGCCATGATCAGGGCGATGATCGGCAGCGCACCCGAGCTGATCGTTAGAAAAACCACCGCCACGGTGGCCAGGGCCACGCTGAAGCTCTGCCAGGCTCGCAGGCGTTCGCGCAGAAACACAAAGCCCAGCATCACGCTGATGAGTGGATTGATAAAATAGGCCAGGGCGGATTGCAGCAACTTGTCATTCGCCACCGCCCAGATGAACAACCCCCAGTTGCAGGCTATCAGACACGTCGTGGCACAGAGCGTCAGCAGCGTGCGGCGAGATTTCACCGCCTGGCGAACTTCCCGCATCCCGCCGCGCAGCATAATCAGCAGCAGCAGGAAGACCACCGACCAGATAATGCGATGAGCCAGCACTTCGAGGGTCGGGACGCTCTCGATCGCTTTGAAATAAACCGGAAAGACCCCCCAGAGCCCGTAAGCGGTCACGCCATAGATTACACCCAGCCGCGCCCGTGAAGCCGCGGCTTGATGGTCAGGAGTTATCTCAGGCGCGGTTGCGTGTCGATTCATGGTCAGGATTGTAGCGGCAACGATCTATGTTGGCAGATTGTGATTTATCAGCAGTCCGGTACGAAAGTCGTTCTTGGCGCCCAGGAGGGTAGCGCCCCGCGCCCCCGCGCGGCTGTCCCAAGGTGGCGGCCCGCGCCCTCGCGCGGCCGTCCTAATGTAGCGCCCCGCGCCCCCGCGCGGCCGACCTGGTGTAGCGGCCAGCGGCTCGCCGGCCGTCCCAAAAGTAGCAGCCCCTGGTTCGCTTGCCGTGGAATTCCATCAGGCCGCGCCGGAGGGCGTTTGCCAACCCGGCGTACGAGACGCCGGTGCAGGTCGTTCGTGCTGCCGTAGTAGTATCGACCGTTGACACAGTGTAAGATGTAGGCGTACGAGGTCATCTGACACATGTTTAACGCACGAACAAGGCCGCGTGTCAAGGGGAACCGCCTGGTCGAGGTCCGGCGGGGTGCGTGACACTTTAGGCGGCCTTTGTGTAGGCGGGGCGGGTGTCCCAGTAACGGGTCCAGCGGCCGTCCTGGGAGAGCCACAGGGCACGCAAGGCCAGAATCGTTTCCACGCCGGACAGGCTCCAGAACTGTTCTG